>PCRW01000072.1:0-11136 GCA_002772115.1 Candidatus Moranbacteria bacterium CG23_combo_of_CG06-09_8_20_14_all_35_22
CTGAAGAATTGGGGTTTCTAACTTTTAGTTTCGCGTATCCTACAGTTGGATGGAGTTTTATAAAAGAACAAAGGGTTAAAGGTAGAAATGTTGACCTTTTAATATCTAATATGATATGCGAAAATTGAAAGGCTGGGAGCTTGTTGGGAAAGCTAAGGGCATCTTTCCACAAATGAAAACAATTTGCGTTTCTGGTTCTGAAGAATCAACGGAAAATTTCGACAGATTTTTGCAAAAACCGTTTACTTTGGAAGAATTTAAAATAGTAGTCGGGGAAATAATAGCTGTCTAATTTTTATCAAAAAGGAAAAAAGAAGATGGAAAAAGTTCGAAGGGTGTTGATCCTTTGCAAGAATCCAGCTTATATAGCGGAGGTTAAAAAAAAGTATAAGCCACAAAAAGGTGATGAGGAGCATTATTTTTTTATTTTCCAGTACGCCTTGGATTGGTTAATATTTGCAAGAGACGCAGAAACGCCACCAGATTTTGTAGTCGTTGATCTGGAAGCAAAAAAATGCAAAGGTTATTTGTTTTTACTAAAAATAAAAAAAATAGCACCTAATGCAACTGTTTTGGGTGTAAAATTGTCGCAAAAAAATCAACCTTAGAAAGGAATGGAAAAATGAAAAAAAAGGCGATCGTTGTTGATGATGAACCATCAAATTTGAAATTAACCATAACCTTTTTAAAAATGTTAGGATTTGAAGTTTTTGAATTCTCAAATCCATTAGATGTAATGGATGTTATCGAAAGCATTAATCCAAGAGTGGATTTACTCGTGACGGATTTCGATATGCCTCAAATGAATGGGGCAAAGTTGATAAAAAAAATAAAAGAAAAAAAACCTAAAATCCAGACTATTTGTGTATCAGGTCTTGATAACAAAGCAGTTTGCGATAGCAATGGTTGCAACATTTTTTTAATGAAGCCATTGAGATTTAAATTTTTTAAAGAAGCGGTGGAATTTTTATTCCCACCGTTGGAATAGAAAACAAGGCGCTTCGTTGCAGAACCATTGCAACGGGCGCCTTTTTGTTTTGGGGGAAAGATAGTAGAATAGAAGTAAGAAGAAAGAAGTAAGGAGAAAGAAGTGGTTGAATTAAGAAAATTTAGATTCGTCAAAATATTGCATATGCCAGAATTTGACGAATTGGTTTGGGGGTAAAGTTAAAAAAGTAGAAAAATAATTTTTATGGAATATAAATATAATGCGATTGTTTTGAATAAAATCGACACGGGGGAAACTGATCGGGTGTATGTGATTTATACTCAGGAAGCGGGGCGGATTTTGGCGCGGGCGATTGGAGTCAAAAAACCCAATGCGAAATTGGCGGGCAATTTGGAGCCGATCACTTACTGCGAAATTTTTTTGGCCAAAGGCAAAGGGCGGGGCAATGTTACGGGTGCGATTGCGGTGGAAAATTTTTTGGCGATTAAGGAAAATGTTGAAGCGCTGGAAAAAGTTTTTAGTGCTTTCAAGATTTTTTCTCGCTTGGTGACCCAAGAAGAAAAAGATGAAAAAATATTTCAACTTCTTTTGGATTATCTTTTAGCAATGGAAAAACAAGCCGGCGGGGAAAAGATAGAGCTAAAAGATAATTTGAAATTTGATATTCCGACACTGGGCTTTATTTTCAAATTATTGCAAAGTTTGGGTTACAAACAGGAAGTGAAAAAATGCGCTGTCTGTTCGGCGAAATTAACTTCTGGAGAAAATTATTTTAGCGCAGAATTCGGAGGAATCCTTTGCCCGATTTGCGCTAAGCACTCAAAAAATAAAATTAGGATAACAGACGAAGCGGTGAAATTTATCCGAATTTTTTTGGATAACAAAATAGAAAATATCGGCAAGATAAAATCAGAAAATAAAAATATCCATAATCTCAAAATTATCGCCCAAGAAGCGGTGAGATGGATAGTGGGGTAGCTCTTCGCCACTTTTCTTTTCCCAAAAGAAAAGTGGCAGAAAAGAAAAAGGCCACCCAAATAAAATAAAGAAATAAATTTTCGATTTTTTCGCTAAATTTACTAACTCCCATTAGGAACTGATGAGTAAATTCTTAACGCGAAAAAATCTCAATTTATAATTCTTTATTTTATAGGGTGGGTTGAAATGAGATCAAGATAAGAGTATTGAAAAAGCTCAACTTTTGAGAAATACTGGTCTTGTTGTTAAAAACCAAAAAATCTAGTATTATAAAAGTATAAATTTAAAAACAAACACTATGTCTTTACGGGATATTAAGGAAAATTTATATAAAAAAGAAGCGCCGAAAAATTTGTCCGAACATGAAATCAGCCAGTATGATCCAACGGTGGCTAAAAACACCGGCGAAATGAATAAGGGGGCGGATGATTTGTGGGCGAAAAAAAACGGCTTTGATCAGAAAGAAAAAAAGGCCATCAAAAAGGGCGTGATCGCTTTTTTGATTATTCTTGGGATAATCATTTCTTTGTTTGCCTATTGGATAATTCGGCAGATGCTGTTTCAAGCTGGCAACGCTACCATTTCTATTTCCGGACCATCACAAGCCAATAGCGGAAAACTTTTGACTTATGAAATAAATTATCAAAACGACAATCGGTTGAGTATAAAAAATGCAACTTTAAAAATAACTTATCCGGAAAATTTCAAGCCTTCGCAAGAAGCTGGTTTCCAAGAAGAAAATTTGACTTCGGGCAGTTTCAATCTAGGAACAATCAAAGGTAAAAGCCAAGGCAAAGTTATTCTAAACGGCAAGGCATACAGTCCGAAAGGTGCGCTTATTTATCTGCGCGCATCTTTGTCGTACAATCCTTCCGGTTATTCTAGTCAGTTTCAAACTAATAGTCAAATAGGAGTGAATGTTATATCGGCGCCGATTACTTTGGAAGTATTGGCTCCACAAAATGCTTCAAATGGTGATGTGGTGGATTATCAAATAAATTATAGAAATGACGGAGCAGAAATAATCAATAATTTAGTGATTGAAGCGAAATATCCGGATCAATTTACTTTTTCCTCGGCTAGCCCCAAAGCTTCTAGTTATAATAACTCTTGGGATATCGGCAATCTTGAGCTGGGTCAAAGTGGAAAAATTGTCATTAGTGGAAATTTGGAAGGGGAAAGAGAAAATATCAAAAAAGTGGAAGCGAGTATTGGAACTCGGGAAAAAGGAGAAATGATTGTTTTTAATTCTGAAAGTGCAGAAACTAAAATTATTTTTTCGCCTCTTTCAATAGCGCAAGCGGTAAATGGAAAAAAGAATTTAAATGTTAATGCTGACGATACTTTGGGATTTGAAATAAATTATAAAAATAATGGGAATATTGGCTTGCGCGATGTGATCGTTACGGAAAAAATAGACAGTCCTGTTTTAGATTATTCCAGCTTGAAACTGGATGGCGGAAGTTTTGATATAGACAGCAAGACGATAACTTGGAAAGCTTCGGATATAAGAAGTTTGAAAAATTTGGGAGCTTCTCAAATGGGGAAAATATTTTTTTCTATCAGAGTCAAAGATATTTTACCAGTGGGCGAAGAAAAAGATAAGAATTTTGTGATAAAAACTGTGGCTAAAATTGACAGTCCGGATGTGCCAACGCCGATTTCTATGAATAAAATTATTTCTAGTAATGCCATTAATATGAAAGTTAATTCAAAACTGGCAATAAGCGTTAAAGGCTATTATAGTGATCAAGCAATTCCAAATTCTGGACCAATTCCGCCAAAAGTCGGAGAGGAAACAACTTATACGATCCATTGGAAGGTGCTAAATGTTTCTAATGATATTTCCGGCGCTACTGTTTCGGCTATCTTACCGACCAATTCCCAAATGACAGGCAATATTTTTCCACAAGATGCTAATTTGAAATATAACGAGAGGACTAATGCGGTTGTGTGGACTATTGGTAATGTCAATTCAGGTGCCGGACTTTTGTCGTCATCGCCAGAAACAGCTTTTCAAGTCAAAATTAAGCCATCGCCGGATCAAGCAGGTCGAGAAGTCGGACTGTTGGGCAAGACAGTTTTCTCCGCCAAAGATCTTTTTACTGAAGAAAATCTTTTAGCAGAAGCGAAAGAAAAAGATACTAATCTTTATGAGGATAGTTCGATAATTGGAAAAAATAAAGTGATAAACTAAAGTCACTGAAGAATTAAAATTTTTTCGAAATTAAACTCGAACCCTGAATTTCCTTGCCAAAAATTTCCCTCAATCAACGGCTACCAAAGGAAATTTTTGGAGGAAATTCGGATTCCCCGCCTACCGGCGAGGCAGGTCAAACAAAAATTTCTCAAAAATTTTAATTTTTCAGTGGTTTCAAGCTAAAAATGTTTGAAATAATTTTAAAAAACCCAAACAGTCGATGTGGAATAATTCGGACTAAAAACAGAGAAATTAAAACTCCGTTTTTTATGCCGGATGCCACGCGCGGATTCGTGCGGTCAATTGACAATGGAATATTGGAAAAAGAAATAGATTTAGAAGCAATTCTCATTAACACTTATCATTTGTTTTTGAATCCTGGAATGGAAATCATAAAAAAAGCGGGTGGTGCGCATAAATTTATGAATTGGTCTCGCCCATTGCTTAGCGATTCTGGTGGGTATCAAATTTTTTCCTTGATTCATAAAAATTCGCGCTTGGGAAAAATTACCGAAGATGAAGTAATTTTTAAGTCTCCGACTGACGGCACAAAACATATTTTGACGCCAGAAAAAGCTATTCAAATCCAATTTGATTTAGGGGTGGATATGATGGTTTGTTTGGATGATCCGTCACCCAATGATTATCCAAAAGAAAAAATAGCGCAGGCGGTTTCGCGGACAATTCGCTGGGCGAATCGTTGTAAAAAAGAATATGAAAAACAAATCAAGGTGAGAAAAATATCCGAGAAAAATAGACCTTTGATTTTTGGAGTGATTCAAGGTGGACAGTATTTGGATCTTCGAAAACATTGCACGCAGGAGTTGGTGAAAATTGGATTTGATGGCTATGGTTTTGGGGCGCGACATATTGACAGCAAAGGAAATTTTATGGAAGAGGTGGTTCGAGAAACCGCTAGTTTTATTCCAAAAAACGCTCTACGGTTTGCTTTGGGAGTGGGTACGCCAGAGGATATTGTAAAATGTTTTTCCTATGGTTGGGATATGTTTGATTGCGTGATTCCCACTAGAGAGGGTCGTCATGGGAGGTTATTTTTAAGAAAAGAAAAAAATGTCATTGCGAGCGAAGCGAAGCAATCTCGAAATATTAGCACAAATTCCTTCGCTAACATTCAGGACGACAAGTCGTTTTACGAAACAATTAATATCAATAATGGAAAATATAAAGATGATTTTTCGCGTGTTGACGAGCATTGTGATTGCGTGCTATGCAAGAATCACACGAAAGCTTATCTGCACCATCTTTTTGCTTCCAAAGAAATGCTTGGGATGAGACTCTCTGCGATTCATAATTTGAAGTTTTATGCGGATTTACTGGGGGCACTCCGAAATAGTGTAAATTAGAAAAAAATTAAACTCAAACCTTAAATTTTCTTGCCAAAATTATCTTGACAGGCAACGGCGGAACAAAATAATTTTGGAGAAAATTTAGGTTTTCGAACAGTAATTTTTTTCGAATTTACACCATTTCTCCGTTTTATAAAAAAATAATGAAAAATTTAATTAATAATAAAAAAATAGAATTATTAGCTCCAGCAGGCAGTCTTGAAAAAATGAAATATGCTTTCGCCTATGGCGCGGATGCGGTGTATTTTGGCGTACCAGATTTTTCACTGCGAGTGCGGATCAATAAATTTAGTGAGCAGGATATTTTAGAAGCAGTCGAATATGCTCATAAACTTGGCAAAAAAATTTATATAACGCTTAATATTTATGCACATAATAGTCATTTGGAAAAAATCGAGAAACATTTAAGATTCTTGAAGAAGATAAAAATTGATGGAATTATTGCTAGCGATCCTGGGATAATAAATTTGGTAAAAAAATATTTGCCAAAGGTTGACATTCATCTTTCTACTCAAGCTAACGCAACTAATTTTGAAGCAGTGAAATTTTGGAAAAGTTTGGGAGTGAAGAGAATTATTTTGGCGCGGGAAGTGACGCTTTTCGAGATTGAAGAAATTGCAAAAAAAGTGAAAGGGATTGAGTTGGAATATTTTGTTCACGGTGCAATGTGTATGAGCTATTCCGGTCGGTGTATTCTTTCCAAATGGATGAATAATAAAAGCGCCAATCTGGGGGATTGCACGCAACCGTGTCGTTGGGGATTCTCTACGAATTACGAATTAAGTACGAATGTACGAATAGGAAAAGAAGAAATTAAAAAAATGACAGTTGTTGATAGCAAAAAGAGATATGAAGTGAAATTAGAAGAGGATCAGCACGGGACATATTTTTTCAATAGTTATGATCTGAATCTGATTTCGCATTTGGAAGAATTGATAAAAGCTGGGATAAGTTCCATGAAAATTGAAGGGCGAGCGAAAAGTGTTTATTATGTCGCAGTGGTGACGCGAGCGTATAAGAAAGTGCTTGATGCAATTGTAGAGACGCATTGCAATGCGTCTGTACGAAAAATAATTTTGGAGCAAAAAAAAGAATTGGATAATTTGGTGCATCGCGGATATTCCACGGGTTTTCTTTTGGGGCGGGAGCCAGCACATAATTTTTCCGGAAAACTTTTTGGCGGGGCAGTTGAATTTGTCGGGGAGACGAGAGGAGCGGAAGGAAAATTAAATATTATGAAAATTCATAACGCAGTTTTGAAAAATGACAAAATTGAAGCAATTACGCCGGAGAAAAATATTTTAGTTAAAATCAAAAAAATATTCAACGACCAGAAAAAAGAAATCTCCGAAGCGCATGGCGGACACAAAAAATTATATTATTTTGAATTCGACAAAGTTTTGCCAGAAGGAAGCTTAATTAGACGAAAAATAGTTTTACGAAATACGAAATAAGCGAAATACGAAAAATTTAAAAAATATACTATGCGTGTTAATTTAGTTTCGTGTTTTAGTATTTAGTTTATTTAGTATTTAGTAAAAAAAATCAAAATTATGAAATTAGGAAAATATTTGCATTATAAAAATAAATTATATGAAGTGACTGGCACGGCCAAGCACAGTGAAACACTGGAAAAATTTGTAGTTTATCGCGCGCTCTATTCTTCCAAAAAATTTGGCAAAAATTCCTTGTGGATTCGACCAAAGAAAATGTTCTTGGAAAAAGTTGAAGTCGGTGGTAAAAAAATACCAAGATTTAAATTTATTAAAAAGTAGAAGAGTTAGGATAAGATGCGAAGCAAGGTTCGACCGAATAATTTTATCCGGACAAGCAGGGTAATAGTATCAAAAACAATATTTCTGAAAAACCAAGTGCAGATAATGAGAAACGCCATTGTTTCATGAACTCTTTTTTCTCGAATAGTGGCATAAGTTTTTCTCGGACGATGTTTTTTATCAAGAATTATTTTGGCGATGTCTTCTCCGGAAACAAGGGCTTGATAAATGCCTTCGCCAGTGTAGCCGTCTGCAATACCGGTGGCGTCTCCGGAGAGAAAAATATTTCCAAAACGGAAACCGCGATAATCGCAGTTGATGAGAAAGGCTTCACGGACGGAATTTTTAAGGTCAATGTTTTTTTCCTTAGCCCATTTTTCAAATTTCTGTTGGGCTTTTAGGGGCGAGAAAATTTTTTGCGGATATCCATAACCGATTGAGACATAATCTTTGTGGGGAAAGATCCAAGCATACCAAGCTTTGAAAAATTCAGAGCGCATAAAAATTTCAAAATCATTGAAATTTCCGCGGGGAATTTTGTATTGGATTGCTATGCCGGCTAAACGAGTTTTTATTTTGAGATGTCGACGAACAATGGAATTTGATCCGTCGGCGCCGATAAGATAATTGAATTTTATCTTTTCATTTTCTTTAGTGACAACAAAATCTTTTTCAATTCGGATGATATGCGTTTCTGTGCGGACATCAACAAAATTGCGATTTATTTTTCCCAATTGCCACTGACCCAATTTTTTTCGATCCACCGTGTAGAAAAAATTTTCAGCAAATTTTATAGTTGAGCGAAAATGGAGGGAATTGAAAATAATCTCATTATATGTATGATCAATTATTTCTTGGGGCAAATTGAGATAGCGAACACTTTTTCGCGTGAGGCCCCCCGCACAAATTTTCGGACCAATCTCGGCGTTTTTTTCCAAAAGTAAAACTCTTCTTCCCGCGTCACCTAAAATCTTGGCAGCGTTTAGTCCGGCCGGTCCCGCACCAATGATGATTATGTCGTATGATTCCATAAGATTATTTAAAAATATCATTTATATTATAGCGGTAAATTTGGAAAATAAAAAGCCTTAAACTTAATTTTGGAACTCGATTTGTTTGATAGGAATGTGCTTGTATTAAATCAGGAACGGAATACTTGCCGAAAAGGGCGCTTGCTTCACGCTCAATTAAATTTAGGTGCCAACAGCGTTTGGGAAAAACCTATAATGACGGACATACGGTGATCCAAAAGGAGTTGATTCCTAATTCAATGCCCTTGAATGGGCTGCCGGCTAAGGATCTCGATCTTTATGCCGGCATTTTTTTCTTCATTTAAGTCTAAAAAACAATATTTTTCAATTTTATCGATAAATTTTTTACTTAGTGATGAACAAATATTTGCGGTCGCAAGAATTTGTTGATATAATATATTTGTAAATTTATATTGCTAATTGCTAATTGCTAATATTTAATATTTAATATTTAATATCTAGCACCTAATAGTTAGTATTTAATCTAATCTAATTTAAGTAAAATAAAAATGGATAGGGAAAATAAAAATCTAACAAAAAAAATTATCTTAGGAGTGCTTTTGGCTGGCGGGATAATTATCGCTTCTACTAACCCAAAATTTGGTCAGAAAATTATTCCAGAAATAATAAAGTTGATAAAATATAAATATAAAAACAAAAAAGAAAAAAATAAAATTTCAAGTATATTTTATCGTTTGAAAAAGAATAATTTAATAGATGTTGAATTTAGAGGTAAGCAAATTTTCGTATCATTAACCGAAGAAGGTAAGAAAAAAGCCGGTAAATATCAAATAGACAATTTAGAGATTAAGAAGGATAAAGAATGGGATAAAAAGTGGAGAGTTTTGATTTTTGATGTTAAGGAAAAAGATAAATCAAAAAGAGAAGCACTTCGCGGGAAAATTATTGAGCTGGGACTTTACCAATTGCAAAGAAGTGTTTGGGTTTGTCCCTATAATTTTTTGCGAGAAATAGAGATACTGCGGGGTTTTTTCGGATTTAATAAAGATGAAATGAAAGTTATAACGGCAAGTGAAATAGAAAATGATGAAAAAATAAAAATATTTTTTGGCTTGTAATTATGAGTAATAGGATTTATTATAGGATACAGTAGGGTAGCAATAAATAAAGAGCAGGATTTTTTATTATGAACAAAAAATTGCGGTCGCAAGAAATTGTTCATAGTTAGTTTTATAAAAAATAATTTTGTAAAAATAATATTATGTCACAAGAAAAAAATAATATACCCTCCTTCGCCAAGGCCTCGGCGAGTAAAATGGAAAAAATCGTGTCGCTTTGCAAGAGGCGGGGTTTCGTGTATCCAAGTTCGGAAATTTATGGGGGTATGGGGGCGATTTATGATTATGGACATTATGGGACACTGCTGAAAAATAATATTCGAGATAGCTGGTGGAAAGAGATGGTGCAAAAAAGAATGGATGTAGTGGGATTGGACAGTGCAATTTTTATGCATCCGAAAACTTGGATTGCTTCAGGGCATGTGGGAGGATTCAATGATCCGCAAGTGGATTGCAAAAAATGCAAGTCGCGTTATCGGGCTGATCAGCTACTTTCTGAATTTGGCGTAAGTATTGATGACAAAACTCCCATTGAGGAAATCAATAAAAATTTAGACAAACTTAGAAAAGAAAAAAAAATAAAATGCCCCAATTGCGGATCAACTGGCTTGACCGAAGCGAAAATTTTTTCCTTGATGGTGAAATCCAATATTGGTTCGCCAACTGATGAGCTTAGTGAAGAAAATGCAGTTTATCTGCGACCGGAAACTTGTGGAGGAATTTATTTGGAATATAAAAATATACTGGATTCGCTTCATCCAAAATTGCCATTTGGAATTGCGCAAATTGGCAAGGCTTTTCGCAATGAAATTGTGGCGCGCCAATTTATTTTCCGCACGCGTGAATTTGAACAAATGGAGTTGCAATATTTTCTCCGACCTGAAATGATGAAAGAAAAATATGAATTTTGGAAAGAAGAGCGCTGGAAATGGTATTTGGAATATGGAATTTCCAAAGAAAATTTGCAGTGGTACAAACATGAAAAGTTGGCGCATTATGCCTTGGAAGCTTATGATATTGAATTTAATTTCAAATCCTTAGGCGGATTTCGCGAAGTGGAGGGAATTCATGCGCGTGGGGACTGGGATTTGTCTCAACATAGCAAATTTTCCGGTGTGGATCTAACTTATTTTGATCAGGAAAAAAATGAAAGATTCATTCCGCACATTATGGAAACTTCAGTTGGACTCAATCGTTTGTTTTTGATGTTTTTAGACAACGCTTACACCGAAGAAGAAGTGAATGGGGAAATGCGAACAGTTTTGAAAATAGACAAAAGACTTTCTCCGATAAAGGTTGCAATTCTGCCACTTTCTAAAAAAGAAGAATTAACTGGACCAGCTAAAGAAATTTGGGAAAAACTGAAAGATAATTTTATGGTTGAATATGACGAAACCCAATCAATCGGAAAAAGATATCGTCGGCAAGATGAAATCGGTACGCCCTATTGCGTGACAGTGGATTTTGAAACGCTAAATGATAAAGCCGTCACGGTGCGCGACCGCGACACGATGGTGCAAGAAAGGATTGCAATTGATAAATTGGAAAAATATTTTGGAGAAAAGTTGAAATAGTTTATAAAGTTTAAAGTTTATAAAGAGCAGGCATTGAAAGCCTGTTTTTTATTTTAAATTTATTTTCAACTCCATTTTCTTGAAAAATATCAATAAACATGATAAGCTTGATTTGTAAGCATAGGTCACTGAAAAATTAAAATTTTTTCGAAATTAAACTCGGACCCTGAATTTCCTTGCCAA
>PCRW01000072.1:11163-18470 GCA_002772115.1 Candidatus Moranbacteria bacterium CG23_combo_of_CG06-09_8_20_14_all_35_22
ATGACTATTCAAGAAATATTGGATTTAGCCCTTAAAATAGGGATAAAAAATGATTTTCGCAGTGAAAAAGAGATAAAAGAATATCTGAAACGGCAGTATGATCTTTATGAAAAAATGCCCAAAGAGGAAAAAGAATATTTTGATAAAGAAAAATTTATCAATCCCTATTCAGATACGAGAATCCATAATAATAACGGGGTAAAAAAAATTAAAAAAGTTTTAGTGGGAATTGATATTTCCATGGGTGGACTTTTTTTAGCCAAGGAATTGGGGGTGGATTTAGTGATTAATCACCATCCAGTCGGGCTAGCTTTGACGGGGCTTGATGATGTGATGAATTATCAAATAGATTTTTTGGAAAAATTTGGTATTCCAGTTAATATTGCTGAAAAATTATTGCACAAAAGAATTTCCGAAGTAGCGCGCGGAATAAATCCAGTCAATCATTATGTTTCAGTGGATGCAGCCAAATTGTTAAAAATAAATTTGATGAATATTCATACCCCAGGAGATAACTGCGTGGCTATGTTTTTGACAAAACTGATAGAAAAAAATAATCCGCGTTATGTCAGTGATGTTTTAGAAATTATTATGAAAATTCCGGAATATCAAGAAGCTAAAAGACAAGGAGCTGGCCCAATGCTTTTTGCGGGGACTCCCAATAATCGCGCGGGAAAAATTGTAGTTTCAGAATTTACTGGTGGAACGGAAGGCGCTAAAGAAATTTATCAAGCTATGGCCAATGTTGGAATTGGCACAATAATTGCTATGCATCTTAGCGAGGATCATAAAAAAGAAGCAGAAAAAGCCAATATCAATGTAGTTGTAGCAGGACATATTTCCAGTGATTCACTGGGAATGAATATAATTTTGGACGAATTAGAGAAAAAAGGACTCGAGATAATTCCATTTGCAGGATTAATTAGAGTGAAAAGAAAATAATATAAACCGATTCGAATCAACGAATGAATGCGAATCTACAAATAATGGATTCGTGAATTCGTAGATTCGAATATAATCGCCCGCCTCGCGTCGACTTGTGTCTAGCGAGTCGAGGCGGGTAAATTCGCATCGGATATGAATTTCAAAAAAACTACTCTCAAAAATAATCTTCGAATAATTACTGCACCGATGCGGGAAACTCAAACGGTGACAGTGATGGCGATGATTGGCGTGGGGTCGCGATATGAGTCAGAGAAAGAAGCTGGTCTGTCTCATTTTATCGAGCATATGTTTTTTAAGGGGACAAAAAAACGGCCGACCACTTTGGCAATTTCAGAAGAGCTGGAATCAATCGGCGGAGAATTCAATGCTTTTACTTCAAAGGACAAGACAATGTATTATGCTAAAGTTGATGCCAAACATATTGGTACGGCGCTAGATGTGATTAGTGACATGTATCTGAATTCCAAGATGGAAGAAAAAGAAATTGCCAAAGAAAAAGGCACGATTATTCAAGAGATAAATATGTATGAAGATATGCCGATGAGGAAAGTGGATGATATTTTTGAAGGAATGTTATATGCTAAAAATAGTTTGGGACGGGAAATTGCGGGAAGCAAAAAAACCGTGAGCTCATTTAAGCAAAAAGATTTCGTGGCGTATATGAAAAAGTTTTATGTAGCTAACGACACAGTTGTGGCGGTGGCAGGAAACTTTGATGAAAAAAAAGTAATTTTGGAAATTAAAAAACTTTTTTCAAAAATGATTTCTGGAAAGAAAATAAAAATTTCTAAAGTGAAGGAAAAACAAAAAGACTCTCAAACGAAAATTAAATTTAAAAAAACTGATCAAACACATTTGATTTTGGGCGTGCGAGCATATCGAAGAAATCACAAAGATCGTTATGCGTTGGCCTTGATGTCAATTATTCTTGGTGGAGGAATGTCTAGTCGACTTTTCATCGAAGTGCGAGAAAAAAGAGGGCTAGCTTACTATGTGCGAACCAGAATTGAAGCTTATGAAGATGTGGGCTATGTTTCAACTAGCGCCGGAGTGGAGCATAAAAATTTGGAAAAAACGATGGGAGTGATTTTGGCGGAATATAAAAAAATTTCTAAAGTAAAAGTGAGCGAAAAGGAACTTCAAAAAGCTAAGGATTTTATCAAAGGGCGTTCTGTGATGGGCATGGAATCATCAGATGAAGTGGCAATGTTTTTTGCTGATCAAGAATTGACTGACGGAGAAATATTAACCTTAGAAGAAAAGTTTAAGCTTATTGATAAAGTAAGCATAGATGATATACTAAGAGTAGCGCAGGATGTTTTTCAAAAAAGCAGGCTTAACTTAGCCGTTATTGGACCGCATAAGAATAGTGAGAAATTAAAAAAGGAACTAAAATTATGGAAACTCAATCAAAAAAAGTAGAAATTTCAACGAGTATAGTGCTAAAAACTATGGTGATTCTTTTGGGTGTGTGGTTTTTGTTTTTGGTGCGAGATATTATAATTTTGGTTTTTATTGCGGTGATTATTGCGACTTCAATTGATCCCGGAGTGGATTTTCTTCAAAGAAAAAAAATTCCGCGTTCGGCAGGAGCAATGCTCATATACACGCTTCTTTTTTCTGTGTTAACTCTGATTGTATCTTTTATGGTGCCGTCTATTGTGAGTCAGTTTAATGATTTTTCAAAAAATTCTTCGCAATATTTTGGAGATTTTGGAAATGTCATCAATTCTTCGCAAAATTCTGGCATCAATAGAATTATTCAGGGTTTTGCCAACAATATCGAAAGTAGTTTTACTAATATTTCAACAAATATTTTTTCCAAAACTCTAGGTGTGTTTTCCGGCTTGCTTTCAGTGGTAGTGGTTTTTTCTATGGCTTTTTATATGGTAATGGAAGAAAGTGGAATAAAGAAATTTATTGTTTCTATTATGCCAGAAAAAAACAAAACTTATGCAGCTAGTCTCACCGATAGAATCGAAGGCAAAATTGGAAAATGGATGCTCGGGCAACTTTTTTTGATGTTAGTAATTTTTGTCTTGGATTTTATCGGGCTATATTTAGTTGGTGTGCCTTATCCTTTGTTACTGGCACTGTTTGCTGGAATCTTAGAAGTTGTTCCTTATGTTGGACCGATAATTTCAGCTGTTCCAGGAATAATTTTAGGATTTTTAGTTTCTCCAACTGTCGGGATGCTGGCGTTTGTGGTCTATCTCATTGCACAACAATTTGAAAGCCATGTGGTGATTCCACTCACGATGAAAAAAGCGGTTGGACTCAATCCTGTGGTGACGATTGTGGCCATCCTGATTGGTTTTAAGTTAGCTGGAGTGCTCGGTGCAATCATTTCTGTGCCGGCGACCACCGCCCTAAGTTTAGTTGTTAATGATTTGATGGAAAAATAAATTCTTATGAACAGCGGTATATTATATATTATTGCAACTCCAATTGGAAACCTTTCTGACATTACATTTCGTGCGGTGGAGACTTTACAAAAGGTTGATTTAATTGTGTGTGAGGATACGCGGAATTCTAAAAAACTTTTAGATCGCTATGAAATTTCAACTCCCACGATGTCTTTTTATCAAAATTTAAAAAGTGGAGGAAGTATAAAACCTGTGCCGAAATTAAATTTAATAATCCAAGAATTGAAAAGTGGAAAAAACTTGGCGCTTATCACTGATGCTGGAACTCCTGGAATTTCTGATCCTGGAAATCAGCTGGTAGCGAGTGCTGTGGAAAATAGCATTGTAGTTGTGCCAATTCCAGGGGCGTCAACTATCGGAGCTATGATAAGTGTAGCTGGAATTGATTTGACACAATTTGTATTTTTAGGTTTTCCGTCCCACAAAAAAGGGCGAGAAACTTTTTTCAAAAAAGTTGTTGCTTTTGAAATGCCTGTGATGTATTTTGAATCTCCACATCGCGTGATCAAAAATTTGGAATTGCTAAAAACGCTCGCACCAGAGAAAAGAATTATCCTCGGCCGAGAACTAACGAAAATGTTCGAAGAAATTGTACGAGGAAAGGTGCAAGAAGTTTTGGAATATTTTGAAAATAATCAAGATAAAGTTAGGGGAGAATTTGTAGTAATTGTTTATTAGAAAAAATATGGCAAATAAATTTTATATTACAACTACACTGCCCTATATCAATGCTAATCCGCATATTGGGTATGCGCGGGAAATTATCGAAGCGGATGTTTTGGCGCGATTTCATCGTTTGCTTGGTGACGAGGTGTTTTTTAATACCGGTACAGATGAACACGGATTAAAAATTTTTCGAAAAGCCCAAGAACTAGGAATGGAAACGCAAAAATATTGCGATGAAAAAGCGCTGGAGTTTGATAGACTAAAAAGCGTGCTAAATTTGAGTTATGATAATTTTATCCGCACAAATGACGAAAATCATATTAAAGCTGTGCAAGAATTCTGGAAAATTTGCGACAAAAACGGATATATCTATAAGAAAAATTATAAGATAAAATATTGTGTGGGCTGTGAATTAGAAAAGACTGATTCAGAGCTTGTTGATGGAAAATGTCCGGATCATCCGAATATGGAATTGGAAACCATCGAAGAAGAAAATTATTTTTTTCGCTATAGTGCTTTTCAAGAAAAGCTGACTGAATTGTATAAAAATAATTCAGCATTTGTACTTCCCGAAAAAAGATTCAATGAAGTCAAAGCTTTTCTAGAAAGAGGATTGCAAGATTTTAGTATTTCGCGACTTAAAGACAAGATGCCTTGGGGCGTGCCAGTCCCAGGTGATAATAATCAAGTTATTTATGTTTGGTTTGATGCTTTGGTAAATTACATTTCCGCGATTGGTTGGTCATCTTTCGCTAAAGCTACGAATGGTAAAACCGAAAATAAAAATAATTTTGAAAAATGGTGGCCGGCAGTTCAGCTTTGTGGGAAAGACAATCTTCGTCCCCAATCTGCGATGTGGCAAGCGATGCTAATAGCGGCAAATCTTCCACCATCTTTACAAATTTTTGTAAATGGTTTTATTACTGTGAACAGTCAAAAGATGAGTAAAAGTTTAGGCAATGTAATTTCGCCGTATGAAATGGTTTCAAAATTTGGCATTGATGGCACCCGCTATCTTCTTTTAGCTGGACCGAATTTTGGAGAAGATTTTGATATTACTTGGGAAAAACTTATTGAAAAATACAACGCTGATTTGGCGAATGGATTGGGGAATTTAGTTTCTAGAGTAACTAAGCTTGCTGAAAATTTACAATTCCAAGTGCTCAAAAAAATTTCCAATGATCAATTTTCAAATTTAATAAATAAATTAGAATTAGGGCAAGCGCTGGAATATATCTGGAAAATAATTGATGAGAATAATAAATTTATTGGGGACAATAAACCGTGGGAACTTGTCAAAACAAATCAAGAAAAATTTGAAGAAGTAATGCAAAAACTCTTGGAAGATCTGAATTTAATTTCAGAACTTTTGGCTTCGTTTATGCCGGAAACTTCGCATAAAATTAAAAAAGCCTTAGAAACAAAAAAAATAGAGGAAGTTTTATTTCAGAGGATAAAATAAATTCTATATAACTTATAGCATGTAGCATAAAACATATCTTGTTTCATGCTATATGTTTCATGTTTCATGTTAATCGACACCCACGCCCATTTGAATTTCTCTGCTTACAAAAATGACGCGGAGGAAGTAATTAAAAAAACTCTCTTGGAGAGTGTTTTTGTGATTAATGTGGGGTCGCAATATTCGACCAGCGTACGGGCGGTGGAGTATGCCAAGAAATATAATGGACTATATGCAGTCATTGGAATTCATCCACTTCACCTTCAAGCGCAAAAATTTTCCTATCATGATCCAAATGAAGTTGAAGAGGTGGAAATTGAAACAGCTGGGGAAATTTTCGAAAAAGAAAAATATTTAGAGTTGGCGAAAAATCCAAAAGTGGTGGCCATTGGAGAGGTAGGATTGGATTATCATCATTTCGAAGATGGTGATGAAATTGAGAAATTAAAAATCAAACAGAAGGAAATATTTTTGGAATTTATCAAATTAGCAAATGAAGTGGAAAAACCAATAATGATTCACTGTTGGGATGCCTATGATGATCTATATGAAATACTCAAAAAAAATCCAGTGGGAAAAACCGGCGTGATTCATAGCTTTGTGGGCAGTTTTAAGACGGCTAAGAGATTTATCGAGCTTGGCTATTTGATCGGACTTAATGGTATAGTGACTTATGGGATAAGTTATGATAAGCTTATCCATAAAGTTGATTTGAAAGATATAGTCTTGGAAACAGACTGCCCCTATCTCACTCCCGTGCCAAAAAAAGGTGAGCGAAATGAACCAATGTATGTGAAGTATGTGGCGCAAAAAATTGCTAATGTGAAAGAAATTTCAGTGGAAGAAGTGGAAAAAGTGACAACTGAAAACGCCAAGAATATTTTTCAAATTTAATAAATAGTTAATAAAAAAGGGTTTTCTTGATCATTGATCATTGATTCCTGATTTCTGATTATGGCTGATTATCCAATGCGAATAAATAAATATCTGGCGAAAAAAAATATTTGTTCCCGCCGAGAAGCGGATGAACTGATTAAGCTTGGTAAAGTCAAGATAAACAACAAAAAAGCAGTGCTGGGGGATAAAGTTTTAGAAAATGATGAAGTGAGCGTTTCAAATAAGAATCAAAAAAAATTATTCTATTTTGCTTACAATAAACCAGTGGGAATTATTACCCATAGTCCACAAGGAAATGAACGCAGTATCGAAGATATAATAAAAATTCCGCAAAAAGTTTATCCAATTGGAAGATTGGACAAAGATTCTTGGGGGCTGATTCTTTTGACTAATGATGGAAGGATAACGGATAAAGTTTTGAATCCGGAAAAAAAACATGAAAAAGAATATGCTGTACGGGTGGATAAAATTATGTCGGAAAGTTTTCAAAATAAAATGGCGCGCGGAGTGATGCTGGATAATGGCTATAAAACTAAGCCGTGCCAAGTGCAAAAAATCAATGAAGCAATGTTTTCGATAATTTTGACGGAAGGAAAAAAACGGCAAATTCGAAGAATGTGCACGGCGCTGGGATATGCCGTAGTGGATCTCAAGAGAGTGCGAGTTATGAGTATCAAAATTGGTAGTCTAAAACCGGGGGAATTTCGAGAAATCAAGGGGGTGGAACTTAGAAATTTTCTTTCCAACTTAGGTTTGGGATAGGAAAAAATTGAACTCTTGACTTTTTTTTAAAAACACATAAGAATAAATATATGGAATGAAACCACTGAAGAATAGCCTCGATTTTTTTCCTTAAAAATGTTAAAATAGTAGTAGATAATTGTTTTACTAAAACAAAAATATGTACAAAA
>PCRW01000039.1:0-2537 GCA_002772115.1 Candidatus Moranbacteria bacterium CG23_combo_of_CG06-09_8_20_14_all_35_22
GGAATATTTTCTGATTTAAAAGAACATTATCGCAGACACCGAGGCATACCGAGTTACAAGCGAGAGAGATTTTTATACTGATTTCTGTATTTAAAAAATTTGAAAAAACGGTAACTATTTTATATTTTTTACCAACAATTAAATGCCATTAAGCCTTTAATTTCTATTTTCTTAAATGTTCTGTCAATTTTAATTAGCTTTTTGTTGCAAATCCCATTAATATTTCAATCCTTTAATTCAATAAATACTTTTTAAATTTTTTTTGATTAAAATAAAAATTATGGATATGAACTATAATTTCCAAGAAAATAAATTTGATAATAAATGGATTGCGATTTTTTGTGGAACAATCATTGCGCCTTTGTTGGTTGCATTATTTTTAAATGCAAGCGGGGTCGCGAACAGAACAGAAATAGTTTCTAATGGATACATCATTATGAAAGGAAAATTACTTAAACACCCATATAAAATTGTGTCTGATGGAGAAAATATTACAATAAATGGAGAATGGTATGATTTAGAATATAATAGGATTCCATTGCTTAATCTTTGGGCGAAATCGCATTTTTGGAAAAGTCAGTCATATAATTCAATCTTTGATAGTTTAATTAGTCGTATGAAGAGAGGGGGCTTGGAAATAATATTCGATAGATACAAAGGAGGTTCTTCTAGCAAGTCGATGCCTTTTAAGGGTAGTGAGTCACAAGTTATGGTTGATAATATAAGCAAAGTAATAAATAGCGATCTATCTGTTGATGAAAAAAGAAAAAAAATTATAGAAATTTTTAATTTATTGGGAGATGAAGAGAAATATGTTGATGATTTTTTAAATAATTGGAATTCATAGAGTATTTAGTCTAAATAAAACACTGTCCAGTCCGAACTGCGTGTACCCCAGTAGTATAGCCAAGCTGACTACGGAGTAAACTTCCCCACTTAAAAATTCCCGCAATTATTTTGGGGATTTTATTTTTCATAAAAAGATGCTATTATGGAGTTGTAAAAATTAAAAAAATAAAATGATCACATTAAATGAAAAGGCGAAAAAAGTTTTAACAATTGTTGGGATAGTTATTGCAGTGGTTTTTTTGTGGGGAGTGTTTAATTTGTTTACGGGAAAGACGAATAATGTTTTGAGAAAATCTTCGTCAAATCTCAATACAGCGGGTATTTCTAGTAAAGGTTTTGACGGTTCGATGGGTTTGGCAAATCCAATGGCGGATGATTTTACTTCGGATTCATCTCCAATGATGATGGAAGAAAATTTTTCCGAGAGCGCCGTGGAAAGCTCGATTCCGGTAGATAAAAAAATAATTAAAAATGGAAGCCTCAACTTGAAAGTGGAAAAAACAGAAACGGCGGTGCAAAAGATTTCTGAAATTGTGAAAAAACAAGGAGGGGAAGTTTTTTCTACGGATTTTTTTGAAAGGGTGAAAGGACAAAAAAGTGGAAGCCTCACAGTCAAGGTGCCGGTTGAAAAATTTGAAGACACTATTGCAAAAATAAAAGAAACCGCTACCCAAGTTATTTCAGAATCAACTAGTGGGCAGGATGTGATGGAACAATATTCTGATCTCCAAATTCAAGTGAAAAATAAGAAAGCGGAAGAAGAAAGTTTTGTGAAAATTTTGGAAAGAGCTGGCGAAATTGAAGATGTTTTGAAAGTCACGCAACAAATTGCCAGAGTGCGGGGAGAAATCGAAAGATTGGAAGGGCGAATCCGCCTTATGAATTCGCAAACGGATATGTCCACTATTACCATTGATGTAAGCGAGGATATTGAGATTGCGCCTATAAGCAATGATTGGCGCCCAATTCAAGTGATTAAAAAATCTTTCAGCGAACTGATCGAAAGTTTGCAGGATTTTGTTGATGGACTAATTCGCTTTGTGATCGTGACTCTTCCGTCGCTAATAGTGTTCCTGCTGATCATCTGGATTTTTTATCTGATTGGAAAAAGAATTTTCCAAAAATTATCCGGCAAAAAATAATAAAAATAAATTTCGAAAATATAAAACCGCTAGACTACTAGATAGCTAGCGGTTTTTTTAAAGAGAATGACTAGGCTCGTTTTTTGAAAGTTATTCTATAAATCGGTTCATACTCGTTTTGATTTTGATCTTTTATCGAAATGGTTTTGCCGTCCATAAGATTGGTCATGGCTACATCAGTGAGCATTTCTTGTAGCTCGGAAATTTTATTTTTTATCTCTTCAAAGCGATTATATCGCAGGCCCATTCTCCCTTGAACAATTGTTTCAATTTGTTTTTTCTTTTCGCGAAGCACCTTGGCTTCCTCGACTGTTTTTTCATAATTATCTGCGTCGGAAAGAGCCTCTTTATAATCTTTGCGAATTTCTTTTTGTTCAATTTTTAGTTTTTCAATTTCACTCCAAATTTCTTGAATGTCTCGCATTGTTTTTTATTTTTAAAATTATTAAAATGTTTAAGTGCGAATCACTGAAGAATTAAAATTTTTCCAAAATTGAACTCAAATTCTAAATTTTATAACCAAAAATTTCCCTCAATCAACGGCTA
>PCRW01000039.1:2565-5156 GCA_002772115.1 Candidatus Moranbacteria bacterium CG23_combo_of_CG06-09_8_20_14_all_35_22
AGATGTATAATATAAGAGTTATGTTTATTCCAGAAAATAAAATTAAAAAAATAGAATATGCCCAATCTTTTTGGGAGCGAGTTTGGATTTTTTTGAAAACTAAAAAAGTGGGGTTGTTTTTTGGCGTGATTATTTTTCTTATTCCGGCAGTGTTGTTGGTTGGTTTAATTTTGAAAAAAGCCGATCAACTTTCCAAAATTGAGCCGGTTTTAGTGGATATTCCAAAAAGAATTATAAAAAGCGTTCCTAAGGAAGAACCGCCTAAGCCTAAATACGAATATGTTTATAAACCTGGGCCAATTTCAATGGAGAAGATAAAAAAACAAGGCTGTGTGGCGGATGGAATTCTTTCAGAATACGGCGGAGACACGAAAGAAGCGGTGGCAATGATCAATCGATCCAATTGCCAATATCTTCATCGGGCGCTGGAAACTTGGTTGGATACGCCAGATTTTCAAAAAGCCACAGAAATTATGGCAAAAATAAAAAAACCTGGAATAATTTATGGTATGTTTATCGCGGAAGCGATCAAGAGAGGAGAAAAATCTTTTGAAGAAGGTGGAAAAGAATTTGATTTTTCCGAGATGTGTCGAGATAATTCGGAAAATGTTTGGGGGGAACACACTTGTAAGCCCAATATCGGAGAGAAAGAATATCGCGAATATCTAAAGCACATTACGCATGAGGCGATGGATATTGGTATTCAAAGTTTTCTTTTTGGGCAGGTTTATTTTCAAGATTCTACTGATTTAGATAAATCCAAAATGAAAAAGGTGTTGGATGAAATGCGTAGTTATGCCAAGGAAAAAGGGATTGAAATTGTGATCGGGGCGCAAACCGGCAATATTACGGATGAAAAATATCTACGGATGTTTGATTATATTGAAGGCGGAGTGGGAATAGGTGAAGATGGGATAACTGAAAATGGTCCCTGTTGGAGTCATTTGCAAAGTTGCTGGGCGCTTCTTTGGCATGAAAAATATGCCTCCAAAGCCAATAATGTATTGCTTCATTTAGATTGGAGTGGATTGCTATATGACGATATGAGTGTTTTTGCTAGGATGAATAAAACCAAAAGAACAGAAACGCTCAAATACTTATATAATTATTTTGTTTCCAAAGATATGGGGTTTTTACTGCCAATGACAGCAACTTTGAATAAGGATAACGGGGGTTGTTATGGCTCCAAAAGAAGATCTTATAGCGCTAGTAATAAATATACTTGCCAAGATGAGGGGATTATAAATTCTTTGTTGTCTGAAAAGAAATAGACTTTAAATAAGCCAAAAAGTAAAAATAAGCTCTAAAGGCTTATTTTGTTTTGTATAAGCCTAAAAAAGTTTAGCTGAAAATATAAATGGCTTAAATAAGCCTAATAATCTCTTTTGACTATTGACGAGATGGGTAAAATCTGCTATACTCTCAAGTTAATTAAAATAAGCGTTTGAAAGCTTTTTTAGTTAGCCTAGAGTAAATTAACATATTATTATGCGTATCATTAGTGTATCTTTTGCGCTTTTGATTGCCTTGACCATATTTTTTTCAAATACGGCAATGGCAGTGGAAGTAGCGGAATCTAATGAAACAAAAACAAATTTAGATATTTTTTCAAATAAAAATACCCTTCTGGCTTATGCCGAAAAGGACGAAGCATTTGAAGGATTTATTGAAAAAGAAAATAAAATTTCTCCTGAAAGAGAAAAAGCTTTAGAAAGATATGCCGAGAAAAGAAAATTAGCTGTTTATCCAAAAGGAAAATTCACCATCAATGCTTCGGCGTATACTGCTTCCGCTGATGAATGTGGAAAGTCAGATGGGATCACTGCTTCTGGACTTATGGTCAAGGAAAACGAAACCATTGCTTGTCCGCCTCAATTTCCAATGGGAACTAAAATTAAAATTTCTGGAATGGGAACTTATGTTTGCCAGGACCGCGGAGGCGCCATCAAAGGAAATCACGTTGACATCTATATGAAAACCAAAAAAGAAGCTTTCGCTTTCGGCAGACGAAATCTTGAAGCGGAAGTGATCCTCTAAAAAATAAAGATTCATCCCCCACCACTTTTGATTTTTATTTTTTAATAAAATAAGATAGGCAATTAATAATTGTTTGTCTAAACTAATTTATTAAGATTTTCTAAATTAAAAGTGGTGGGGGATAAAATAGAACCACAAAAACCCTTTTCGCAAGAGAAGGGTTTTTGTTATGATTTTCCTTACTTTTTCTTTCCGCAAGAAAAAGTAACAAAAAGAACTCTCAGCCTAATTTCATCTCCGACAAATTTTCAGCTTGCTCGCTAAAATTTATATTCCGCTACGCTCCATAATAAATTTTTTAACGCTCGCAAACTTCAATTTGTATCGTCGTCGAAATGGGCTGAATGAAAAGGCAAAATACAAAATTTAAGAATAGCTGTAAAAAAGTTGAGTTTTAGGGTGGAGCCTAAGCTTTTCGAAAAGCTCAACTTTGGAGGAGGCATTTGAGTTGACTGTAAATATAGCCTTTGATACTATATAATATAGTTATTAGGTCACTGAAAAATTAAAATTTTTTCGAAATTAAACTCGGACCCTGAATTTCCTTGCCAAAA
>PCRW01000044.1:0-7796 GCA_002772115.1 Candidatus Moranbacteria bacterium CG23_combo_of_CG06-09_8_20_14_all_35_22
TTTCCAAAAATATTCTTGAGCCGGTTAAGAGCATCTTGATTGGCAATTTGGGGGAAATTGGGGTATAATCAAAATAAATTTATGGACAATCTAATAAACCTATTAAATAGCAACGGAATAGATATTATTGGTTTTTATAATTCCACTTTTTTTTCGGTGGTGAAATTTATTTTGGGAATTTATGCGGTAGTTATTTTGGCAGATATAATTTTACTTTTGATTCAAAGAGGCTTAAGTGGAGATGTTCGGGAAACTTTACTTGGTCTAAATGTTCCGCCGGAACTTTTGACGCGAAAAGGAAGATTGCGAAAAAAATGGGATAAGGTACAAGAAAAAATAAGAAGCGCCAGAGAAGAGAATTGGAAAATAGCGATAATTTCAGCGGATAATATTATTGATGATTTGATAGCTAGGATGGGATACAAAGGTGAAAATATGGGTGAACGCTTAGCCGGAATAAATCCTGGACAAATTGAAAATATTGAAGAACTCAAAAAAGCTCATGAATTTAGAAATCGGATAATCCACGAAGAAAATTTAAAATTAACCAAAGAACAAGCACAAGAAGTGTTGAAATATTTTGAAAACTTTCTTGATTTTTTTGATGTGCTGAAATAGAATACATTTGACAGTCAATTATTATATGTTTAGAATGCTTAGTAGCGTCTAGTTTAGGCGATATTTTGAAATTACAGCGGGGTAGAGCAGTCTGGTAGCTCGGGTGGCTCATAACCACCAGGTCGTTGGTTCGAATCCAACCCCCGCAACAATTTTTGGCAGGGTAGCTCAGTTGGTTAGAGCACAGCACTCATAACGCTGAGGTCGTGAGTTCGAGCCTCACCCCTGCTACAAAATGCCAATACATAAAACAAAAAATGAAAATTTTTTCAAAAAATGGTCTCCTGAAATGGCATATGTGCTCGGATTTTTTGCAGCTGATGGATGTATGATTAAGAATAACAGAGGAGCATATTTTATCGAATTTCAAATTACTGATAAGGATATTTTATTGAAAATCAAGAAGTTATTAGGCTCTAATCATAAAATTACAGAAAGAAAAAAATAATATAAAATGGAAAATGGCTTATCGTTTGCAAATAGGTAGTAAGAAAATATTTGAGGATTTGATTGCATTAGGTATGACATCGAGAAAAAGTAATACGCTAAAATTACTAATAATTCCTAAAAAACATTTCAATCATTTTGTTAGAGGATATTTTGATGGGGATGGGAATGTGTATATTCACAAAAGAAAAGACAGAAAAGGAAAGTTAAGTTTGCTGGCGGGATTTACCTGCGGGAGTGAGGTTTTTTTAGAAAAAGTATTTTCTGAATTAAAGAAAACAGCGAATATTAAAAAAGGATCATTGTATTGTAAAAATAATACATATTATTGTCTTTATTTTTCTACCAACGATAGTGTTAGTTTGTATAATTTTATGTACAATCAATGCGGTGATTTATTTTTATTAAGAAAAAAGGAAAGATTTGAGAAATATTTAAAAAACAGATAGCATTCCAAAATGGGTCCGTAGTGTAGCGGTTTATCACGTCTCCCTGTCACGGAGAAGATCGCCGGTTCGAATCCGGTCGGACCCGCCAATTATAAAACAGCTCAATCCGCAGGCTGTTTTTTTTTAGGCGTCTTGAATAATTATTTTTATAATGATAGTATGGGGGTATAAAAGTAGAAGTCTCCATAGAAGCTTTTGCGAAAAAAAAGTGAAACTGCGTAATTAAATCAAGAGCAATTAACTTAAATTTAACATTTTTTCAAAAGAATATATTATGTTGATGCTACTTATTAACTATAAAAAATTAAAATCGTAATAGTATGAATGAACAAATGCCTATGGGATTAACTCCGGAACAATTAAAGGCAATGCAAGATAAGGAAAAAGCAAAAGAGGATGCTTGGCTTGCGCAATACATAGAAGAGAATCCGGATAAATTTAAAGAGATTGCCGCAGAAGATCGGAGAGAATGTGGTCCAGAAATTGCAGAATTTGAAACAATGCTTTATGTGTTCGAAAAGGAATATTCACTTGAAATTTTAAATGCAATAACTACATCAGAGGAAGCTTTTAATCATCCAATACGAGAACCAGCAAATCTGGCACTTAAACCTATTGTTGCAAAGTTTAATAGTATAAAAGATGAAACAGATATTTCTCCTGAAAAGTTAAATGAATTAAACATGCGCAGAAAAAAACTTGTAAATGCTGTTGGATTTATAAATGGTGGAGAATTTGATAAAAATATCCAAAGAAAGGTGAATGGTGGCAAAGTTGAGCATAATAGATAAAATGTGGTTAGCAGGAAAAACAGAAACTAATAATTACCGACAAGGACAAATGAAAAATTGAAATTCGTGATTGGTGAAAGAAATAAGAGAACTGTAAAAAAGCGTTATTTTTGACATTTTTGGCGCTTGCAAAAGTAGATCAAAGAGGCTATAATTAAATAGAGGAAAGTAAACAACGGATAATCATCTTGGCTGTTTATTTTTAAAATTGCAAGAATAAAAAAGATATTATGACACTCAAATCTTACATCTGGGGAATGCGCTTTATTACGCTTTTTTCATTTTTTTCTTTGGGAGCGGTCATTTTTTATGTTGATCCGGAAAATTCCGGGATGATTGGAATATTTTTGTTTTATCTAGCAGTTTTTTTTGTTTTAAGCGGAATATTCAATTTGATTCTTCTTTTTATCCGGAGAATATTTTTAGGTCACGAAATGGCGGTGGAGAATATTGAATTGAGTTTTCGTCAAGGGATACTGTTGGCGATTATAGCGATAGGGATATTGATTTTGCAAAGCTATCAAATGTTGGTTTGGTGGGACGCATTGTTGGTAGTAGCGGGAGTATTTTTGATAGAATTGTATTTTCTATCTAGAGATTAATTTATAAGATATTTAATAATTTCTAATTTTTGAATTTTTAATTTTATAAATAAATCTTAAATCTTAATTTTTAAACATTAGAAATTAGAATTTATTTAAAAATTATAAAATTAAAAATTATAAAATTTTTCAAAATTTATTATGGTCAAAGAAATAAAAAAAGATAATGGCGAATATACAGCTAAATCCATTCAGGTTCTGGAAGGATTAGAGCCGGTGCGAAAACGCCCTGGAATGTATATTGGCGGAACTTCCACGGAAGGTCTGCATCATTTGATTTGGGAAGTGGTGAATAACTCGGTGGACGAAGCCATGGCAGGATATTGTAAAAATATTGAAGTGAAACTTTTGCCGAAAAATGTGGTTGAGATAACAGATGATGGTCGAGGAATTCCAGTGGAAAAACATCCACAAACTAAAAAATCAACTTTGGAAACTGTGCTCACAGTGCTTCACGCTGGAGGAAAATTTGGGGGTAATGGTTACAAGATTTCCGGCGGATTGCATGGCGTGGGAGTTTCCGTGGTGAATGCCCTTTCAGTTTATCTTAAAGCTCAAGTGAAAAGAGATGGAAAAATTTATGAAATGGATTTTGAAAGAGGCAAGCCAAAAAGTAAAGAGCCGAAAGTTGTGGGTAAAGCCAAAGACACGGGAACAAAAATTATTTTTGAAGCCGATCCACAGATTTTTCCAGAAATAGAATATAACTGGGAAAAAATTCTGGCCTATCTTCGTCAGCAATCATATCTTACCAAGGGTTTAAGTGTAAAAATTTATGATGAGCGGGAAGAGAATAATAAACCCGCCTCGACTCGCGGAGACGCATCGTCGACGCGAGGCGGGAGTGCGTACGGATTTCTTTTTGATGGAGGTCTAGTTTCTTATATCAAATTTCTTAATCGCGGAAAAGAGATTAAAAATGAAATGCCTTTTTATGTGGAAAAAACAGTGGACGATACACTAGTGGAAATCGCGATGCAATATACCGATTCATATAAAGAGCATGTTTTTTCTTTTGCTAATAATATTTTTACTCCAGAAGGTGGAATGCATGAAGTTGGTTTTCGTTCTGCCCTTACCCGAGCGATAAATTCTTATGCAAAAAAGGCGGGAATTTTGAAAGAAAAAGATGACAATTTTGTGGCTGAAGATTTTCAAGAAGGCTTGACAGCGGTGATTAGTGTGAAACTGCGCAATCCGCAATTTGAAGGCCAGACAAAAGCGAAATTAGGAAACAGCGAAATTCGGGGAATTGTTTCTAGTGTTACTGCGGAAGCGTTGGCGGAATATTTAGAGGCTCATCCGAATAATGCCAAAGAAATGGTTGCGAAAATTATGCTTACCTCCAGAGCTAGAATCGCGGCGCGGGCGGCCAAAGATGCTGTGATTCGAAAAGGCGCACTTGAAGGTATGACACTACCAGGAAAACTGGCGGACTGCTCTTCGCGGGATGCTTCTAAAACTGAACTGTATATAGTTGAGGGAGATTCCGCGGGGGGCTGTTTTTTTGGAAATACTAAAGTTGCTTTGGCTGACGGCAGAAACATTTCATTCAAGGAGCTTGTCAAGGAAAATCAACAAGGAAAGAAAAATTTTTGTTATACCATTGAAAATGATGGAAATGTTGGTGTCGCTGAGATAGAAAATCCATGCTTAACAAAAAAGAAAGCTGATGTCATAAAAGTCATCTTAGATAATGACGAAGAAATTATTTGTACTCCAGATCACAAATTTATGCTGAAAGATGGCAATTACAAAAAAGCACAAGATCTCAAAAAAATTGATTCTCTGATGCCATTGTATAAAAAAATATTCCAATTGGGTCAACGAATTACTATTAAGGGATATGAAATGGTTTTTCAGCCAAAGAGTAATAAGTGGATGTTCACACATATTCTTGGAGATAGATATAACTTAGAAAAAGAAATATATCTGAGAAACTCTGGAAACACAGTGCATCATAAAGATTTCAATAAGTTGAATAATAATCCGGATAATTTGGTGCGGATGCCTAAGCGCGCGCATTTTGACTATCACACTAAACTTCTTGAAAAAACATTGCATCGTCCTGATGTGAAAGAATTTAGAAAAA
Source organism: Candidatus Moranbacteria bacterium CG23_combo_of_CG06-09_8_20_14_all_35_22 (assembly GCA_002772115.1). Taxonomy (GTDB): domain Bacteria; phylum Patescibacteriota; class Minisyncoccia; order Moranbacterales; family UBA2206; genus UBA2206. The sequence continues at coordinate 5,000 of PCRW01000044.1, forward strand.
AGAGAAAAGAAGCTTATGACAAAACTTATTTGGAAAAAGGTTTGCGTTTGATGCGTTCAATTTATGATAAATATAAAACTGTATCGGAAAAATTATATGATAAAGAAAGAAAAGAGTTGAATGATAAAAGCTTAATCAAAATGTCAACTATTTGCGAAAGATTTTTTGATGGAAATGAAAAAAAACTTGAAGAAGCGGTTCTGAATTTTAATCACAAAATTAAATCCATTGAGAAACTGAAAAAGAAAGTGGATGTTTATGATTTGGAAGTTTCTGGAACGCATAATTTTGCTTTGGCTTCTGGAGTTTTTGTTCACAATAGCGCCAAACAAGGGCGCGATCGAAGATTTCAAGCAATTTTGCCACTCCGTGGAAAATTGGTGAATGTAGAAAAAACTACCTTGGATAAAGTAGTGAAATCGGATACTTTGAAACCAATTATCATTGCGCTTGGAGCGGGGATTGGAGACAGCTTGGATATTGCTAAAACGCGCTATCATCGAATTATTATTATGGCCGATGCCGATGTTGATGGTTCGCATATTCGAACTTTGCTTTTGACATTTTTCTATCGTTATTTTGAGCCACTTATTCGCGCAGGATATATTTATATTGCTCAACCGCCGTTATACCGAATTCAAAAAGGCAAGGAAGTGCAATATTGCTATACTGAAGAACAAAAAAATATAGCGGTGGATAAAATTATCAAAGCTTCGGCGGAAAAAGCGGATAAAAAAGAAATGGCAGGTAAAAATATCGAGCCGGAAGTAGTGATGGAAACGGACATAAATGAAGAAGGGGAAAGTGAAGTAGGGGAAAAAATTGCTGGCATAAATTTACAACGCTATAAAGGTCTTGGAGAAATGAACCCAACGCAACTTTGGGAAACTACTATGGATCCCGTCACGCGTCTGATGCTTCAAGTGACAATTGAAGACGCCGAATCTGCGGACAAAATGTTTGATGTTTTGATGGGGAGCGAAGTTGAGCCTCGCCGGCGCTTTATCCAAACTCACGCCAAGAGTGTCAAGAATTTGGATGTGTAATTTATTGTGCTAAAATCGGGAATAGTATATAATAGAAGCAGATATAAATAAAAAACTGGAAGGAGGTGGACACTTATGAACGGAGTACAAACTTGGGGAGAAGCCATCACAACATCTCTGATTGGACTTGGAGAAAGGTTGATTAATTTTCTTCCGGCTCTGATTGGCGCTCTGTTAGTGCTTTTAGCTGGCTGGATAATTGCTATATCAATTGGAAAATTAGCGGAAAAATTTATGAAAGCTCTTAGAGTTGACAAAGCGGCGGAAAAAATTGGTTTAAGCGAAAGAATTTATGGAAACGAAATTCATCTTTCTATCGCTGTTTTTTTCGGCAATCTTGTCAAATGGTTTTTGGTGCTAGTTTTTCTAATGGCAGCAGCGGATATTTTGAAGCTTGATCAGGTGACTAATTTTCTAAATAGCATCCTGCTTTACATTCCAAATGTGATAGTGGCCGTAGTTATCTTGGGAGCAGTAATGCTTTTGGGAAATTTTGTTTACGGTATTGTCAAAGGAAGCACGCGGGCGGCAGGAATAATGTCGGCTACGCTTTTGGCAACAATTTCCAAATGGGCGATAGTAATTTTTGGAATTTTTGCGGCTTTCATCCAACTGGGAATAGCCCCATCTCTCGTGAGCACAATTTTTATCGGAATAGTGGTAATGTTGGCTTTGGCTGGAGGCTTAGCCTTTGGCCTTGGCGGACGCGATGAGGCAACTGCAATTTTGAGAAAATTGCGAGAAGAAATTACAGAAAATCATAAGTAAGTCCAAGTTGATTCAAATATGCCTTTGAGAAACAATCTCGATTTTTTCGGGATTGTTTTTTTAAAGCTTGTTTTTTCTTAAAAAATGCCTTATTTTAGGGCAAAAATTTATTAGAGGGAATTATTTCTTCGAAGACTTGACAGATTTTTTTAGTTTGCTATGATGATAGGGTGTAAAAAGTTCTAAAATAATCTTTCAAAAATTATTCAAAAAAGAGAATAATTTCTTAAGGAGCACTTGATGATAAAACTAGCTATAAATTTAAATAAAAAAAGCGGGTGAAACTTTTGTTTTTGAATTTGTTCTAATCCCGCCAAGCCAAGCGGTTTTTTTATTTTTTCGAAATACCCGCCTCGCGTCGACGAGCATCTCTGCGAGTCGAGGCGGGCGAAATAAGCGAAATACGAAAAATACTATTTACACTGAAACAAGTTTGCAATAATAAAATTATGCAAAGTTGTTTCCGTGTAAAGTCGAACCTTGACAATTAAATAGGTCTTAATCAAAAATTTAATTTCAAAATGTCAGCGGAAATAGAAAATTGAATTTATTGATTAGTCACTCAACATTTTTAAGCAAGAAATGTTGAGTATGTAGGTAAAAATGCAATAAGTAAAAGTTTAAATAAGTTAGCAATATTTATTTAGTAATTGCTAACTGCTAACATAGCCTCGCGTCGACTGCGCAGATCTGCGCAAGTCGAGGCGGGCAAAAAATTAAGAGCGGTAATACATAATGCATATGGTGAATGCCTTGACTCATACTAGCGATGAAGGGCGTAGCAGTCTGCGATAAGCTTCGGGGAGGTGACGAGCAACCTTTGATCCGGAGATTTCCGAATGGGATAACCCAGCCGCATTCTTCACTGACGTTCAGAATGAATTTTTAATTTCCAATTTTTAAATAATTTTCTAATGTCTAAATTTTTAAACATTAAAAATTAATATTTATTTTAAAAATTATAAAATTAAAAATTTAAAAAT
>PCRW01000044.1:7813-8502 GCA_002772115.1 Candidatus Moranbacteria bacterium CG23_combo_of_CG06-09_8_20_14_all_35_22
CGTACCCGGCGAATTGAAACATCTTATTAGCCGGAGGAAAAGACATCAATTGAGATTCCCCAAGTAGTGGCGAGCGAACGGGGAAAAGCCTAAACTCGTTCGTGTCTCATTTCATTCGACTCGAACGCGCGGACAATTGCGGACTTAACGCGGAAAAACGCGGACATATAAATAAAAAAATGTCTGCGTAAATCAGCGTCCAGTCTGCGTAAGTCAGCGCGCGAAAGTCGAGCGAAGTGAGACATGAGCGAGGGTTGCGAGATAATTGTACTCGTTTAATCGGGGTAATTTATATTTTATTAACAAAATGTCTCTGGAAAGAGCGGCCACAGAAAGTGAAAGCCTTGTATGTGAAAATGAAATATATTTTATGAAATTATTCTCAAGTAGGGCGGGACCGGTGAAATCCCGTCTGAATCCGGGGCCACTATAGCTCCAAGGCTAAATATAGTATGAGATCGATAGCGAACAAGTACCGTGAGGGAAAGGTGAAAAGTATCCCGATGAGGGAGATGAAATAGTATCTGAAACCATATGCTAACGAAGAGTCAGAGCCGCATTCTTCACTGACGTTCAGAATGAATTTTTAATTTCCAATTTTTAATTTTTAAATAATTTTCTAATGTCTAAATTTTTAAACATTAAAAATTAATATTTATTTTAAAAATTATAAAATTAAAAATTTAAAA
>PCRW01000044.1:8534-12392 GCA_002772115.1 Candidatus Moranbacteria bacterium CG23_combo_of_CG06-09_8_20_14_all_35_22
CAACTTTATGTTGCGGAGTCGTAGTGAAAGCGAGCCTTAACGGGCGAACTTAATGGCATGGACTAGACCCGAAGCCAGGCGAGCTATTTATGAGCAGGGTGAATCCCGAGTAAAATCGGGAGGAGGCCCGAACCCACCAGCCGTGCAACACTGGGGGATGACTTGTGAATAGAGGAGAAATTCCAATCGAGCTTGGCGATAGCTGGTTCTTCCCGAAATAGCTTGAGGGCTAGCGTTTGAAAACTATGCTTTGGAGGTAGAGCTACTGAATGAGAATTCGTGGTTCGCCATAGGATTCTCAACCAAACTCCGAATTCCGAAGTAATTATTCAAGCAGTCAGTACTCCGGGGCTAAGCTCGGAGCACAAAAGGGAAAAAGCCCATGATCGCAATCTAAGGTCCCAAAATCTATGTTAAGTGGTAAAGGAAGTAAAGTTTCTTATACATCTAGGAGGTTGGCTCAGAAGCAGCCATCCTTTAAAGAGTGCGTAACAGCTCACTAGTCTAGAAACTTTGCGCCGAAAATTCAACGGGGCTCAAACATAGTACCGAAGATGCGACTTGCTCATATCTCATTGTATTCGATATGAGCACGCGGATAAAACGCGGATTATTGATATGCGGATATAACGCTGATAAAAAATCAGCGTAAAATCAGCGTTATGATCAGCGATAAATCAGCGTGCGAACATCGAGCATAGCGAGATGTGAGCAGGGGTAGGGAAGCGTTCCATATGCGCTGAAGGTCGAGCGTGAGCAAGGCTGGAGTGTATGGAAGTGAGAATGCTGGAACGAGTAACCGCAATTGGGGTGAGAACCCCCGACACCGAAAGTCTAAGGTTTCCTGGGCAATGTCAATCATCTCAGGGTTAGTCGGGCCTAAGGCGAGGCCGAAAGGCGTAGTCGATGGACACACGGTTAATATTCCGTGACTTTAATATTATTCGATGGAGTGACATATTCTAGTAGTTTTTGCCGATTATTGGATTTTGGTAGAAATATTGAAATGGCTAAACAGGCAAATCCGTTTAGCAACACATTAAGATATTTCTGGAATCTCGGTGCAAATCGGGAGAACAAAAATGAGCAGGGTATCGAGAAAAGCTTCTAAGATTAATAATATTAGAACCGTACTAAAACCGACACAGGTAGACTGGGCGAGTAGCCTAAGGTGAACGAGTGAACCTTCGTTAAGGAACTCTGCAAAATAGCGTCCGTAACTTAGGGATATGGACTCCCCGATGTAAATCGGGGCGCAGCTAAAGATATCAAGCGACTGTTTACCAAAAACACAGGTCTCTGCAAACCCGTAAAGGGAAGTATAGGGGCTGACGCCTGACCAGTGCTGGAACGTTAACGGGAGTGGTGCAAGCCAATCCCCGAAGCGCCAGTGAACGTCAGCGATAACTATAATCGTTCTAAGGTAGCGAAATTCCTTGACAGGTAATGACGACAGATATTTGCCTGTATGTTGTAGCGATATGACATTAGAAATCTGACTAATAACGGTGAAACCTAAATCCTAAAGAACTATGGATATGGTAATACCGTGGGAACTTGCTATAATTATTTTATAGTAAGACCTGTAACGACTGAAGCGAAAGCTGAGACTCGCGCAATATTTATTCGCGGGTAATACGTCAGCTCTTGTCGAACAAAAAAACATATGGATTTTGCTTCTTATGTTTCCGGCTTTATTGATGGTGAAGGATGCTTTTCAGTATCATTCAACTTTCGAGAAAAGCTCAAAACTAAAATTGAGGTTCGTCCGAGTTTTTCAATCGGACAAAATATGCGCAGTTTGGAAATTTTGAAAATGATTCAAAAATTTTTCGATTGTGGCAGTATTCGTTTTTGCAAAAACGATCAATGCTATAAATATGAAACAAGAAACATTGGTGATTTGCGGAAAAAAATCATTCCTCATTTTAGAAAGTTTCCTTTGATGACTAATAAAAAAGCAGATTTTGAAATTTTTTCGAAAATTTGTGAAAAAATAGCTCAAATGAAACATCTCAATCCCGTTGGTCTTAAAGAGGTTATTGATTTAGCTTATAAGATGAATGGGCATGGAAAAAGGAAATATAAAAAAGCAGAACTCCTAAGTGTTTTGGCAAGATGAAGATATAGTCTGAATTTTCGCGAAAGCGATCAAACGAATTGAAATTCTGTCCCGCATTAAAGGCGTAACGACTTGGTAACTGTCTTAACGAAGAGCTCGGTGAAATTGCAATGGCGGTAAAGATGCCGTCGACCTGCAGCAAGACGAAAAGACCCCGTGGAGCTTTACTACAACTTGGTATTGAATTTGAGATTGTGCTGCCTAGAATAGGTGGGAGGCTGTGAAGTTTCGACTCTGGTCGGAATGGAGCCAAAAGTGTAATACCACTCTGTATAATTTTAAATTCTAACCCTGGGCTGTTATGAGTTACTTTGACTTATAATTTGTGCCGTAAAATATGATAATGAAAATTATTAGGATTAGATATGAAGTTGTAATTATCGTATTTGCGGTTCACAAAAAAATATAAAGTCTTGGTTACTCATACCAGTCCGGGGACAGTGCCTGGCGGGTAGTTTGACTGGGGCGGTCGCCTCAACATAATCAACAATGGGAAATTATTATCCCCGCCCGAACCTTCGTTGCGGTAGTAATTTTATGAACAAAGGATGGTTGATTAGGGGCCTTCCGACAGTAATGTCGGGATGCAAAGTTAACAATATGCTGGAAACTCCGGAGTATATTAATGTACTTATTTATGTAAGTAAAAAACATTAATTGTGTTTTGATGTAAAAATTAAAGCGCCGGACAATCAGCAGGGAAATCCTCAACGACTAAATGTTAGCCATGCTATAATAAGCATGATGATATAGTCTGAACTCTATGGCGACATAGAGAGTTCTGATTAAATTAGGACATCTAATTATGAATATTATGTATTCAAAAAAAATTGAAGCTTGGAAAATTACATTAAACTTGAATAAGATCCAAAGAGAAATTCTTGTTGGTCTGATCTTAGGTGACGGACATTTAGAAACTCAAAATAATGGTAAAACATACCGTTTAAAAATTGAACAATCATTAAATAAAGCGGAATATATGAAATGGTTGTATGAAAATTTTGAGAATTTTGTCTTAAATAAGCCTAAAATAAAGGATAAAATAAGAAATAAAGTTGCAACAAAAAATATTTGGTTTTCAACTTTATCTCACGGAAGTTTCAGATTTTATGCCCAACAATTTTATGCCAAAGGTGAAAAAGTTATTCCAAAAATAACGGAAAAACTCTTAACGCCACTTGGCTTAGCTGTTTGGTTTATGGATGACGGATCAAAAAAATCCAAATTCCATAAAGCTAAAATCATCAATACCCAATGTTTTTCCAAAAAAGAGGTTTTGTTTTTGATAAAAATTTTGAAAAACAAATTCGAAATCAATGCAAAACTTCGCTATCAAAAAGACGGCTATCAAATATATATCCTTTCTGAATCGATGGATAAATTTAAAGAAGTTGTTGGTCCATATATAATTGATTGTATGAGATATAAATTAGATTAACACATTTGCCTAAATGGCAACGGAGGCGTTTACAAAGGTTGGCTAGGTCCGGATGGAAATCGGACTCGTCGTGCAAACGCATAAGCCAGCTTTACTGCAAGACTCATTAGTCGATCAGTTACGAAAGTAGAAGTTAGTGAACCGACTGTCGCATATAGATGCGCAGAAGATCATCAGATAAAAGTTACCCCGGGGATAACAGGCTGATCCCTCCCAAGAGTCCATATCGACGGAGGGGTTTGGCACCTCGATGTCGGCTCATCGCATCCTGGGGCTGGAGAAGGTCCCAAGGGTTTGG
>PCRW01000044.1:12435-18274 GCA_002772115.1 Candidatus Moranbacteria bacterium CG23_combo_of_CG06-09_8_20_14_all_35_22
GACTAATAACGGTGAAACCTTCATAATTATTTTGGTTTAATGAATCAAAAACATTGCGGTTCTTTGTTTTTGTAGTATAATTAGGTTGAGGACCATAATAATTTTTTAAGGTAATACCGTGGGAAGTCGGCTAGTGCTTCGCACTAGAATTTCTAATTTCTAATTTCTAATTTCTAATCAATTTCTAATTTAAGGAATAGCGGCAAGAACTCCCTGTTGTTGTCCGTACTCGGACACACAGGGTAATTCACAATTTAAAAAATTAGGATTTGTTTGGAAACTGGAAATTGATAATTGGTAATTCCAGTGCGTAGTGCTGGCTTGACCCCGTAACGACTTTGTTGCCTCATTGGCGACAAGATAGTGATTGATAGAATTTGGAAATATATCACTATAATATGTTGGCCCCCCGATAGAATCGGGGGTGAAGATATAGTCTGCACTCCTAGAAATAGGGGAATATGTGACGAGAGGACCGGAAAGAACAAACCTCTGGTGTACCAGCTGTTCCGCTAGGAGCACTGCTGGGTAGCTACGTTTGGACGGGATAACCGCTGAAAGCATATAAGCGGGAAGCCCACCTCAAGATTAGGCAATTGTTTGTGTCTCACTGCGTTCAACACAAACACGCGGACACACGCGGACTGAAACGCGGACAAACGCGGAATTAAAAAATTCTGCGTAAGTCAGCGTCAAGTCAGTGTAAGTCAGCGGTGAGTGACGAATGAAGTGAGGCACGAACACGATTTGCTAGAAGATGACTAGCTTGATAGGTCTCAGGTGAAAGCGGAGTAATCCGTTCAGCCGAGAGATACTAATAAATTGAACATTATCTCTCTTAATCAGTCGTAGATCAACGCGGATTGGACGCGGATAAACGCGGACATATAAAAAATGTCGGCGAAAATCCGCGTAAAGTCAGCGTAAATCAGCGACTTGTAGTTAGCAGTTAGAAATTACTAAATTATTGTATTTATGGAAAATTATAAGAAAAGTTTGAAATTTATTTTTACATTTTTTACCCTTATAATGGTGACCGTAGTATTTTTTCTATTTTTTTCTCCGGTAATCAAGGCTTTTTAAAGCATGCGAATAAAAAAAAGAGCATTATTTTGGTGGCTTTTGCGAAGTGGCTACACCTCTTTCCATTCCGAACAGAGCAGTTAAGCACTTCAGCGCTGATGGTACCCTGATTTATTAGGGAAGAGTAAGCCACCGCCAGAATAATGCTCTTTTTTTGTTTATTACGAAATACGAAATAAACGAAATACGAAAGTACGAAAAATAATAGAAATAGGAGTATTTCATATTTAAGCTATTTTGTAGTTTGTAAATTTATGCTAGAATGCCATTATGGATACTGAACGAAAAAAATATATTATAATTGGAATTTATGGGGCAATTTTTTTGTTAATTATTTTTGGTTTGTATTCTATTCTAAAACCGGAAGAAAGTTGTTTTGACAAAATTAAAAATCAAAATGAAAAAGGCATAGATTGCGGAGGAGTTTGCCAGAAGGAATGTGATGAGATAAAAGCACAAGATCTGATTATTGAAAAAATTGGGGTTATCCCTTCAGGAATTAATGATAAATATGATTTTTATGCCAAGATTTCCAATCCGAATGCTGTTTTTGGCAATAAAAATTTTTCTTATGAAATAAATTTCAAGGATTCTTCCGGTAATATTATTGCTTCCAAAAATAGTACGGGTTTTATTTTGCCGAGAGAAGAAAAATATATAGTGGAAAATAATTTAGATTCTCCAGTCAATCCAGCTTTGAGCGAATTCAAGATTGTTAGTTCTGAATGGGTAAAATTTGAAGATTATTATGAAAGGCCGGATATTCAAATCATCAACAAAAATTATAGCGAAATTTCTGGCGGAGTGGGCTTTGCCAGCGCTCAAGGATTATTGAGAAATCGCAACCCGTATGATTTTGAAAGCATAAAAATTCAAGTGATTTTGAAAGATTCTGCGGGTAATATTTTAGCGCTTAATTCCACCCAAATGAAAACTATCAAATCCGGCGAAGACAGAGATTTTAAAGTTCTCTGGCCAAGCAATTTTCCTGGTGTGGTGAGTGCGATGGAAGCTCAAGCGGAGGTAAATATTTTTAATTCTGATTCTTTTCTAAAAAGATTTTATCATAATGAATAAGTTGTTGAAATTAGATTGGATTTTGATAATTTCCATAAGCCTGCTTTTGCTGGTGAGTCTACTGGTTATTTACAGTATTTCTTTTTCTGGGTCAGTTTTCAATGCAAGTAATTTTCAAAAACAATCAATATCAATCATCATCGGAATATTAGCGATGTTTTTTTTGGCTTTTTTTGATTATCGATTGCTCAATTATCACAGCACCAAATTATATTTTTTGATGCTCTCGATTCTGGTGGCGGTTATTTTTTTGGGAAAAACTGTCAAAGGCAATACTGGTTGGTTGGAGTTTTTTTTCTTTAATGTTCAGCCGGTAGAAATTGCTAAAATCATCATCATAATTTTTTTAGCTAGCTTTTTAAGTAAGAAAAAAACCCAATTGAGTATAATCATCCGCATAATCGCTTCAATTGTGCTTATTTTTATTCCTGTTTTTCTCATTTTGAAACAACCAGATCTAGGTTCTTCATCCGTTATTTTATCAGGTTGGCTGGTGCTTCTTTTGGCTTCAGGATTAAACAAAAAAAATCTGGCGTTACTTGTAATTGTTGGAATTCTGGCGACATCATCTAGCTGGTTTTTTTTAAAAGATTATCAGAAGAATAGAATAATAAATTTTGTAAAACCCCAGCATGATCCGATGGGAAGCGGATACAATGTGATTCAAGCGACTATTGCGGTTGGTTCTGGTGGAATTTTTGGTAAAGGTTTGGGCCATGGTTCGCAGTCTCAATTAAATTTTTTACCGGAAAAACATACTGATTTTATTTTTTCTGTGATTACGGAAGAGTTGGGGCTATTGGGAGCGCTAGCAATTTTTATTATTTTCGGCATTATTTTTTGGCGGATAAAAGAAACCGCGAAATTGGCACGGGATAATTTTGGTTATTTGATCACGCTGGGAATTTTAACTATTTTATTTTTTCAATTCTTTATCAATGTTGGAATGAATATTGGAGTGATGCCCGTAACAGGCGTGCCTTTGCCATTTCTAAGTTATGGCGGAAGTTCAATGGTGGTAATGCTCTCCGCTATCGGGCTTGTCCAAAGTGTGTATATAAGGAGAATTAAAACTTAATTTTTTTTTCTTATTTTTTATAATGATGAATAAAAAATAAAAGTTGTCAAAATATTGCATATGCCAAAAATTGATGAATGGGAGAGAAAAAGGTCTTAAAAAGTTTATCGATAAAGTTTAAGTTAGATAAGTTGGCTTTATTTAAGCCAAAAATATTCATAAGTGATTGACGAATTTCTAATTTATTGCTAGAATCTTAGAGATAAAGCATTTAGCTTTTTTAATTTTTATTTCGCCTGAGAGACCAAAATGATTTTGTTTAAGCTTCGAAGTAATGCAGGGCAGGCCCGCCCGCATCGTTACGCGGAGCTTCGCGAAGCGTTGCGGGCGGGTAGGGTGGCAAAAATATGGATAAAGTGAAATTGTCAGCCAAAATCCGAGAAGTTTTTGGGAAAAAAACCAAAAAAGGAAAAAAAGAAGGACTGGTTCCGGCAGTGGTTTATGGAAAAAAAATAGAATCCAAAAGTCTTTGGATCAAAGCGCTGGATTTTTCCAGATTGCTCAAGAAAGCTGGAGAAAGTACGATAATCGAATTGGATATTGATGAAAAAGACAAACGCAATGTTATTATTTATGAAATTCAAAAAGATCCTGTAACTGGAAAATTTATTCACGCTGATTTCTTTCAAGTTAGAATGGATGAAGAAATTGAAAAAGCAGTGGAATTGAATTATATTGGAGAAGCTCCGGCGGTAAAAGAATTATACGGAGTGCTGGTGAAAAGTTTAGACGAAATTACCGTCAAATGTTTGCCAGCCGATTTACCTTCGGAAATTACTGTGGATATATCAAGTTTGAAAACTTTTGAAGATCATATTTGTATCAAAGATCTTGAAATTTCTCCAAAAATAAAGATTGATCTTGATCCAGAAACTGTGGTGGCACTTGTTTCTCCTCCTCGAAGTGATGAGGAGTTAGAACAACTTTCAGAAAAAGTGGAAGAAGATGTGACAAAAGTTGAAGGAGTAATCAAAGAGGAAAAAACTCCAGAGGGAGAAGAAGAAAAGAAGCCTGCCCGTAATGCTTCGCGTAGCGATGCAGGCGGAGGGGAAACTAAAAAAGAATAGTGATTTTTGTGAAATACTGGAAAAACTGCCCCGAGTACTCGGGGCAGTTTTGTTTTTGTCAAAAATTTGCTACAATATGAGTACAAGTCACTGAAGAATTAAAATTTTTTCGAAATTCCCGCCTGCCGGCGAGGCAGGAAACTCGAACCCTGAATTTCCTTGCCAAAAATTTCCCTCAATCAACAGCTACCAAAGGAAATTTTTGGAGGAAATTCGGATTCTCAAACAAGAATTTCTCAAAAATTTTAATTCTTCAGCGGTCTAAAATATGAAAATAATTTTAAAGAGGAAAATAATTTTTATTTTTCTGGCAGTTTTTTTTCTGGCAATTGGTTTTGGTAGTTTTTCCCAAAAAGTTTATTCAGATGAGGATGTTACTAACGCACAAAAAAAATTAGAAAAAACTGAAGCGGAGCTGGAAAAAGAACAAAAAGATTTGCAACAAAGTCAGGCTAATCTTTCTGTTACGCAAAGTCAAATCAACACCACGGCTAGTCTTTTGGACAAAACTGAAACGGAAATTTCTAGAAAAGAGCAGGAGCTGGAAAATTTAAAAAATAAAATAGAATTGAATAAAAAAATCTTAACTGCTTATGCGCAAGAAATGTATTTCAGTGATCAGGAGGTTTTCGGAGGGCTAAGTTTTACCAATCAAAACTTCGGCGAATATTTTCAGAATTTTGATCAAGTACTAAATGCTAAAGAAAAACTGCTGGTAATTTTTGAGGAAATAAAAAAAGACAAAGATTATGCGGAAACTGTCAAAAAAGAATTGGCGGAAAAAAAAGAAGAGCATAAAGAATTGTTGGCGGAAAAACAGTCTCAAAAAAATGCTATCGTTTCGGATATTGCGGAAACCAAACTCACAATTAGTCAGCTTCAGGCCAAAATGGCTAAATTAAGAAGTACCTTGTCCAGTTTTTTGGGTAGCTCATACAGCATGGATGATGTAGTGGATGCGGTAAAATATGCAGATAAAAAAACCGGAGTGCGAAAAGAATTTTTGTTTGCCATGTTAGACAAAGAAACTGATTTAGGAAGATTCACTGGCGGATGCTATTATGACAAAGGATCCAATCCAGTCAAGAAACATATGAAAGAAGCGGATAAAACAGAATTTCTAAAATTAATGGATGAGCTTGGCTATGGAAAAAATGATAAAAAACTTTCTTGCTGGCCGGGATATGGTTATGGTGGAGCAATGGGAATCGCTCAATTTATGCCCAGTACTTGGATAGGTTACAAATCAAGTATTGCTTCAATAACTGGAAATAAGCCAGCCAATCCTTGGAGACTAGAAGATGGTGTGATGGGAATGGCGCTTAAATTGAAAAAAGCCGGAGCGGATAATAAAAGCAAGGAACATTATGCTACCAAAGTTTATTATTGTGGAGGACCAAGTTCGCCATATTGGAATAACAAATGTGAAGCTTATGCCGACACTGTTGTGAGTTGGTCGAAGGGGTATGATGATTATTTTTAGATCCCTACAAAAGTACAAATAAATACAAAAATACAAATTTACAAAATTTAT
>PCRW01000044.1:18309-28901 GCA_002772115.1 Candidatus Moranbacteria bacterium CG23_combo_of_CG06-09_8_20_14_all_35_22
TAAAATATGGAACATTTCGAAATAATTGGTGGGAAAAAGCTCTCTGGAACAATTGATGTGCGGGGGTCAAAAAATGCTACTACGCCAATTTTAGTGGCGACAATCTTGACTAAAAAAGAATGTATTTTGGACAACCTTCCTTTGATTGAAGATGTTTTTCGAATGATTGAAATTTTAGAAAGTATGGGGGCAAAAATAAAATGGTTGGGAAAAAGAAAAATTTCTGTGTGTAATGAAAACATAGATCCATCCAAGATGGATGTGGAAAAAATAAAAAAACTTCGCTCGTCAATTTTATTGCTTGGTTCTTTGTCTGCCAGATTTAATAATTTCAAATTGTATCATCCGGGGGGATGTGTTATTGGCAAGCGACCACTGGGCACGCATTTTGAAGCGATGCGCAAGATGGGAATTGAAATTTCACAAAATAAAAAATTCTATAATGTAATTTCTAAAAAAAGAAAAGCTGTTAAGGTTGTGCTAGGAGAACTTTCTGTGACGGCGACGGAAAATGTAATGATGCTAGCTTCGGCAATTCCTAAAAAAACAATTATAAAAATTTCAGCTTGCGAACCGCATGTGGAAGACTTGGGTAGATTTCTGATTTCTTTGGGAGCTAAGATTAAAGGTTTAGGAACCCATACTTTAGAAATAACCGGTTCAAAAAATTTGCGAGGAGCGCGTCATAAGATTATTCCTGATGCTAATGAAGTGGCGACATTTTTAATTATGGCAGTAGCTACTGGAAGTCCGATAATAATTAATAATACTCGCGAAGACCACTTGGATTTAGTTTTGGAAAAACTTCGCGAATTTGGAGCGGATTTCAAAATTTCCAAAAATTCTATTCAAGTTATTTCAGCAAAAAAACTTTTAGCGGTTTCTAAGATAGACACGCGGACTTATCCTGGTGTGCCATCAGATGTGCAGGCTCCTTTTGGTGTACTAGCGACGCAAGCAACAGGTGAAACATTAATCCATGATTCGCTTTATGAAAATAGATTTAATTATATTGGAGAACTCCAAAGAATGGGCGCAGAGGCTAAAATTCTTGATCCGCACCGAGTAATGATAAAAGGACCAACAAAATTAACTGGAAAAACCATAACGAGTTTTGATCTTCGCGCCGGTGCTACTCTCATTATCGCCGGGCTTTTGGCCAAAGGAAAAACTATTATCAAAGATATTTATCAAGTTGATCGCGGTTATGAAAAAATAGAAGAAAGATTGCAGAGGCTAGGAGCACAGATAAAAAGGATTAAGAATTAATTTGCAATTATCAATTACCAATTTTCAGTGAATTTTCAATTTGAAAATTGTAAATTGAGAATTTTTAAATATATGTTCATCAGAAAGATCGGTATTGATTTGGGGACAGCTAATACTTTAGTCTTTGTGCCGGGCAAGGGGATTGTTGCTAATGAGCCAAGTGTGGTGGCGGTTTCGGTTTTGGAAAATAAAGTTTTGGCAGTAGGCATTGAAGCGAAAGAAATGCTCGGGCGAACACCGGATACGATTCAAGCTAGTCGTCCAATGAAAGACGGCGTGATTGCGGATTATAAAATTACCGAAGCGATGCTCAAATATTTTATCAATAAAGTGAGCGGAAGATTTCGACTGGTTCGTCCGGAAGTGATGATCTCCATTCCAGTCGGGGTAACTTCTACTGAAAGACGGGCGGTGATTGATGCGGCTATTCGTGCCGGAGCAAAAGTGGCTTATGTTGTTAAAGAACCAATGTTAGCGGCAATCGGAGCGGGTATTCCAATTTCTAGCGCTTCTGGAAATATGATAATCAATATTGGCGGAGGAACTTCGGAAGTAGCAGTCATTTCTTTGGGTGGAGTGGTTTGTGCTACCAGTGCGCGAGTGGGAGGAAATAAGTTTGATCAGGCTATTGCGGATTATATAAAAAGAAAACATAGTTTGGCGATCGGAGATCGGACAGCGGAAGAAATAAAAATAAAAATTGGTTCAGCGATGCCTCAAGTGAAAGAGGAATATGCGGATGTGCGAGGAAGGGATTTGACAGGCGGACTGCCAAAATCCATTAAAATTTCTTCCAATGAAGTGACGGAAGCTATTCAAGATGAACTGCGCGAAGTGATCAACGCAATTAAAAAAGTTTTACAAGAAACTCCGCCAGAATTGTCGGCGGATATTATGGACAAAGGTATGGTGCTTTCCGGCGGAGGAGCGCTGATAAAAAATCTTGATCAATTGATTACTAAAACTATTGGAGTGCCAAGCTATACGGCCGATGATCCTTTGTTTTGTGTGATCAAAGGCATCGGCATTGCACTAGAAAATTTAGAATTGTATAAGAGGACTATCATGTTATCAAAATAATTTTGTAATTTTTAATTTTGTAATTTTTAAAATAAATCTTAATTTTTAATGTTTTAAAATTTAAGTATTAAAAATTATTTAAAAATTAAAAACTTAAAATTAAAAATTATGATCATAGGTATTGATGGTTCTCGAGCTTTTTTCAAACAAAGAACGGGAATTGAGGAATATTCTTATCAAGTGGTAAAACACCTCGTATCGCATTTCGTAGAGACGCAGCAATGCTGCGTCTCTACAGGTGCAACGCAAGTTGTTTTATATTTAAGAAAAAATCAAAAAATCAATTTTTCCTTGCCAGCGAATTGGAAAATAAAAGTTTTGAAATGGCCGAGATTTTGGACGCAATTCGGACTTTCTCTGGAAATGTTGCTTCATCCTGTGGATGTTCTTTTTATTCCCGCGCATGTTGCGCCGTTTATTCATCCTGACCGTAATGCTTCGCTTTTTTCTTTGGCATTATTTATTCAAAAAATATTAAAAAAATTAGGCATTAAAACTGATTATAATACGCATAGCGATGCAGGCGGGCCCAAGAAAACTTTTGTGGTGGTGCATGGTTTGGAATATGAAATAGTCAAAGATGCTTACTCTGCTTGGGAAAGAATTTACATGCGTTATTCGATAAAATTATCCTGCCGATGGGCCAAGAAAATAATTGCAGTTTCGAAAAATACGAAAAAAGATTTAGTTGAATTATACAAAATTCCGGAAAATAAGATCGAAGTTATATATGAAGGAGTTAATCAAAACTTGGAGTCTAAATCTCCAATTGGAGATTTAGACTCCAAGTACTCCATTTTAAATTATAAACCATACTTATTATTTATTGGAAGATTGGAAAAAAGGAAAAACATTGAAGGGATAATTAGCGCTTTTGAAATTTTAAAGGAAAAATATAATATTCCGCATGGCTTGGTACTGGCTGGTTTGCCTGGGTATGGTTATGAAAGTATAAAATATAAAATAGAAAGCAGTAAGTATAAAGAGGAAATAATTATGCCTGGGTTCGTGAGTGATGAGGATAAATTTGGATTGATAAAAAACGCCGATGTATTTTTATTCCCCACTTTCTATGAAGGTTTTGGACTCCCAGTTTTAGAAGCGCAAAGCGTGAGTGTTCCTGTAGTCACTTCCAATACTTCTTCATTCCCGGAAGTTGGCGGAGATAGCGTGGCCTATGTAACGCCATCTGAACCGATGAGCATTGCTGATTCTACTTATAAAATAATTAGCGACGAAAGCTTTAGAAATGTTATAATAAAGAAAGGAAATGAAAATGTGAAAAGGTTTAGTTGGGAAAAATGCGTTGTTGCTATCGCAGATGTAATGCAAATCTACGAATGAAATGCTAATCTACAAATAAGCAAATGTCACAAATGATTTGTAGTATTTGCATATTCGCCAGATTTGCATAAAATTTGTAGATTCGTATTATAATTTATGGAACAGTTTAAAGACAAAAAAATAGCTCTCGTTCATGATTTTTTGAATCAATATGGCGGAGCAGAAAAAGTTTTGGAAGTGTTGGCGGAAATGTTTCCCGAAGCGCCGATTTATACTTTGCTTTATGACAAAGAAAAGATGAGAGGCAAATTCGAGAATCGAGAAATCAGGACTTCATTCTTTCAAAAACTGCCAAAATTTTTTCGCCGGAGGATCAAATATTTTTTGTTTTTTTTGCCGACTGCACCGGAATCTTTTGATTTGCGCGAATTTGATTTGGTAATTTCTTCTTCCTCGGCTTGGTCCAAAGGAATTGTAACACGCCTTGATACGATTCATATTGCTTATATTCATTCACCGATGCGTTTTGTTTGGGATTATAATGAAAAATATTTGCGCGATGAAAGAAAAGAAAAACTAGGATTTTTAATTCGTCCAATCCTAAGTTATTTTCGATTGTGGGATAAACTAGCGGTTGATCGGCCGGATTATCTAATCGCAAATTCAAAATATACGCAAAAGAGAATTGAAAAATATTATCGGAAAGAAAGTGAAGTTATATACCCGCCCGCATCGCTACGCGAGCAAGCTCGCTTGCGAAGCGTTGCGGGCGGGTCCGCCAGTACGAATGATAAATATTTCCTAATAGTTTCAAGACTTTCGGCTTACAAAAAAATAGATAAGGCGATTGAAGCGTTTAATAAATTGGAATTGCCACTTATTATTGTGGGTACGGGTAAAGAAGAAAGAAGGCTTAAAAAAATTGCGAAGAGTAATATAAAATTTTTAGGTTATCAAAAAGATGAAAAGTTGCCAGAAATATATAAAAACGCCAGAGCTTTTATTTTTCCCGGCGTGGATGATTTCGGCATCGCTCCTATTGAAGCCATGATGTACGGCGTGCCGGTAATTGGGATAAAAGATGGGGGAGCAGTGGAGATAATAGAAGAAGGCAAAACAGGGGAATTTTTTACGACCTCTACGGCGGAAATAATCGCTGATGGAGTAAGAAGATTTATCGAAAAAGAAGAAAAATATGATAGGGAATATATTAAGCAAAGTGTAGAAAAATTTTCGAAAGAAAAATTTATTAGAGAGATGAGAGAATTTATTAGTAGGGTTATAAATAATTTTCAATAATCAATGATCAATTTTCAATGAATTTTCAAATTAAAAAATTGAAAATTGTAAATTGATTGAAAATTGAAAATTGTAAATTTGCGAATGCGAATAATCGGTCACCAAAAAATAATAAATTATTTAGATAGAAGTATTGAGAAGGATAAAATTTCTCAAGCTTATCTTTTTTGCGGGCCGGCGCATTTGGGAAAATTTAGTTTAGCTTTAGAATTTGCTAGAAAAATCACCCGCCTGCATCCCGATAATAGTTGGGAAGCTTTGCGGGTGGGCGGGCAAGAAGAAAATCAAAAAATCAATCCAGATATAATTATAATTTCTCCAGAAACGGAGGAAAAGGACGGAAAGATAAAAAAGAAAGATATAAAAATAGAAAAAATCAGAGAATTGCAACAGATGCTTAGCTTGTCAGCTTATTTTGGAAAATACAAAGTTGCAATAATAGATGAGGCAGAAAAATTAACTAACGCTTCACAAAACGCTTTGCTCAAAACATTAGAAGAACCGCCCCAAAAAACTGTGATAATATTGATAACGGAAAATGCTGACAAAATTATTCCGACCGTCAAATCTAGATGCGTCATCAAAAAATTTGGTTTAGCGGAGAAAAAAGAAATTGTAGAAATATTGAAAAATGAAAACGATGCAAAAAACTTGGAATTCTGGGCGCTTAATCGACCAGGATTGGCGATAAATTTTACAAAAGAAAAAGAAGAAATGGAAAAAAGAATCAAGGCTCAAAAAGATTTGAAAAAAATGTTAGAAGAAAATTTAAGCGAGAAATTTTCTTTTTGCGAAGAATTGAGTAAAGATACTTCGGCGCTAGTCGAGGAACTTAGTTTTTGGACAGTAATTTTGCGGGAAAATATTTTTGGTAACACTGAATTTTTTCAGCTTGATCGAAAAAAAGCATTGAAGCTCATTTTGGAAATTGAAAAAAGCTTAAAAATAATTAAAGAAACCAATTCTAATTCTAGGTTAGTTATGGAAAATTTAGCGCTGGAAATGTAATATAGTTTATCCTAACATTCGATGTTAGGATAATAAAAAAATAAAAAATGCTTAGTCCAAAAAATCAACGAATAAATAAAAATAATAAAATCCGTAGAAAGTTTTCTGTTCTTCGTTTTTTATTTTTTCTAATTTCTATTGCTTTCGTGGCAGTTTTAATGTATGCTTTGTTTTTTTCCGAATTTTTAGAAATAACCACAGTCGATATTGTTGGCAATGAAAAAATCAACCGAGAAGCAGTACTGGAGAATATCAATTCGAAAATTTATGGAGAATATTTAGGCATTATAAAGAAAAATAATTTACTTTTGGTCAGAACGGGAAAAATCAAAAAAGATTTATTGGAAAGTTTCAAAATAATAAGAAAGGTTGAAACAAAAAGAAAATTTCCGAATAAATTGGAAATTATAATTTTTGAGCGAAAACCACAATTGATTTTTTGTGGGGGTGATAAATGTTTTATGCTGGATGAGAATAGGGAGGCTTATGAGGAAATCAATTTGAATCAAAATGATAGCGTTAATAATTTTATCATCTTGACCGACGAAAATTCGAAAGGGATAAATTTAGGGGATTTTATTTTAGATCAATCTTACTTGGAATATGTTCTTGGAATTAAAGTTAAATTAGAAGAAATTGGCTTGAAAATAGAAAATAATTTTAAAGCGAAAAGTTTTGTCTCCAAAGACATTCGAATTAAAACCAAAGAAGGCCCGCCTCGCGTCGACGAGCGGTCGTTTCCGCCCGCTTCGCCAAATCGAGGCGAGCGAGTCGAGGCGGGCTGGGAAATATATTTCAATGAAGATATAAATTTAGAAAAAGAAATCGAAATGCTCAAAGTGGTTTTGGAAAATAAAATTGAAAAAAATCAACGCCAAGATTTGGAATATGTGGATCTGCGGATAGACAATAAAATTTATTACAAATTTAAGGACAGCACAGTTTCGCAATCAGCTAAACCCATAGAAGAAATAAAAACTAAATAAGATTATACTAAACCAAGGAGGCTCAACCTCCTTTTTGGAGGTTGAGCCTCCAAGGGATAAAGAAAGAAATTAAAATAGAAGGTTATCATATTTGCGAGTTTATTTTTTCCGCTTGTTGAGGTGTTATGTAATACAGAAAGATGGCGGTTCCAACTTGAGCGAAAGGTTTCAAATCTTTTGTCCAGCGATATGACTCGCTGTCTTTTTTGGTGGTGTCATAAATACTGCCCATCAGATAATTGGTGGAAATGGCATACCAGCCGTTTTCAATTGGACGGCGTGAATCCCACCAGTCGATAGCTTGATTTTTGAAATAATATTTAATATCTACCCCTCCAAAATAGTTAAGACGGATTTTATCCATTGGCGGGAGTTGGGGATTATAAATTTCACAAAAAGAATCGAGAGAATTTTCTGGGCACCAATTATAGCGGTCAACAAATATTTTTAGTCTTTTTAGATCTTGACCCCAATCAGCATTAGAATCGGTTACATAGCGGTAGCCGTTTTTTGGTCCGCCAGCCAATTGGTTGAAATAAGACATATAATATGGATAAGCGCCGAGTGTTTCCAAAACTAAAGCTAGGGACATAAACACTAGAATAATTTTCCAAATTAGTCGAGTATTTTTTTCTAATTTTTTTAGAAAATTGAAAATTGTTTTGGCGGTAAGGATATAAATAAATGGCAAAATTGGAAAAAGATGGCGAAAGCCGATGTTGAGATTGCCGGTGATACTTACAAAAGCATAAAGAAAGATAAAAGATAAAAGGGAAAGGCTCACGATATTATGACGGATAAAAGAAATCAAATTTTGATTGGGAGATAGTTTTTGGGAGAATTTCTGATAAACTGATTTTATCAAAATTGAAAAAGCAATTGCCAAAGCCAAAAGCATAAAAAACAAATTTTGAAGTGGTTCCTTGAGAACGAAAACTGTTGGAAAATAGGCAGAGAAAGCTGAACTAGAAACTTGGCCCATAAAATAAGCCCCGTTTCCTCCATCTACGCGCTTAAAGACCATAGCCATACCTAGAAGATATTCTGCTAGCGGGCGAGTAGCTAGATTATTATTAAGAATATTGGCGGTTTTATTAACGGCTACGGCAGAAGGGGAGGGATCATTGATTGGGAAATAAAATTCAATTGTATCAGACAAATTTTGAGTAGGCATTTTGTAAATATTTGGAAGATAAACTGCCCAGACAATGATGAAAGAAAGGATGAAAGCAATTATTCCTTTGCCTAAATATTCTCCTAAATTTTTAAATCTAAATTTCCAACTAGTTTCATTTTTGTGGCGATCTATTTTTGTTAGAGGATAGATTAAAAGAACTAAACCGAAAATTGGGAAAACGATAATGGAAGAGAATTTAGCTAGTTGCATTAGTCCCAAAAATATTCCACCGATAATAACATTTTTCCAAGTCGGCTCTTTTATAAAGCGCAAGAAATAATAAAAAGAAAAAGTCATAAAAGTGGCGATGCCAAGATCGGTTGTGACGAAATGATTGTGGCCGAGAATATTAGGGTCAAAAGCATAAAGCAAAAGTGCAAAAAGTCCAGCCCAAAGGCCGGCCAATTCTCTAGTCCATTTGAAAATAAACCAGCCTAAAATTAAGGATAGAAGAACAAAAGGAAAGCGCGCCCAAAAAATTATTCGATTAGCATTATTCCCTTCTCGCCAAAGTAAATTATCCCCAGCATCCCACTGGCCATTGATATCAGTGGTCCAGAATTTTTTTGTGATGTCAAATTTTAAATCCATCGGTAAAAGCATTAGCCCAGAAAAATCCTTAAGTAGAGGCGGATGTTCCGGATTGAGGCGCATATCATGAAAAGTTACATAAGAATAGCCGGCTGGAATGTGGGCTTTTTCGTCAAAGTTGGCGCTGTCTTGGGCAGAGTTGAGTAAAGAAACAACAGCTATAAAAGTTAAAATCAAAAAAACAATTTTTTTATAATGCTTTTCGATGAATTTTTTCATAAGATTTATTATCATTTAGCGTGGGCAAAAATGACAATTAAAATAGTTATTTTAAAATATAAAAAACTTGTCCAAAATTATCTTTTTTTTCTTCCAGTTGCATTCTTGGAAATCGTAAGTTGATATTTTTTATAATATCATCTTTATAATAATCCATAAAAATTATAACAAAATCATTGCGATTATTTGGAGAAATATTATTAATTTCTGTTGGATGAAGATCGTGAAAATTTTGATTTTTCCAATTAAAAAACTTTAATGGAACTCTTTGCATATTTCCAGCTAGTAAAAAAATTTCTTTTTCCGGGGATATTGTTTGAATGTATTTTTCAATATCAATGATTACTTTTTCAAAAGCTTCCGCTGTCTGTGGTTTTTTTGCCCAAACAAGATGATATTTAACGCTATTGAAGATTCCTATAAAAGCAAAAATTAAAATAAAAAGAAAATAAATAATTTTTTTAAAATTAGGAAATAATTTTTCCGCATATTCCAATAAATAATTGAAAGTTAGGGCGGAAAAAATAAAAACAAAAGGAAGTGTTCCAATGGCGCGGAGAGCATGCGGATTACCTTCGGCGGTTAAAAATTCAGGCGCTAGCATAAAAAAGAAAGAAGCTAATAAAATTAGATAATTCTTAATTTTTTCATCGTGGATTTTTTTGAAAAATCTAAGTGTTGCTAAATGGAAAAATTTCCAAATAACATAAATTAGACCAAACATAAAGGCTATTCCTGTAATAGGATCCAAAAGGGGATAGGGCGGGAAATTATGGCGCCAATTTTGATCGCCCCAAAAATTATATTTTAAAAGGCTTAAGGAAAAACTTTTTAAAAATGACTTAATAGGATGTCCGCCATTAGCTTCTAAAGAAAAAACGGAAATACTAGCAGATCGAGATTCTAAATATTCTGGATGAGAAATGAAAAAAGTATAAAGCATTGGAGCGGAAGAGATTAGAAAGAAAAAAAAGAAAAACAAAATATTTTTCCAGTATTCTTGCAAAAAATGACGCCGATTTATAATCAAAGCTATAAACGCTACAATCAAAATTGCCGGAGCAATCCTAAAAGAAATGTAAGTGTGAAGTCCGAGACCGAAAATAAATCCGCCTAAAGCGAAATCGGTCCATTTTTTAGTCCGAAGACCTCTGGCTAAAAAATAAAAAGAAAAAACTAAAATAACGGGAAGCATATTGGCGCGGAAAGAAATGCGAGAAAAATTAATTGCCCAAAAGGAAGTGGCCACTAAAAAAGAACTAATTAGTCCTATGCGCTCATTTCGAAAGAGTTCTTTAGCGAATAAATATGTTCCTAAAATCGTTAATGTCCCAAAAATTATGGCAGGAAGTTTTAATGTTAAAATACTTACGCCAAAAAATTTGAAGCATAAAGCAATTAAATTCATAAATAATCCTTCCCTGCCATTATTAGCCGGATAAAACCATTGCCAATTACCTTCTGTTGCTTCTAGGGCGTCTAGACCATTCACAGCTTCATCAGGATAAATTCCTGGTGGAACATTTTCAATATTATAAATACGCAAAAAAAATCCGAAGGATATTATTAGCGCTAGGAAAATGTATACTTGTGTTTTTTTCATTTTTTTGTTGATTATTTAATAATCACTGAACAATTAACATTCAGTCTCCATTTTACTCGGATAAGAGTAAATGGCG
>PCRW01000008.1 GCA_002772115.1 Candidatus Moranbacteria bacterium CG23_combo_of_CG06-09_8_20_14_all_35_22
TGTTGAACATATTATTTGGTTGTATTTTTATTTTTTAACTCTGTCTAAATTTTAACATAGTTGCTTAAAAAGCAACAGGTCTAATAATCAATCTATTGCGTAAAAAAAATCAGCGATGGGATTTCAAAAAGATCGGTGCTATTTTTTTGATTATTTTAGTAGTGATTGTGGTGTTCTTATATCAGAAAATCAAAATTGAATCAGCTTTCTTTTGTAGCAAGGAAAGTGTTAATAGGGCAGTTAAGGGGGTTGTTTTGATTGAGGGCAGTGAGGGCAGTGGCAGTGGATTTTTTATCTCCCCTAATATGGTACTGACAAATAATCATGTGGTTAGTTTCAATAAAGATCTTAGTGTAAGTGGTTATAATGGGCATACTTCTGATGTTCGAGTAGTTGCTACGGATACGGTTATGGATCTTGCTATCTTGGAGGTCAAGGGAATAGAAGGGACAAAAGAGTTGGGGTGGAGAAAAAATCCTATAAAACAGTTAGATGAAGTCTATGCCGTAGGTTTTCCTAGTGGTAGAAAAAATATTTCAATAACTAGAGGAATTGTTTCTGCCTTAACACTAGATGATTTTAATAGTAATCAATATATTCAAATGGATGCCACAATTAACCCTAGTAATTCAGGTGGTCCATTGCTAGACGGATGTGGAAAAGTTGTCGGTATTAATACTTCTTCTTTGCGAAATGCTCAAAATATCGGATTTGCCATAAGAGCTAATCAGATTGAAGCACGCGTTGCAAAGATGCTGGAGAAAAGCAAGTTAGCTTCCAGAGAGGAAATAGAAAAAAACTATCCTAGCGATCAAGCAGAGGTTGTGGCCAGATATTATGATGCTCTTGGTGCTGGTATGCTAGAGGAAGCTTATGATTTTTATTCGATAGATCGCAAGAAAAAAATTCCATTTGAAAATTGGAAAGAAGGATTTGATAATACTTATTTTATCACATTAAAAAAAGTAGAATTAATACCTAATGAAAATACAGTCTTTGCTTCACTTCTTGCAACTGATTTTGGAGAAGAATCTTATACTTTTATAACTAAGGAATTTGAAGGTCAATGGAAATTGATTCGTGAAGATGGACTTTGGAAATTAAATAAATCACAGATAGATGAGATACAAGATAATTAATTTGAAAATAGGCTAGTTATTTTTAAAGGTCGAAGGTGGTAAGCTACCTCAAACGCTTGAAATTAAATTAAAAATTAAATTAAAAAATATGAAAAAAATATTCATGCTTGTATGTATTATGCTCTTTGTTGGCGTAGTAAATGATTGTGAAGCAAGCACATTTGCGGATAATTTTAATGACGGAAATACTGATGGCTGGTCAGCTTATAGCCCCTATCCCGGACGTGTAGATTTTGGAAATTGGAGAATTGAGGATGGCATTGTAAAACAAGACACCGGAGGAGATCATTATAAATTTCTTGTAGATAATAATATTATGTCCAGTCAGTCAATTGAAGCAAAAGTTCTTTGGCATGACAATGGCTATGCTGGAATTACAGTCTGGTACCAAGACGATAAAAATTGGGTAGATGTATTTTACCCTTACGGCATAGGTTTTCGTGTTATGGAGGTAATCGACGGCAACTTTTACTATGGCGATTATCCAACTATATTTAGCGAAAGAAAGTGGCAAGATTTAAAAATTGATGCCAATAGTATTACTGGAGAATTGGCGATATACTTAGATGACGAATATATTGCAACGCATACAGTTGTTACTCCTAATAGAACTGGACTATCTGGGATTAGTAGTGGAAATGCTGGCGGAAGCTTTGACGATTTTAGTTTAACTTCAAAACCTATTCTTGTTGGTCCTCCGACTAAATTGAATCAATGTACAAAAAAAGGATGGAAAACTTTCAACAATCCTTCATTTAAGAATCAAGGAGCTTGCGTGAGCTATGTCCAGAAAGCAATTCTAAAAAAGATAAAAAAGGCCATAAAAAACGCTAATAAATAAAAGAAAACATTAATAGTAAAAATAAGACTAAAACACTACAAATAAAAAGACGGATCCTTAAATTAGATCCGTCTTTATAGTTGGTTAATTTACTACTTCTCTTTTTACGCTGTGGGTATGTGGAATAGTCTGCCAATTCGGAGCCGGAAGATCTAACTGGAACTCAAAAGGGACTACCTTATTCTCAAAATAATGTTGGGTTGTGCTTTGAGCGTGCCAATTTTTAGCGACATAAAATTTAGTTATAAAGTTTAAAAGTTATAAAATTAGCATAGGGGAATATAAACTCATTGTGTATGGAGAAGGTTTCTTTGTCAATGAATGGAAATGTGGTATAATTTGTTTAGTCAAATCAAATTTTTAAAATTATTTATGTCAGAAAAAAAAATACAAAAAAGAAATATAGAAAAAAGTATTAAAATAAAAGTGCGAAAAGTAAAGAGTGAAAAAAATAAACCTGCCTCGCGGGCTCGCAGGAAACCAAAAATTGCGATTGTGAGTTTGACATCCTGCGAGGGTTGTCAGTTTGCACTTTTAGACTTGGGGCAAAGATTTTTGGATTTCGCTAATTCGGTAGAAATGGTGGATTTTCGTTTGATTGAAGACGAAGAAGATTTAGGGAAAAAACTGGATTTAGTTTTAGTGGAAGGAAATCCCGTAACAAAGGATAATATAAAAACCCTAAAAGAAGCCAGAAAAAGAAGCCGAATTTTAGTAGCCATGGGAAATTGTGCGGCCATGGGCGGAATACCAGAAATAAAAAATTATCAAGAAAAAACCAATACGATCAAGCATGTCTATAAATATATTGCAGGCGTGTCCAATCCAGAGATAAAAGAAATTGATAATTTTGTGAAAGTTGATTTTTCTTTACCCGGTTGCCCAATTAATCCGGAAGAATTTTTGCGATATGTTCCAGAACTTTTGACTGCTTGTCTGCCGAAGAGGCAGGGTAAAAAACCAATTATTCCAGATCTGCCAGTTTGCGTGGAATGTAAAAAAGCAGGTAACCGGTGTTTACTTCTTGACAAGAAACCTTGTTTTGGACCAATGATTTTGGGTGGTTGCAATGCAGTTTGTCCCAGTGCCGGCATGATGTGTCAAGGTTGCCGAGGACTTCGACCAAAGGGCAATGTTTCGGCTATGCGAGCGACATTGAAAAATATGATGACGGAAGAAGAATTTGAAAATGTGACAGAAATATACGGGTTAAGAGATAGTATAGAAGAAAGAGATAAATAGTTAAAATAAAAATCACAAATCACAAATTCCAAATTCCAAATAAATTACAATATCAAAATTCAAATATCAAAATCATTTTTGAATTTTGGAAATTTAACTTTTTTATGAACATTAAGATTAATCACATAGCGAAAATGGAAGGGCATGCTGGTTTTATGGCGAGCGTAATGCGTGGTGATGTGAAATCTTCCAAGTTGGAAGTACAGGAAGGAATTCGGCTGATTGAAAGTGTTTTGATTGGTCGGCATTTTTCGGATATGCCTGTAATTGCGCAAAGGATTTGTGGAATTTGTCCTGTAGTGCATAATTTGACTGCGATAAAATCTATCGAAAATGCTTTTGGGATAAAAGTAAGTGAAGAAACAGAAAAACTTCGTGAGATAATGGAGCTCGGTCAAATTATTTATTCGCACGCACTGCATCTTTTCTTTTTGTCGCTGGCGGATTTTTTTAATATTGATAATGATTTGAAATTGACGGAAAAATATCCAGAAGAAACAAAAAAAGCGATAAGAATCAGGAAATATGGAATGGAAATAGTGCGAGTGATTGGCGGAAGGGTGATTCATCCTTTGACTAACGAAGTGGGCGGATTCAAAAAAATTCCTGATGTTTCTGAATTGAAAAAAATAGTTTTTTCTTCCGGAGAAATTTTAGAAGACGCAATGGAACTGGGGAAATTTTTCAAAAAAATAATCCTGCCTGATTTTTGGCGGAAAACTGAATATGTGGGTCTTTTGAAATCCGGCAAGTATGCAATTTATGATGGAGATGTTGTTTCCAATTTCGGCTTGCATATTCCCGTTAGCAGTTTTGAAAATAATTTTTGCGAATTGCAAAAACAAAAAGAAGTGATAAAAAGAGTGGAGCATAATGAAAAAAGTTATATGGTCGGAGCAATTGCCCGAGTCAATTTGAACAAAAATAAATTGCGTCCGGAAGCGCACCGATATTTGGAAATTTTAGAATTGAAATTTCCTAATTACAATCCGTTTAACAATATTTTATTTCAAATGGTGGAGGTGATTCATGCTATCGAAGAGTCGTCACTTTTAATAAAACAAATCCTTCATTCTAATATGGAAAATGTTTTGACAAAACCGTATGAGATAAAAGAAGGAGTGGGAGTGGCTGCGGTGGAAGCGCCAAGAGGGACACTATATTATCACACGGAAATCGATGCCAAGGGTTATATTAAAAATGTCAATATTATTACGCCAACAGCCCAATTTCTGTCAAACTTGGAAAATGATATCGCTCAATATATTCCGAGTGTTATGAAATTAAAAAATAAAGATAGGGAACAGAAATTACGGGCTTTTATTCGAGCTTATGATCCTTGTATAAGTTGTGCAGTCCACTAGATGCAAATGTTTTGTGAATGGGAAAACTAATGAATGCGAATAAGATGTAATTTTTAATATAAAATCGTCAATTGTAGTGCAAGCATATTAAATTAGAATTAATTTGCTTTACAATTTGCGACTATTAGCGTGTATGGCAACTGAACTTAATCAAATTTATAAATGCAATGTTTGTGGGAATATTGTTGAGATGGCTCACACTGGAGCTGGTGAATTAGTTTGTTGCGGAGTGCCGATGGAACTTAAACAGGAAAAAATGGAAGATGAAGGAATGGAAAAACATCTGCCCGTAATTGAAAGAACAGCTATTGGCGTGATTGTGAGTGTAGGAAAAATTTCTCATCCAATGGAGTCAGCTCATTATATCGAATGGATTGAAGTGATCACAGAGCATCGAGTCTACAGAAAGCATCTTGAACTAGGGCAAGAACCATCGGCTGAATTTTGTCTGGAAGCAGAACACATTGAAGTGCGGGCGTATTGCAATGTGCATGGGTTGTGGAAAGAATTAAATCAGAACCACTGATTAGCGCGTGATTATCCTGATTGCACATGAATTAAAATTTATGTGTCCGCAATTGGCGGATCATGTGTAAATCAGTGATAATCAGTGGTTCAGACATTTTATGCATGACTTTATTTTAGCCAAAGAGATAATTGATGAATTGAAAAAAATAGTTCAAGAAAAAAAACTTGAGCAGATTCGCAGTGTGAATGTGGAGATTGGAACAATCGCTTTGGTGCATGATGGATTCGAGGAGCATACTGAAGATATATCACTGGAAAATTTACAGTTTGGATTGCAAAGTATTGCAAAAAACACTGAATTTTCCGAGGTTAAATTCAATATCAAAAAAGTAGCGGGAGAGAATTGGAAAATAACGAATGTTGAAGTATAATAAAAGTAGAAAATTTTTAAATTTTATAATTCTTAATTTTGTAAATAAATCTTAATTTCTTAATTTTTAAACATTAAAACATTAAAAATTATTTAAAAATTACAAAATTCAAAAATTCAAAAATTATGGTAAAGATTGCAATTAATGGTTTTGGCCGGATTGGCCGACCAAGTTTCAAAATCGCATTTTCTAAAGATAACATTGAAGTAGTGGCAATCAATGATCTGACGGATCTCAAAACAGTGGCGCATCTTTTGAAATACGATTCTTCCTATGGTATTTATGAAAAAGAAATTTCCGTGGATGAAGAAAATTCAGAACTCATTGTAGATGGAACGCGGATAAAATATTTTATGGAGCCTGATCCAACAAAGTTACCTTGGAAAGATTTGGGGGTGGATGTAGTTTTGGAATGCAGTGGAGTTTTTGACACGCACAAAAAGGCGCAAAAGCATCTTTCAGCGGGAGCAAAAAAAGTTATTCTTTCCGCACCGGCCAAAGATGATACGCCAGTTTACATTCTAGGCATCAATGAACAGGAATATAAAAACGAGGAAATTATTTCCAATGGATCCTGCACCACTAATTGTTTGGCACCGATGATAAAAGTCTTGGATGAAAATTTTGGGGTGGAAAAAGGTTTTATGACAACTACTCATTCATATACCAATGATCAGAGATTGCAAGATTTGCCTCACAAAGACTTAAGGAGGGCTAGAGCGGCTACGCTTAATATTATTCCAACCACGACGGGCGCGGCCAAAACTGTAGGAAAAGTTATGAAACATTTGGCGGGAAATTTGGATGGTATATCGCTACGCGTTCCAACGCCCGTAGTTTCAATCGTGGATTTTATTTGTAATTTGAAAAAAGAAGTGACTAAGGAGGAAATTAACCAAGCTTTCAAAGAGGCTTTGAAGAATGGTTTGAAAAATATTTTATCCACTACGGAAGAAGAGTTGGTTTCAATGGATTTTAAGGGCAATCCAAACAGTGCCATTGTTGATCTCCCCCTCACGATGGCTAACGGAAATTTAGTGAAAGTTGTCGGTTGGTATGACAATGAATGGGGATATTCCAATCGATTGGTTGAAATGGCAGAGTTTATTACAAAATAAAGTTATCCATAAATCGAAACTTGCCAAGATTGAATATGGTGATATAATATCATTGTAATAAATGTTATTATAAAAAAATGAAAAAAGAAAAAAATAATATTGAAAATGATAGTCAAGTTGCTATTTTTAGAGGTAAGGAGATTCGGAAAATTATTTTTCAAAAAGAATGGTGGTTTTCGGTGGTGGATATTGCGGGCGTATTAACAGGGAGTGTGGATGCGGGCGCTTATTGGAGAAAGTTAAAACAACGACTAATAGAAGAAGGAAGTGAAGTCGTGACATTTTGTCACGGGTTGAAGTTAGAGGCTCCTGATGGAAAGATGCGAGAAACTGATTGTGCTAATACTAATAAAACCGTCATCCTGAGCTTCGACCAAAGTCGAAGCGAAGGATCTATCACTTGCTACTGATTGCTCAATAAAAATGACGGAATAAGTGAAAAATATGAAACAGCCTTGCGTTTACATTATGACTAATCATTCTCGGACTTTGTATATTGGAGTAACGAGTAATATAAAAAGAAGGGGCTGGGAACATAAGGAAAAACTGATCGAAGGTTTTACTAAGAAATATAATATAGATCAATTAGTTTATTATGAATTTTTTGAAGATATGCCGACAGCTATTGCCAGAGAAAAAGAATTGAAGGGTTGGGTTAGAAGAAAAAAGATAACTCTGATTGAAAAAGATAATCCCGAGTGGTTGGATTTGTATGATGAATTATAATGGTGGTGATACAAAATAGATCCTTCGTCCGGCTAGCGTCGTCCTCAGGATGACGTGACAAAAAGATCGATTGTGTCGGAAAATAATTTTTTGAAAAATAATAATCGCAAAAAATTAAAAAAATAAACAAAAACTTATGTACGACATTTTAATTAAAAACGGAAAAATAATTGACGGCACGGGGAAGCTGGGGTTTTTTGCGGATGTTGCAATTTCGGAAGATAAGATTGTAAAAATTGGAGAGCTTCACAATGAGAAAGGTGAAATTGAAATTGATGCGCGTGGAAAAATTGTTTGTCCGGGATTTGTGGATGTGAATAATCATAGCGATACTTTCTGGCAAATATTTTTGAATCCTGATTTGGAAAGTTTAGCCTATCAAGGTATCACCACAATTATCGGCGGAGCTTGCGGATCTTCGCTGGCACCATTCGTAACTCCCTTGACCATCGAATCAATTCAAAAATGGGTAGATCTTAGAAATATAAATTTTAGCTGGTTGTCCATGAAAGAATTTTTAAAAATAATGGAGGTTAAAAAATTGCCGGTTAATTTTGCAACATTGGTGGGTCATGAAAATTTACGGCGGGGGATATTGAAAAACGAGTTGCGTTCGCTTAATCCAAAAGAAATAAAATTTATCGAAAAAACATTTCAGGATTCTTTGAAGGCAGGTGCGCTCGGACTTTCTACGGGTCTTGTTTATACTCATGCTCGGCTAGCTACAAGTGAGGAACTGATGAATCTAGCAAATATTGTTAAGAAATATGACGGAGTTTATGTGACGCATATTCGCGATGAAGCCAGAGAAGTTGTTGAATCGGTGGAAGAAGCGATTAAGATTGGTCGGGAAGTCAAGATGAAATTGCATATCGCTCATCTCAAGATAATGGGAAAAGAGAATTGGAAAAAAATGAATGAAGTTTTGGAACATATTTCTTTGGCTAAAAAATCTGGAATGGATGTTTCTTTTGATGTATATCCTTATACCAATACTGGTTCGGTATTGTATGCGATGCTTCCGAGTTGGGTAGCGGAAGGTGGGAGAAAAATAATGCTTCATCGCCTCAAAGATCCGGCTATTCGCACCAAAGTTATCGCAGAAATGAAAAAATCTGGTTTTGAATATGAAAAAATTGAAATTGCATCTAGTCTGATGGATAAAACTTTAACAAGTCGAAAAATAACGGAAATTGCAATTTCGCAAAATAAAACAGTGGAAGAAGCGATTATTGATGTTTTAATTGCTTCAGAAGGTCGAGTGATAACTTCCATGGAAATTTTAAGTGAAGAAAATGTGAGAATGGCAATTGCTCATCCGCTTTCTATGATTGCTTCAAATGGTGCGGGCTACAACATTAATCACGCGAAAACTGGGGAGCTAGTTCATCCAAGATCATTTGGCACATTTATGAAAGTTTTAGAAAAATATGTTTTAGAGGAAAAAATAATTTCCTTGGAAGAAGCGATTCGAAAAATGACTTCGTTTCCGGCAGAAAAATTTGGAATTGCCAAAAGAGGAAAACTGGAAAAAGGATTTTTCGCTGATGTTTTAGTTTTAGATAAAAATAAAATTTCTGCTCCGGCCGATAAGGAACGGCCATACCAATATTCACAAGGAGTTGATTATTCTTTGGTAAATGGTAAGATGGTTATTCAAGGGGGGGAATATGTGGGAGTGAGGAATGGGAAAGTAATAAGGCGGTAAAGAAAATTTTTAATTTGAAATTTTGTAATTTTTAAATAAATTATAATTTTTAATTTCTAAACTGATTTTTTAAAAAATTTATTCATTGAAAATTATTTAAAAATTAAGAATTAAAAATTTAAAAATTAAATAGTAATATCTTAGTTTAAGGTAACATTATAAATAATGAATGTAGTTGATCTAAAAAACAAGCGAATTACAGTGATGGGACTGGGTCTTCATGGAGGCGGTGTGGGAACCGTCCGTTTTTTATCTGAAGTGGGAGCGAAAATTACGGTAACGGATTTGAAATCCAAGGAAGAATTAGCCTCTTCACTTGAGAAATTAAAAGATTTGAAAAATATTTCTTATGTTTTTCAACAACATCGTCCGGAAGATTTTCTTGGTGCTGATATGGTAATAAAAAATCCAAGTGCGCCATGGAACAATAAGCAAATAAAATTGGCGTTGGAAAATAAAATTCCGGTGGAAATTGATTCCAGTCTTTTTTTCAAATTATGTAAAAATCCAATAATCGGTGTTACAGGCACCAAGGGAAAAACAACTACCGCCACTTTGATTTATGAAATTTTGCGCTTAGCCAGAAAAAATCCAATCAAAGTCGGCATTGGTCAAGCTTCTGTTTTGGATAAGCTCAAAGATCTCAAAAAAGATTCAACTGTTGTTTTTGAGCTTTCCAGCTGGCGATTATCTGCTTTGGGAAAAAATAAAATTAGTCCAGAAACTGCGGTAATTACCAATATTTATCCAGATCATTTGAATTATTATAAATCAATGGATGAATATATTACGGATAAAAAAAATATTTTTCTTTATCAAAAAAATGAAAATAGTTGCGTGATAAATAATGATAGTGAATTGATCAAAAAATTTGAAGGAGAGATAAAATCAAAATTGATTAAGTTTTCAAAAAATAAAATTTCAGAAGGTAGAGCGGTTTATCTGGACAACGGTGTGATTTATTTCAATGACGGAATGGATGAAAAAAATATTATAGAGATAAGCGAAATAAAAATAAAAGGCGAGCATAATTTGGAAAATATTATGGCCGCCTCGGCTGTTTCTTTGGCTATTGGAGTAAAAATAGAAATAATTCAAAAAGCCATTAAGGAATTTTCTGGAATAGCACATCGGCTGGAATTGGTGCGAGAATTGGATGGAATAAAATATATAAATGATACAGCAGCAACCACTCCGGAAGCGGGAATTTCTGCGCTTAAATCTTTTTCGGAGCCAATAATTCTAATAGCTGGAGGTTCGGATAAAAATTTAGATATGACAGAATTTTCTAAAATTATTTGCAAGAAAGTAAAGGGCGTGGTTTTTTTGAAAGGTGTAGCGACGGAAAAAATAATTGTAGAAATGAAAAAAATTGATAATTGTCTAGACACGGAAAATCTTAGAATAGTTGAATCAATGGAAAAGGCAGTGGAATTGGCGAGGTCGGTGGCGGAAAAAGGTGATATAATTTTGCTTTCTCCTGGTTCGGCCAGCTTTGGATTATTCATTAATGAATTTGATCGAGGGGATAAATTTAAGGAGGTGGTGAAAAAATTGAAATAATTCACTTGCTATATTTTTTTCTTTTGCTATAATGAATTTTAGTTTTTGGGCCCTTAGCTCATTTGGTAGAGCACCTGCTTTGCAAGCAGGGGGTGATCGGTT
>PCRW01000012.1:0-8541 GCA_002772115.1 Candidatus Moranbacteria bacterium CG23_combo_of_CG06-09_8_20_14_all_35_22
ATCAAAGGCTACCAAAGGAAATTTTTGGAGGAAATTCGGATTCTCAAACAAGAATTTCTCAAAAATTTTAATTCTTCAGTGGTTTCAAATCAGAAAGATGGCAGAAACGGCAGAAATAATGACAAAAAAACTAAAAGCGGGTAAAAATGGACTGCAAGGCACTTGCAATTGTTTTTGTTTCATGTATAATGTTTTTACATATATTTTTGTTAGAAAATTCATTTTATTTTACTTAGGGTGATAAAAAAATAAATAACTTAATACTTTTAATGTAACTCATTTAAAAGCTTTGTTTCTAAGAAATTCAACGAAACGAGCCGGGAATGAGCCTTATTTCTATGGCGAAATTAGAAAAGAAATTGGAAGTTAAAAAATCTTTCAGTTCTGGGTCATCACTTTCCAAAAGAAAGTTTTTCCGAAAAATTTCTATGGTTTCTCTGCCGAACCTGATTGAGTCACAGCTTAACTCTTATGATTGGTTTTTAGAAAAAGGCCTCAAAGAAATTTTAAATGAAGTTAACCCTATCAAAGATTTTACCGAAAAAGACTTGGAGCTTTCTTTTAAGGACTATTATTTAGATGAACCGAAATATGATGAAGTGACAGCAAAGAATAAAAATATTTCTTTTGAAGCTCCACTTCGTTGCAAAGTCCAGTTAACTATCAAAAAAACGGGAGAAATCAAGGAACAGGAAATATATTTGGGAGATTTTCCTTTGATGACTGATCGCGGAACTTTCATTATAAACGGGGTGGAAAGAGTGGTGGTGAGTCAGATAATTAGAAGCCCTGGAGTTTTTTTCACGATGAATTATTCCAAAGGCAAAAGGCTTTTTGGAGCGAAAATCATTCCAAATCGAGGAGCATGGCTGGAAATTGAAACTGATTTAGACGGAGCAATTTTTGTAAAAATAGATAGAAAAAGAAAGGTGGCCATCACTTCATTATTGCGAGCTTTTGGTTATTCTACGGATAAACAAATAGTGGAACTTTTTAGAGATATTGATAAGGGAGAAATAAATTTTACTGAAGCGACTATTGCCAAAGACATGGCTAAAAATCAAGGAGAAGGATACAAAGAAGTTTATAAAAGAATTCGACCAGGAGATTTGGCGACTGAATCCAACGCTAAGTCAGTGGTGGATTCAATGTTTTTTAGTTTTGAAAAATATGACTTTGGCGGAGTGGGACGATATCGCCTCAATCAAAGATTGGAATTGGACAAGCCGGATGAAGAAAAATACCGGGTATTAACTTTGGAAGATTTTACCTTAATTATCAAAGAAATTATTAGACTTAATAATGATCTTCGCGCTATCGCGGATGATATCGACCACCTTGGAAACAGAAGAGTGCGTTCAGTGGGAGAATTGGTGCAAAATAAATTACGAGTAGGCATAGCGCGAACAGCGAGAAATATCAAAGATCGAATGAGTACTTGCGATATCGCGACAATTGTTCCTGGGCAATTAGTCAATTCTCGTCCGATTGTTGCCGCGATCAAAGAATTTTTTTCCAGCTCTCAACTTTCCCAATTTATGGACCAAGTCAATCCGTTGGCGGAGTTGGAACATAAAAGAAGAATCAGCGCGATGGGTCCAGGAGGATTGACTCGCGAGCGAGCGGGTTTTGAAGTGCGCGATGTTCACTCATCGCATTATGGCCGAATTTGTCCCGTAGAAACTCCGGAAGGACCAAATATCGGACTGGTTGGACATTTGGCAACTTATACTAAAATAAATTCTTACGGATTTTTAGAAACTCCGTATCTTAAAATTTATCATGAAGTGCAAAATGAAGAAGTGGAAATAAAGGGAAAAACACTGAATGAAAAGATTGGTAATTTTGAAATTGGAACAGAAATTAACCAAGAAATGGCTAAAGAAATTTCTAAAAATAAGCAAAAGAAAACAATAAAGATAAAACCTTGGATAAGTTCAGAAATTGAATATGTTAATGCTACTAAAGAAGATCGAAAAAATATTGCTCATGCTGGAATAAATATTTCCAAGGACGGCACTATTATAGATGAAATTGTTGGTGCGAGAGTGAGAGGTCAAGCAACAGAAATTGAAGCGGAAAAACTGGATTATATCGATGTGAGTGCCAAACAATGCATTTCTGTGGCGACGGCGCTTATTCCATTTTTGGAACACGATGACGCCAACCGAGCTCTCATGGGTTCGAATATGCAAAGACAAGCTGTTTCTTGTGTGAAACCGCAAGCTCCACTAGTCGGAACGGGAATTGAAGACAAAGTCGCGGCTGACTCTGGACAAGTAGTGATTGCCAAAGCAGATGGAGAAGTTATTGAAGTGGATAGTGATCATATTATTATCAAAGAAGAAGCTCCTGTGCTTGCTAAAAAACCATATCTAAAAAGAGAATATCGTTTGCAAACTTTTGTTAAATCCAATGCCTTTACTTCTATGAATCAAGTTCCACGCGTAGAAAAAGGTCAATTGGTGAAAAAGGGACAACTTTTGGCGGACGGTGCTTCGACTGATCAAGGAGAATTATCCTTGGGTCAAAATGTTTTAGTCGCTTTTATTCCTTGGGAAGGATCAAATTATGAAGATGCGATTATAATTTCACAAAAATTAGTGGAAGATGATCGTTATAGTTCGATTCATATTGAAGATCTTTCTATTGATGTGCGAGATACCAAACTTGGACCGGAAATTATTACTCGTGATATTCCAAACATCGGAGAAGAGCGATTGAAAAATTTGGATGAAACGGGAATAATTCGAATTGGCGCGGAAGTTTCTTCCAGCGATATACTAGTCGGAAAAATTTCTCCTAAAGGTGAAGGTGATTTGACGAGTGAAGAAAGATTATTGCGGGCAATTTTTGGAGAAAAATCTCGTGATGTGAAAGACAGCTCACT
Source organism: Candidatus Moranbacteria bacterium CG23_combo_of_CG06-09_8_20_14_all_35_22 (assembly GCA_002772115.1). Lineage (GTDB taxonomy): Bacteria > Patescibacteriota > Minisyncoccia > Moranbacterales > UBA2206 > UBA2206. The sequence continues at coordinate 2,891 of PCRW01000012.1, forward strand.
CTATTTGCCACACGGAGAATATGGAAAAGTTGTGGATATAAAAATATTTTCTCGCGAGCAAGGTGACAAATTGGCGACAGGAGTAATTTCTCAAATTCAAGTGAGTGTGGCTCAACTTAAGAAAATTTCTGTGGGAGATAAATTGGCGGGACGACATGGCAATAAAGGTGTGATTTCAAAAGTTGCTTCCGTGGAAGATATGCCCTATCTTTCTGACGGAACTCCTGTGGATATGATTATCAATCCATTAGGTGTTGCTTCCAGAATGAATATCGGGCAAATTTTGGAAACTCATCTCGGTTGGGCGGCTTTGAAATTGGGCTATAAAGTAGCTACCCCAGCACTAGAAGGTGTGACGGAAATTCAAATCAAGGAAGAATTGGAAAAAGCTGGATTACCAAAAGACGGAAAAGCTCAATTGATCAACGGAAAAACAGGAGAAAAATTTGAAAATAAATCGACAGTGGGAGTGATGTATGTTATGAAACTCCATCATCTAGTTGATGACAAAATCCATATGCGTTCAATTGGACCATATTCTTTGATTACTCAACAACCACTAGGTGGAAAAGCGCAATTTGGAGGTCAGAGATTTGGAGAAATGGAAGTGTGGGCGCTGGAAGGTTATGGCGCGGCTTATACTTTGCAAGAAATGCTTACGATAAAATCTGATGATGTGATGGGTAGGAGTAAAGCTTATGAATCAATTATTAAAGGCGAGACGATAAAAAGTCCGAATGTTCCAGCTTCTTTTCATGTACTCGTGAGTGAGCTTAAAGGTTTAGGTATGAATGTTGAACTTATCGGCGCTAAGAAAATCGAGGAAGAAAAAGAAGAACAAGATGTGGATCAAGTGTAAATTCTAATATATCGCGAATGAAAAAAACAAATAAATTCGAATAAATTTGTTTAAACATTAGCGACAATTTGTAAAATGGATTCATTTTCTACCACCAAAATAAGCGACTTTCAAAGTGTAAGACTTTCTATTGCCAGTCCAGAAAATTTTTTGGATTGGTCGCATGGCGAAGTTACTAAGCCGGAAACGATAAATTATCGAACCCAGCGCTATGAACGCGAAGGGCTTTTCGATGAGAAAATTTTCGGTCCTTCCAAAGACTGGGAATGTTATTGCGGAAAATATAAACGAATTCGCTATAAAGGAATTGTATGCGACAAGTGCGGAGTAGAAGTTACTCGTTCGATTGTTCGAAGAGAAAGAATGGGACATATCAAACTCGCTGTACCAGTTTCTCACATTTGGTTTTTGCGCGGAGTGCCTTCCAAAATTGGTTTGGCGCTAGGTATAGGCGTGCAAGATTTGGAAAAGATTGTTTATTTTTCTAGCTATATTGTTTTGAATGTGGACGAAAACGAAAGAGAAAAAACATTGATGCAACTTGATCAAGAATTTAAAAATAAGCAAAAAGAAATAGTGAAAAATTTCTCGGCTGATACCAAAGAAGGTTTGGAAAAGCAAGAGGAGTTGAAAAATATTTACCGTTCTTCTAAGGAAGAATTGAAAAATTTACATAAACTGCAAATAATTTCCGAAATAGATTATTTCAACTTATCTACAAAATACGCCCAAGTTTTTTCTGCTTCAATCGGAGCGGAAGCGATTAGAAATATTCTTTGTGGCATGGAAGTGAAACAGGAAATAGAAAAACTTAAAAAAAGTTTGCAAGAAGACGAAAATCAAGACAAAACGAAAATACTTAAAAGAATAAAATTATTTCAAGGATTTTTGAAAGCTGGTATGCAATTGGAATGGATGCTTCCAACAATTATTCCTGTAATTCCACCGGACCTTCGTCCAATGGTGGCCTTGGATGGTGGACGCTACGCGACGAGTGATCTAAATGATCTTTATCGAAGAATTATCAACCGTAATAATCGTTTGAAAAAATTGATTGAAATTGGGGCGCCGGAAGTGATCACGCGAAATGAAAAAAGAATGCTTCAGGAAGCAGTGGATGCTCTTTTTGACAATAGCGCTAGGCGTTCTCAAGTGAGTGTGGCAGCTTCGACCGGTCAAAGAAGACCACTGCGATCTTTAGCGGATACGCTCAAAGGTAAGCAAGGACGATTCCGTCAAAATCTTTTGGGAAAACGAGTAGACTATTCCGGACGAAGTGTAATTGTGGTTGGTCCGACTTTGAAATTGCACCAATGTGGATTGCCGAAAAAAATGGCTTTGGAACTTTTCAAACCATTCATTATCAATAAACTGATCGAAAGAGAGCTAGCTTACAATGTTAGAAGCGCCGGAAAAATGGTAGAAGGAGAAATGGAAGAAGCCTATGATATACTAGACGAAATAATTTCTCATCATTATGTATTACTCAATCGTGCTCCAACCTTGCATCGGCTTTCTATTCAAGCTTTTCAACCAATTTTGATTGAAGGAAAAGCCATTCAAATTCATCCGATGGTTTGCAGTGCTTTCAACGCTGACTTTGATGGTGACCAGATGGCGGTGCATGTTCCTCTCACTGACAAGGCGCGTTGGGAATCAAAAAATTTGATGCTTTCTTCACAAAATCTTTTGAAGCCGGCCAGTGGAGAACCGATTACCACGCCGACTTTGGATATGGTTTTGGGTTGTTATTATATTACGCATATAGTTTCTGGTACTAAAGGTGAAGGAAAAATATTTTCCAATTTTGATGAAGCGATTTTAGCCAATGAACTTGGGCAAGTGGATGTACGAGCCAAGATAAAAGTCAGACATGAAAAAGAAATGCTAGAAACTTCCATAGGAAGGATAAAATTAAATTTAATTATTCCTAAAGAAATTGGTTTTATCAATCAGGAAATGACCAAAAAAGAATTGAAACTTTTAGTGGCGAAAGTTTTGGAAGTTTGTGGGCGTGAAACGGCGACTATTTTTGTGGATAAAATAAAAGATTTAGGATTTAGCTCTGTTACTAAATCAGGAATCAGTTGGGGAATGGATGATTTGGTGATTCCGGAAAATAAAAAAGAGATAATAAAAAAAGGCGAAGAAAAAGTGGAAATAATCAAAAAGCAATATAATATGGGGCTTTTGACTGAAGAGGAAAGAAAAAATAAAGTGATTGAAATTTGGAATGATGCTAAAAATCAAATTACCGATGCGGTTCGCGCTTCTATTGATAAGGAAGGTCCAGTTTATTCTATGGTTTATTCTAAAGCCAGAGGTTCTGAATCAGTGGTAGTGCAGATGGCGGGAATGAAGGGACTGATGGCGGGACCAACGGGAGAAACTATTGAATTACCGGTCAAGAGTTGTTTCAAAGAAGGTTTGAATGTTTTGGAATATTTTATTTCTACTCACGGAGCGAGAAAAGGTATGGCGGACACGGCCCTTCGAACGGCTACTGCTGGTTATCTAACTCGAAGACTAGTAGATGTGGCACAAGACATTATCGTTCGAGAAGAAGATTGTAAAGATAAAATCGGAGTTTATCTTTTCCGAGAAGATTCAGACAGAATTGGTCAAGGTTTTGCCAGCCGAATAATTGGTCGGGTGCTCACAGAAGATGTAGCTGATCCTAAGACGGGAGAAATTATTGCGGAAAAAGGCAATATGATAACCAAAGAGCAAGGAGAAAAAATTGATAAGTTGGCGATTGCTAAAGTAAAAATCAGAACGGTAGTTACTTGCAAAACTTCGCGAGGAGTTTGCCAGAAATGTTACGGCACCGATTTGGGACGAGGAAATTTGGTGGAAATTGGACAAGCAGTGGGAATTGTGGCAGCTCAAGCCATTGGCGAACCAGGGACCCAGCTTACTATGCGGACTTTCCATATCGGAGGTATTGCCGGATCTGACATTACCCAAGGGCTTCCCCGCGTGGAAGAAATTTTTGAAGCCAGACCGCCTAAGGGTGAAGCGATTATCTCGGAAGTTGATGGTAAAGTACTTTCTGTGGAAAAACTGGATAAAAATTTTGTGATTAAAATTGAAGCGCAGGATAAACAAAAAACTATCAAAGAATATCAAATACCTTCCGGTAGTACGCTCAAAATTTCCGAAGGAGAATTGGTAGGCAAGGGTTCTCAATTGTCTGAAGGACATATTGATTTGAAAAAACTTTACAAAACAATGGGTTGGGAAGAAGTGTACCGCTATATCATTCGCGAAATTCAGGAAGTTTATGCGGCGCAGGGTGAAGGAATTAATGACAAACACATTGAAGTGATTGTCCGTCAAATGTTCAGCCGGATATTGATAATCAAAGAAGGCGATTCCGTTTTTTCTGTTGGAGATATAATTGAACAGGATGAATTTTCGGAAGCCAATGAAGAAATCAAAAAAACTGATGGAGAAAAAGCCATTGGCGATAAGATGCTTTTAGGCATCACCAAGGTGGCGCTTTCGACTGACAGTTTCCTTTCTGCCGCTTCTTTCCAAGAAACTGCTCGCGTTCTCATCAACGCTGCCTCACAAGGCAAGCAAGACAAACTCCGCGGTCTCAAAGAAAATGTGATCATCGGAAAACTAATCCCAGCTGGAACGGGATACAGGAAATAAATTATTTTGTAGAATACAAAAAACGCTTTGGGAAATCCGAGGCGTTTTTTGACTTTTAGTGCCAAAATAGGCTACAATTGAATTATGGAAAATTTGCAAGAAAAATTAGCGTATGAATGGATAACAGCAGAAGCTGGCAATGTTGATGTTGCTAGTGATTTTTACTGTGCGACGAGAGATATTTTTGAGGCAAGAAATGATAAAATGCCGGATTATCTAATTGAAAAAGGAATGGATGATGGTTTGGCATATATGATTTATTCAATGGCGGGAGAGTTGGGGAATAATTCTTTTGATCATAATTTAGGCAATTGGCCAGATATTCCAGGGATTTTTTATGCTTATAATTATGACGGCGAAAAAGGATTTTTGATGATGGCGGACAGAGGGATCGGTGTTTGGAATAGTTTGAAAAAAGCAGTGCCTGATTTGAAAAGCGATTGCGAAGCACTTGAGCTGGCTTTTACTAAAAAAATTTCCAGCAGAATTTTGGAAAATAGAGGCAACGGATTGAAATTTGTGAAAAATAATATTTTTGATAAAAATCTTTTTATGGAATTTAGAACTGGAAACGCCAAAGTTTCACTTAATCATGAAATGAAAATAATTGAGACCGACGAAGATATAAAAGGATGTTTGATAATATTAAAATTCTAAAAAATTTATGAAAATTGAAATTCAAAAATTCGGAGACAAATTGGTTTCTCGTCCAGCTGGTCGTGAAGCGTTTTTAGCGATGGAATCTTATTTATTGAATGATTTACCAGCAGATGAATTAATTGAAATCGATTTTTCTGGCGTGAAAGCTCTGACGCCATCTTGGGCGGATGAAGTGGTCACAAAAATCGCCGAAAAATTCAAAAATGTGAAACTACTTAACACCGAGAATGAAACTGTTCAAGCGACGCTGAAAACCTTGCGGGAATATTCGGATTTGAAGATATAAAACACAAGAAAACGCCTTGGAAAATCCGAGGCGTTTTTTGATTTCTCCTAGAGCGAAGCTTTAAGAAAGGGTATATTTTTTTGATTTGACGATTGTTGTCGGGAGGGTATAATAAAAAGATGATAGCTAGGTCACTGAAAAATTAAAATTTTTTCGAAATTAAACTCGGACCCTGAATTTCCTTGC
>PCRW01000012.1:8583-19143 GCA_002772115.1 Candidatus Moranbacteria bacterium CG23_combo_of_CG06-09_8_20_14_all_35_22
TCTGATAAAAAATTTAATGAATAAAAAAATAAAAATTGGAATTGTTATTATAACTGGTACGATTACGATTCTTTTAGTTATTCTTTCTTTTAATTTTAATTCTCAAGCTAAAAAAGTTGCATCTGTAGTACAACCGAATATTGTTATGGATAAAGCAATATGGGAGGAGCCAGCTCAGGTGGCTAAAAAACTTGCTGAAACAAGCTTGCTTGATAATGATTATGAATATGAGATTAATCATATATATTGCGATTCGGATTGTGAAAAAACTCTCCAACGAGAATTGAATATGTCATTTAAGGACTCGATGAATTTTGATAAAAAAATAAGAGGTTTTAATGAAAAAGTAATTATTAAAAATATTGAAACAAAAGAAATAGAAAAAACAAATGAAAAGGCCGCATATGACATTTCCATAGACTACGGTTTTAAGGATAGCATGGCTACAACAGGTGTAGGAATGCGTTATACTCTTGAAAAAAGAGGCGCAAAATGGATGTTAAATGCAAAAGATTCTTTATATGGTGCTATTTCTATTTACAAAAATTATATTAAAATATTGGATGATATTGAAAAATGCCGAGAAGCTGGACCTGTTATATTTAATGTATCAAAGGAAGGCGGGACTTTTGCTATTTCCGATAAGAGTAATCCACTATACGGATTTTCTATTAGAATGCCAAAATTAAAGGAAGATATTAATATTAAAGTTGGTTGCTTTCCTAGTTTTCTTCCTATAAGTAAAAAAAGTTTCTATATTAGTTTGCCGATTTCAATAGAAATGGATAAAGTTTTTGGGCCAGATATAATTGCTTCAGAAGAAAGTATTCCTTCTCCATTATTGCATAGTGTAAAAGGTGTAGAAGAAGACCCTCAACTTAAAGGGAAATGGCCATTAATTGAAATTCCCTATTATGATGTTGCCTTGGATGATTCTAAAATATTAATAACTGGACTTATTGGTTCAGATAATAAGCTTGAAGATCCTAAAATAGATATAAATTATTTTCCTATGGAATATGATACTAATAGGAAAGTTTTGAGGGGACACTTTTTATATTTGAATAAGAGTTTGGCTGCGACAGAAAATATTCAAAATGTAAAATTATGAGTCCCCGAGTTTAAGAAATAATTGCAACAATTATAAATCTGTATAATTTAATTTTAATAAACATAACTATGAAAAAAATTAAAAAAATATCAATGTATTTTTTGGGAATACTTTCTGCATTTGTTTTTGGAAAAATTAATGCTCTTGCTCAGCTTACAGTTCCTAGCGGACATAATATACCTATGTATGGAAGTCCAAATGCGATACTATTTAATATATTTAGTTGGCTTGCTCTTCTAATTACATTTTTTGTAACATTGACAGTGGGGATAATTGTTTTTATTAGATGGAAAAAAAGAAAAAATGTTGAAAAAGATTCTTAAACTAGGACGACAAAGTCTATGGTTGACACATCGCGAGTACCTTCGCGAAAAACATGAACTCCAATATCTTTTTTGGGAATGCACTTTGAATTGCAATTTTAAATGCAAACACTGTGGAAGTCGTGCCGAAGAAAATGTTTTTGTAGAAGTTGTCAGCACGGAAGAAATTAAGAAAACTTTTTTAGATGTTGCCAAAAATTTTGATGCCAAAAAGATTACAATCGCAATCACAGGAGGCGAACCTCTTTTGCGAAAAGATCTTTTTGAAGTTATGAAATATGCGAGTTCTTTTGGATTTCAATGGGGGATGGTTTCCAATGGATTTTTTATCAATCAAGAAGTTGTTGAAAAAGCCAGAGAGGCTAAAATGATGACAGTTGATATAAGTATCGATGGTATTGGAGAAATTCATGATGAATTTCGCAACATGAAAGGTGCTCATAACAAAGCAATCAATGCCGTTAAGCTTTTTGCAAAAGCTGATTTCTTAAATTCACTTAGAATCACAACAACTATTCATAGTAAGAATATTGATAGTTTAGATGAAATGTATGAATATTTTTCTACTCTAGGTATTAGTGACTGGCGTCTTTTAAATGTGGATCCAATTGGAAGAACTATTTGCAATGACGATATTCTTCTTGAAAAAAAACAACTTGAAAAACTTTTGCGATTTATAAAAAATAAAAGAAAGACAAGATCAAAAATGAGAGTTACTTTTGGCTGTGCTTATTTTTTGGGAGATGAATTTGAAGAAGAGGTGAGAAATAATTTATTTTATTGCGGAACAGGAATCAATATTGGAAGTATTTTGCATAATGGAGATATTTTTGTTTGTCCAAATGTTCCAAGGCAAAATAATCTTATCCAAGGCAATATCAAAAAAGATTCTTTTTCGGATATTTGGAATAATAAGTTTGAATTTTTTAGAGACAAAAATCGCAGTGCTTGTGAAAAATGTCAAAAGTGTGATCATTGGAATGAATGTCTAGGTGGTTCTCTTCATACATGGGATTTTGAAAAAAAACAACCGAAAGTTTGCTTTATGGATAAAGATTTGCATTTATAAAAAAATTATCTTTCCAAATCCAACACTTCATCAATCCTAATTTTCGAAACGAATTCGGATGGTTTTAGTTGTAGGCTTCAATCGCAGTTGCTTAATAAATATCAAAATTCAGCTTAAAATTGAGAATGCAATCGCATAATTTATACTAATTTTATAAATTATTCATCCTAAAGCTTCGCTTTAGGAAATTAGGAAACTTGGACGGTGCTTGACAAATATCAAAATTTAGCCTAAAATTGTAAGTAGAATAACAAATTTAGGCAAAATTATGCAAATAATCTCAAGAATAGCCCAAAAACAAATAGAAACCGAGCTTTTTAAGGGCAAAGCTATCATTATTTACGGCGCTAGGCAAGTGGGAAAAACGACCCTAGCTAAGCAAATAATCGAAAAATACGGCGAAGAAGCCAATTATTTTGATTGTGAATTGCTCAATGTGAGGCAAAATCTTGAAATTCCCGAAGTAAACCGGCTAAAATCATATCTAGGAAGATATAAATTGGTAGTTCTGGATGAAATGCAAAAAATGTCCAATGCTGGAACGATATTGAAAATTTTGGTGGATCATTGCCCGGAAATTCAAATTATCGCTACTGGTTCGTCAAGTTTTGAAATGGCGAATAAAACTAGCGAACCAATGACGGGAAGAGCAAAAAGATTTACGCTGTATCCTTTTTCAATTATTGAATTGGAACAAAAATATAACCGATTTGAAATAGACGGCAAATTGGAAAATATTATGCGCTTTGGAACTTATCCGGAAGTTTTTTTAGCGGAAAATGAGGATAGTATAAAAGAAAGAGTGGATGAAATTGTTTCAAATTATTTATATAAAGATATTTTAGCCTTTGAAGGAATTAATAAATCCAGCGTGATTGAAAATCTTTTGAAGCTTTTAGCGCTTCAACTTGGACAAGAAGTTTCTTATACGGAATTGGCGAAAAATCTAGGGATAAGCCGACTCACAGTGCAAAAATATATTGATATCTTAGAGCAGTCTTTTATAATTTTTACATTAAAAGCTTTTAGCCGGAATATGCGGAAAGAAATTTCAAAATCTGTTAAAATTTATTTTTATGATTTGGGAATTAGAAATAGCTTGATTCAAAATTTTAATTTATTGTCGCTTCGAAATGACACGGGAGCGCTTTGGGAAAATTTGCTTATCATAGAAAGAATAAAAAGAAATTCTCATCGAAAATTGCGTCCAAATAAATATTTTTGGCGAACTTATGATCAACAAGAAATAGATTTTATAGAAGAGCAGGACGGAAAACTTTTTGGTTATGAAATGAAATGGAAAAAGAAACAAGTTAAGGCTCCAGCGGAATGGTTGAAAAATTATGAAAATTCTTCTTTTGAAATAATTAATAAAGAAAATTATTTTGAATTTGTGGGTCGCAAGGATTAATTTTAGGGGCGTTTTTTGATTTTCAGATTTTGTGGTAGAATAGTTTTATATGGGAAGACATAAGAAAAATAAAAATATCGAAGAGGATAATTCAGAAGAAAGTGCTAAAGAGAAAAAGCCAAGGATTAATCTCAAGGGGGACGCCAAAAGAAGCGCTTTGGCGGTGGTTCTTTTTGCGTTGGCGGTGCTTTCTGTTTTGGGGTTTTTTGGTTGGGCGGGATCTTTTGGAGGATTTTTGGATCGAATGATTGGCTATTTTATTGGCTATGTGAAATTTATTTTTCCGCTTTCACTAATCATTGCCGGAATAGTTTTGCTACTGCGTCGGGAAACAGCTTTTTATGTGACAAAATTTATCGGTCTAACAATGTCTCTTTTGAGCATCGCGGGAATTTTTCATTGGTTTTATAAAACTGAAGAAATGCTAAAAGTAGCCAGCCAAGGTCAAGGGGGAGGATATCTTGGTTACGGAATGAGTTATTTTTTAGAAAAATATTTAGGCGAAGCTGGAAGTTTAGTGGTGCTTTTGGCTATTTTTTTATTAGGCATAATTTTGACTTTCAATTTTTCTATCGTGCATTTCTTTTTGAAATTTAAAAAACAGGAGGATACAGAAGAGACGAAGAACGACATAGAATTAGAAACGCAAAATAATACAGAAATAAAACAAAGCGAAGCAGAAATCTTGCTAGAAGTTAAAGATGAAAAAATTTCGCAAGAGGCGGAAGTAGAAAAAAATATCGGCAAAATTGAATTTGTGGAAGGACGCGATCAATTCGTTTCTCCACTTTTGGCAGAACAGGAATTGATAACGCCAGAAATCACTCCAAAAAAAATAATGGAAAGGCGTTCTTTGGATATGGATTTTCCTGCCAAAGAATTTAAATTTCCGAAAAAATCAGGCAAGTCAAAATGGACTTATCCAACAGCTGATATGCTGGAAAAAACTTTTGGCGCTGCTCAAGGGGGCGATATTGAAAATAATTTTGCGATTATTGAAAAAACTCTCCACGATTTTGGCATTCAAGTAGAAAGAGGCACAGTTAAAATAGGACCGTCGGTGACGCAATATAGTTTTCGTCCGGCAGTGGGAGTAAAAATTGCTAAAATTTTAGCGCTTCAAAATGATTTGTCTTTGGCGCTGGCCGCTCATCCAATTAGAATTGAAGCGCCGATTCCAGGGCAATCTTTGATTGGGATTGAAATTCCTAATAAGACGGTGCTGGTTGTTCGATTGCGGGAAATGATTGAGGAATCGCAATTTAGAAAAAGAACTTCAAGTTTACTTTTAGCGCTAGGTGAAGATGTGGGAGGTAATTGTATTTTTGGTGATCTGTCTAAGATGCCTCATCTAATGATTGCTGGAGCAACGGGAACAGGAAAATCAGTTTGTATAAATTCAATCATCACTACACTGCTCTATCAAAATTCTCCCCAAGATTTGAAATTTATTATGGTTGATCCAAAAAGAGTGGAGCTTTCGCTGTATAACGGAATAGCGCATTTACTTACGGATGTGATTGTGGAAAACAGCAAAGTGATTAACACTTTGAAATGGGCGGTGGGAGAAATGGAAAGAAGATACCGATTACTCCAAGATGCCGGATCAAGAGATATAAATTCATATCGGGAAAAATTTCATTCAGGCTATAAAATAAAACGGACTGATTCGGAAACTAAAGAAACTTATGAAGAAGATTTGAAAAATTTACCTTATATTGTAATTGTGATTGACGAATTGGCGGATCTAATGGGTAGTCATGGCAAAGAAGTGGAAGGGGCGATTGTGCGAATTGCCCAGATGGCGCGAGCAGTGGGAATTCATTTGATTGTTTCGACTCAACGACCATCAGTAGAAGTGATCACAGGACTCATCAAAGCTAATATTACTACCCGAATTGCTTTTCAAGTAGCCACGCAAATTGATTCTCGAACAATTTTAGATATGGGTGGAGCGGAAAAATTACTCGGCAATGGGGATATGCTCTACCTTAGTGCTAGCTCTCCCAAGCCAAAAAGAATTCAAGGAGTTTTCATTAGCGAATCGGAAGTGAAAAGAGTGGTGAGTTTTATAAAAGATAAAAACAAAGAGGATAAAAAAGAAGACGAGGAAGAAATAAAAATAACAGAAAATTTTCAAAAAGAAATTACAGAATTCAAGGCGGAAGAAGAAAACGGAGAGGATAGCGAATTATTGGTGAAAGTCGAAGAAGAAATTAAAAAAAGCAAGAAAGCTAGCGCTTCATTTTTGCAAAGAAGATTTCGAATCGGCTATGCCAGAGCTGCTAGAATTCTAGATATTTTGGAAGAAAAAGGCGTGATTGGACCATCAGACGGGGCTAAGCCAAGAGAAATTTATGGCGTCGAGGAACAAGAAAATATAAACTACGAAGACAAAATCGAAGATCAGAAAAAAAGGGATAAATGGGAGATATAATTTTATGAATGGCTTTACTAAAAAAACTGTTCAAACTTTGACACTGGGGGAAAAATTGAAAAAACTTAGAAGCGACAAAAGAGTTTCCCTTAGTGAAGTTTCTCGGCTGACAAAAATTCAGCCGGCTTATTTGGAATACTTGGAAGAAGGATGTTGGGAAAAATTGCCAGCCGATGTTTATGTGAAGGGATTTTTGCGAAGCTACGGCGAATTTTTAGGAGTGGATGAAAATATTCTCATCCGGCTTTATGAAAGAGAAAAAGAAATCAAAGAAAATTTAAATAAAAATAAAAAAAATAATACTGAAAAAAGAAAGCCGATAAATATTTCACCTTTTATTTTTACGCCTAAAAAAATAGCCATTTTAATAATTTCCGCGTTGGTTGTTCTAAGCTTATCTTTGCTCTATCGGGAAATAAATTCTTTCGCTAGCGCGCCGAGTTTGATTATCTTTAATCCTCAAGATAATAGTCAAATTGCAGGAGATTCGGTTTATATTGAAGGCATAACAGATCGAGAGGCACTTCTTTTTGTAAATGGCCAACCGGTTTTGGTGGGGGACGATGGTCGATTCAAGGAAAATTTGACTTTACAGTCTGGACTTAATATTATTAATGTGAGAGCGATAAATAAATTTGACAAAGAAGCAGTTGAAAATTTGAATGTTAATTCCAATTATGAAAAAAAAGAAGAAAACCAAAAACAGGAAGCAAATGAAAATATTTCTAATTTAGATAATAAAAAAGAAATTCAAATAGAAATCAAAGTTGAACCCGGACCAGTTTGGATAAGTGCAGAGGCGGATGGCAAGTTGGTTTTTAGCGGAACAATGTTAAGTGGTGCAGTGCAAATTTTCAAAGCGCAAGAAAAAATAGTGCTAAGTTCGGGGAATGGAAAATCAACTTTCATTACTCTCAATGGGCAAGATTTGGGAGCACTTAGTCCAAATTCAGGGGCGGTTAAGGAAGCGATTTTTACGCCAGAAACGGAGCACTTGCCAGAATTTTAGTGGAGTGATACAATATCAGTAAGGTTTTACGAAATACGAAATAAACTAAATACTAAAATTTTTTGTAGTTCGTTTATTCCGCCCGCCTCACGTCGATGAGCGTTTCCGCGAGTCGAGGCGGGTATTTAGTAAAGAATAAAAATAATAATTAATCCCCCACCACTTGTAGCTTGTGAAAAATAAAATTATAAAAAGTTTTTAAATGATTTGTGGTTTTGTATAGTCTAAGTAAAATAATAAAAGCTAAAAGTGGTGGGGGATAAACAAAATATTATGAAAGAAGAAAAGGATGACAAAAAATTAATTGCGGTGGTGGATGGAATTAAGGAAAGATTTGGTGAAGGGGTAATTATGAAATTGGGGGATGTGAAAAGAGTAGATGTGGCTTCCATTCCAACGGGAGCAATTTCATTGGACATTGCTTTGGGCATAGGTGGAATCCCACGCGGAAGAGTGGTGGAAATTTATGGACCGGAATCAAGCGGGAAGACAACTTTGACTTTGCATATCATTGCTAACGCGCAAAAAGCGGGTGGTGTGGCGGCGTTTATCGATGCCGAGTATGCACTTGACCCAGAATATGCCAAAAGAATCGGAGTCAATATTAATGATCTTTTGATTTCTCAACCAGACAATGGCGAGCAAGCGTTGGATATTGTGGAAACGCTGGTGAGCTCTGGCGAAATTAGTATCATTGTGGTGGATAGTGTGGCGGCACTGGTGCCAAAAGCGGAAATTGAAGGTGATATGGGAGATTCACATATGGGTCGTCAAGCGCGACTGATGTCACAAGCTCTGCGAAAACTCACAGCTATTATTGCCAGATCAAATTGCACTGTGATTTTCATCAACCAAATCAGAATGAAAATTGGAGTGATGTTTGGTAATCCCGAAACAACTACTGGTGGGAATGCTTTGAAATTTTATGCTTCAGTGCGAATTGAAGTGAGGAGAAGTGCACAAATCAAGAAAGGCGAAGATATTGTAGGCAATCGCACGAAAGTTAAAATTGTTAAAAATAAAGTGGCTCCACCTTTCAAAACTACCGAATTTGATATTATGTATAATGAAGGGATTAGCGCTTCTGGAGACGCGCTAGATACGGGAGTAAAATATGAAGTGATTGAAAAGAAAGGCAACTCCTACAATTTTGGCGAGATAAAATTAGGAGTCGGACGCGAAACGGCCAAGGCTACGCTCAAAGCGGATGCTAAGCTGGTAAAAGAAATTTCTAAAAATATTTACGAAAAAATAAAAGAAAAAGAAAAAGCAGAAGAATAAAGAATAATTTATAATAATTTAAAAATAATTTTATGGAACAACATCCATCAAAAGAAAGAACGCTGGTGATTATCAAGCCAGACGGAGTGCAAAGAAGTTTAATTGGAGAAATTGTCAAAAGGTATGAGCGGGTCGGGTTGAAATTGATTGGTATAAAAATGGCAATTCCTACTAGAGAAATGGCGATAAAGCATTATTATGAAGTGGGAGGAGATGCTTGGCTGGAAGAGGTTGGTAGAAAAGCAAGAGAGAATTATGAAAAAAAAGGTTTGCAATCACCTTTTGCAACTAATATGGAAAATGGCAAAGCGATTATGGAAGCGAATGCAAAATATCTTAGTTCTGGTCCCGTAGTGGCAATGATTTGGCAGGGAAATCAGGCGGTAGCATTAGTGCGAAAAATTACTGGAAGCACGGAACCGCTTTCTTCTGATGTGGGAACTATTCGAGGTGATTTAACTCTCGATACTTATCAAATGTCTGATTTAGATCAAAGAAGTATTCGGAATCTAATTCACGCCAGTGGGAATGTTTCTGAAGCAGAAAAAGAAATTCCAATTTGGTTTGAAAAAGCAGAGATTCTAAATTATACTCATCTACAAGAAAAAATTCTTTATGATGTTAATTTGGATGGAATTTTAGAATAAATTATACTTTCAAGACAAACAAAAAATCCCTGAAAATATTTCGGGGATTTTTTTGAGACGCTAGCTTTTTATTTGGCCATTGTTTTTAGACATTTCGTGCAGACTTTTTTTGATTTATTGCCAATGGTTTTGGTTTGCAGATTGATTTTGTATTTTCGAAGAGTCTTGATATTGGAATGACTAACTTTATTTCCAACTTGGGAGCCTCGGCCACAAACATCGCATACTCTAGACATAGATTACGAAATACGAATTGAATACGAAATGCGAAAGTACGAAAAAATAATCTATTTCGTATTTTCGGTTATTTCGTAGTTCGTAAATTTAGTTGATTTATTACAAGATATAATGTAGCATACAGAAGGATATAATGCAAATCTACAAATTTAGCGAATATTATTTGCATATTTGTAGATTAGTATAAAATTCGTAAATTTGTATTTCGACCATATGTTAAACGAGATTGTCCTAATTGCTTTCTATATCGCTATCTTGCTTTATAGCGTGATTATTCATGAAGTAGCACATGGAGTGGCCGCTTTGGCTTTGGGTGATCCGACAGCTAAATATGCCGGCCGGCTCACGGCTAATCCAGTGCGTCACATTGATCCTTGGATGACAATCGGACTTCCTGTTATGATGCTTCTTTTGACTAATTTCAAATTTGCTTTTGGCGGAGCTAAACCGGTGCCGTATAATCCATATAATCTCAAAAATCAAAAATGGGGGCCAGCGTTGGTGGGTGCGGCTGGACCGGGATCGAATATTGCCATTGCAATTATCGCGGCGATTTTGGCAAAATTTATCACACTGCCAATGGCGATTAAGGCTGATATAATTTATAACTTCAATGATTGGGGAAAAATTTCCGAAGTGATTTCCGGATCAATGAGCGCTATATTTTTCGAACTTTTAGTAATTATTATTTTTTGGAATGTCTTTCTAGCTTTTTTCAATCTTATTCCGATTCCGCCATTGGACGGATCAAAACTGTTTTTCTCTATTTTTCCCATTCGCACTGAAATGCTTATTATGCTGGAACAATTCGGTTTTGTAATTTTACTATTTTTTATAATTTTCTTTTCTGGTCCACTAGGTATATTTTTAAACTTTATGCTAAATTTGTTTTTAGGCATAACGCTGTAAAAAAAACTTGACTTTTGTCGAAAGATGATGTATAATAGATAGGTAATAGAAACCACTGAAGAATAGCCTCGATTTTTTTCCTTAAAAATGTTAAAATAGTAGTAGATAATTGTTTTACTAAAACAA
>PCRW01000004.1:0-4423 GCA_002772115.1 Candidatus Moranbacteria bacterium CG23_combo_of_CG06-09_8_20_14_all_35_22
AAACCTTAAAAACTGGAACCCAAAAGAAAATGAGCTATTGTGGGTCACGGGAAATGATCCCGATAGCCAAATTCTTTTCCTGTTTAAACTAAAAAATTAAACAGGAAGTAATCGGAGCGCGTCTAGCATCTGCTAGCCGCTCCGGTTTTTTTATCTTTACGAAATACGAAATAAGCGAAATACGAAAAAAAATCAAACACACCCTTTTCGTATTTAGTTTATTTAGTATTTAGTAAAACAGCTATCTTGTCAAAATCTCGCACCCACCTTTTTTCACCACTACCGTATCTTCAAAATGCGCGGAGAGCTTATCATCTTGTGTTAGATATGTCCAACCGTCTGCTCCTAATTTTATTTTATATGTTCCCTCATTGATCATTGGCTCCAGCGCCAGCGTCATATTCTCTTTTAAAACTAAATCTTTTCCGCTCCAATGATAATTTGGAATGATCGGATCTTCATGCAAAATTCTTCCCACACCGTGCCCGACCAAATCATGAACTGGTAAAAATCCAAAGGATCGAGCATAACTTTCTACTGCCATAGAATATTCACTCAATTTTGCGCCAGCTTTTATTTTTGAAATTCCCTGATTCAATGCTTCTCTCGTCGCTTTCACTAATTCATACGCCTTTGCACTCACTGTTCCAACTGGAAATGTTCTCGCCATATCAGTAATAAGCCCTTTGTATTTCATCCCAATATCAATTTTCACTAAATCGCCTTCTCGGATTATCACTTTAACACTTGGGATAGCGTGCACAATTTCTTCATTGATTGAAGCGCAGATCGTTGCTGGATAAGGATTTTTTTTATCGCCATAGCCTTTGAAAGCCGGCGTCCCTCCATTATTAAAAACAAGCCTTTCAGCTAGTTTGTCTAATTCCAAAGTATTTACGCCCGAAGCAATTTTCTTTCCAATCTCCTCCATAATCCCAGCGAGTATTTTTCCGCCCTGGCGCATCAATTCTATTTCGTTTTCGTTTTTTATCACTATCATATTATTTACGAACTACGAAATTAACGAAATACGAAACAACTCTAGATATATTTTCGTACTTTAATTTATTTTTCGTACTTTCGTATTTCGTATTATTTTCGTAGTTCGTAAAGGATATCCTCAAATACTTCCTCGATTCCCTGATCTCCATTTATTTCTATTAGCTTTTCTTGTTTTTTATAATATTCAACAATCGGCATTGTTTCTTCTTTAAAAATTTTCAGTCTTTTTTTTACACCTTCTTCACTATCATCAATTCGTTGAATTATTTTTCCGCCACAAGAATTGCATTTTTCTTCCATACTTTGAATATCCTTGCCGAAAATAAAAACTTTTTTGCATTTTTCACAAATTCTTCTTTTCGAAATTCTTTCTAGGGATTCTTTTTCAGAAAGATTGATCAGCACTGTTTTATCAATTTTTCGGCCCGCTTCCTTGAGCACTGTTTCAAAATATTCCAACTGATTGATATTTCTTGGCACTCCGTCAAAAACAATTCCTTGTTCACAAGGCAGTCCCATAATTTTCAAATGAATCACTTCTTGCAAAATTTTATCACTGACTAATTCTTTTTTGATATTTATTATCTCATGAATTTCTTTGCCCAGTGGAGTATCCAGTAGCGCCACTTCACGCAAAAATTTGCCCATATCAATATGCTCTAAATCAAATTTCTGCGATAATTTTTCCGCTTGCGTTCCCTTGCCAGAACCCTGCGGACCAAGAATTATTAAATTCATATTTATTTAGTAAGACTTTAATTTACTAACTACGAAATAAGCGAAATACGAAACATTTAAACTCCTCTTTCGTACTTTCGTATTTAGTATTAATTTCGTATTTCGTAAAAATTAAAAGCCTTCGTAATCCCTCATTACCAATTGCCCTTCGATTTGTTGGATAAGTTCAATTACCACCGAAACAACAATTAAAAGTCCTGTACCACCAATTGAAATCGATCCAATATTAGTGAAGCCTTGTATGATAAACGGCAAGATAGCGATGAAACCAAGAAAACTAGCGCCTGTCAAAGTTACCCGATTCATAATTTTGAATAAATATTCGGAAGTATTTTTCCCCGGTCTGATTCCCGGAACATATCCCCCTTGCTTTTGCAAATTTTCTGCAATTTTATTTGGATCAAAAACCACTGCTGTATAAAAATAAGTGAAAGCCACCACTAAAATAAAATAAATTGTTCCATAAAAAAATTGATTTTGAAAAAAATTCCCCACTGCTCGCGCCACTCCAGATACCATTCCATTTCCCGAGCTAGCTAAAAAATTAGCAATCATTCCTGGAAAAAGCATAATCGACATCGCAAAAATAATTGGAATCACTCCCGCCTGATTGATGCGAAGGGGAAGATGGGTGGAAGTTCCACCATACATTTTGTTGCCTCGAATTCTTTTGGCATATGCAATTGGAATATTTCTTTGTCCTTCGGTCATAAAAACCACCGCGCTTACCGAACCAACCGCAACTGCCAAAAGTAGAATGTAAGTGAAAAGTTGAGAGGAATCCCAAGTTGACATCAAACGAGAAACCACTGAAGGCAAGCCAGAAACTATACCAGCAAAAATGATAAGCGATACTCCATTGCCAATTTTCTTTTCTGTGATCAATTCTCCAAGCCAAGTAAGAAAAATTGTTCCCGCCGTAGCTACAATCACAATAGAAAAAAGTCCATAAGCTCCTTCTGGCGCCATAATTTGTTGAGATTTAAAAAGAGAAATCATGCCAATTGTTTGCAGAGCCGCCAGTGGAACCGTGAGCCATCTGGTCCATTGATTAAATTTTTCTCTTCCGGCTTCTCCTTCTTCTTTATAAATCTGCTCCAAACGCGGGCTGATCATAGTCATTAGTTGCATAATGATTGAAGAAGTGATATATGGTCCAACACCTAACATTACAATTGAAATACTGGAAAGTCCCCCTCCAGAAAAAAGATTGAGTAGCCCAAAAAACTGATTACTATCAAAAAACATTTTTAGTCTTTCCTGATCAATCCCTGGGATCGGAATATTCGCCGCTAATCTAAAGATAACCAAAAGCGTCAAGATAAAAAATATCTTATTTCTAAGTTCTTTAATTTTGAAGATTTGAATTATTTTTTGAAACATGCCATTTTTGTCCGCGAGTGGAGCGAGTGGCTACAAAAATGAGCATCCCGCACCAATTCACAGAATAATTTTTCTACTATCTTAGAATTAAGCCGCAGGCGATTCCGTGGAATAAACTTTATATTAAATAAATTTTTATTTGGAATTGGTGCGGGATATTTTCAAAAAACTATTTTTTAATTGATTTCGAAAAAAGAATACCCTTTTCAAAAGAAAGTTTTTTTGTAAGTTTGTCTGCCGATGAAGCAGGTTTACTGCCACCAATTATTTTTATGCTCTTCTTTTTTTCCCTTCTATCAATCAATCCTACTTTAATCAAAGACTCGACACTCACTGTTTCGCCGTCTTGGAAATTTTTTTCTATTTTTTCTAAAGAAATAATTATTGGCTTAATTCCTTTTGATTTGAATCCTTTTTTCTTTTTCATGTGATCGATAAGTGTTGAGCGGCCACCTTCAAATAGAGGATCAACATGCGCTCCACTTCGCGCCTTTTGCCCTTTATTTCCTTTGCCACAATATGTCCCTTTTTTTCCACCTCGTCCGATAGTCTTTCTTTTCTTCTTTTTGCTATTAAGTTTTAGAGTATTAATTTGCATAAATTTCATTTACGAACTACGAAATAATCTAAATACGAAAAAATTGTTCAATATATTTTGCGTATTATTTTTATTTTCGCACTTTCGTATTTCGTTAATTTCGTATTTCGTAAAGCTATTTTATCCTTTCTTCCCTCTTCTTAGAATCCTTAAAAATTTTCAAGGCTTCGATAATAGCTCTCGCTACATTCAATTTATTGGCTGTCCCTAATGATTTGGAAACAATGTCTTTGATTCCGGCTAAATCAACTACTGCCCGTACTGCTCCACCCGCCACAATCCCTCGTCCTTTGGGTGCTGGTTTTAGAATAATTTTAGCACTGCCTAATTTCATAAAAACATTATGAGAAATTGTATTTTTGCTCACATCAACACTAATCATATTTTTCTTTCCATCATTAAAAGCTTTTTTGATTGCATCTGTCACATCAGCCCCTTTTCCCACTCCTACACCAACACGGCCTTTTCGATTACCGATAACCAAAGTGGCACGAAAACGAAACCTTCTTCCGCCCTTAACCACGCGGGTTACTCTGGCTAAATCCAAAAGCTTCTGATCATATTCAGGTTTTTCCCGTCTGCCTCTTGATCTTTTATTTTCTTTTCCCATAATTTTTCATTTACGAACTACGAAATGAACGAAATACGAAACATTTTTAGATATATTTTCGTATTTAATTTTATTTTTCGTACTTTCGTATT
>PCRW01000004.1:4451-5478 GCA_002772115.1 Candidatus Moranbacteria bacterium CG23_combo_of_CG06-09_8_20_14_all_35_22
AACAACTGTGCTTATTTTTTTTTCTGTACATTTTTTAGCTATCAAAATTCCTAATTTTTTAGCTCCCTCTAAATTATTTCCGGCATTTTTAATTTCTTTAAGACTTCCAAAAACAAGGGTTGCTCCTTTTGTATCATCAATAACTTGAACAGATATGCCTTTGAGACTTCGAAAAATAGCCAAGCGAGGTGTTTTAGAATCACCTTTAACCTTAGCCCGAATGCGTTTTTTTCTATGGAGTCTTAAATTGTTTCTACTTGTTTTCATTGTTTTTCATTTACGAACTACGAAATGAGCGAAATACGAAATATTATTTTATGCTTTTTCGTATTTTAATTCAATTTTCGTATTTTCGTATTTCGTTAATTTCGTATTTCGTAAAACTTACTTTACAGCGCCGGCTTTTTTGCCAACTTTTCTTCTCACTTTCTCTCCTTGATATCTAAATCCTTTTCCTTTATATGGTTCAACTTTTTTTAGTGCTCTGATATTAGCAGAAAATTGTCCAACTTTCTGTTTATCCGCTCCAGAAATTGAAATAACATTATTTTCCTCAAGCTTAACAGTAAGACCTTCAGGAATTTCCACTTCGACTGGATGAGAAAATCCCAGTGCCATAACTATTTTTTTGCCTTGAAGAGACATTCGAAAACCTACTCCTTGCAATTCTAATTTCTTTTCATAACCGTCCTTTGCACCAACAATCATATTGCTGATAAGCGCTCGGGTGAGTCCCCAAATGGCATTGGCTTCTTTGGTATTTCTTATTTTTGAAACATTTATTTCATTTTCTGAAATATCAATTTTAGCTTGCTGATTCACTTCCAATTCTAAAGTACCCTTAGGACCTTTTACAAAAAGTTTTTCCTTTTCAAGTTTTACTTCAATCCCTTGCGGAATTATTATGGTCTTTTTTCCTATTTTTGACATAAATTTCATTTACGAACTACGAAATGAACGAAATACGAAACATTTTTAGATATATTTTCGTATTTAATTTTATTTTTCGTACTTTCGTATTTCGTAT
>PCRW01000004.1:5497-15508 GCA_002772115.1 Candidatus Moranbacteria bacterium CG23_combo_of_CG06-09_8_20_14_all_35_22
TATTCCTTTGATTGCTGGAATTTTTTTTGTTGGAGAAAATTGATGGTATTTCAAAACTATTTTTATCATCCCTTCTTTTTCTTTAGCCACATTTTCCACAAAACCTTCTTTTTTGAGAATTTCTGCCAAAGCAAATTTAAGCTTAGACGGTCTTATCGCCACTTCTTTTTGCCCAGCCATTTGAGCGTTTCTTATTTTAGTTAGCATTTGTGAAACAGTATCCATAGTTTAATAATTTTAAATTTATTTCTTTCTCTACTAATTACCAGCTGGCTTTTTTAACTCCAGGAATTTGACCAGTGCTGGCCAATTCCCTAAAACATATTCGGCAAATATCAAATTGCCTCATATAACCATGTTTTCTTCCACACTTCCAACAGCGTCTCACGATTCTGGAAGAAAATTTCGGTTTTTTTCGGGCTCGCGCCTCCGTTGATTGCTTTGCCATAATTTAATCTTATTGTTTAATCTCCATTGGAAATCCTAATAACTTAAATAATTCCAAACCTTTGTTTTTATCTTTTGCATCAGTCACAACTGTCACTTCCAAACTAAAAATATTTTTTACTTCTTCTGGCAATATTTCCGGAAAAATAATATGCTCTTTTATCCCAATATTCAAATTTCCTCTGGAATCAAAAGCAGAATTTTTGAGTCCATGAAAATCTTTCACCCGAGGAATAGTGGCCTTGACTAATTTTTCGATAAAATCCCACATTCTTTTTCCCCGAAGCGTCACTTTCATTCCAACTTCCAAGCCTTCTCTTATCTTGAATCCAGCAATTGATTTTTTTGATTTAGTCAGTAGTGGTTTTTGCCCCGTAATGGTCGAAATAGCCTTAGAAATTTCTTCCACCTGTGCTGAATCTTTCAAAAATTTTCCAATACCAACATTAACCACAACTTTTTTTATTTTTGGCACCTCAAAATCATTGGAAAGATTAAATTTCTTTTTCATTTCCTTTATCACTTCTTTATTATATTTTTCTCTGATACTAGCCATAGTTTTCCCTTACGAATTATTATATTTCTCCCTGACATTTTTTACATATTCTCTGTTTTTTACCGTCTACTATCTTATAGCCAATTCTAGAAATTTTGGCGCATTTTGGGCAAACTAACATTGCGTTAGAAACCGGAATTTTTCTGGATACCTCAACTCTTTGCCCTTTTTCTCCTTGTTTTCTTGGCTTAGAATGTTTTTTTACGATATTTAAACCTTCTACCATTATTTTTCCTTCACTAGGAAAAGACTGTAAAACTTTCCCTGTTTTTCCAGAATCTTTCCCGGCTTTCATTTTAACTATGTCATTTTTCTTTATCTTCATAAATTTCATCTACGAACTACGAAATAAGCGAAATACGAAATAGTTTTGGATATATTTTCGTATTTAATTTTATTTTTCGTACTTTCGTATTTCGTTAATTTCGTATTTCGTAAAACTACAAAACTTCTGGCGCAAGCGAAATTATCTTGCTATAACCTTTATCTCTTATTTCTCTGGCAATTGGCCCAAAAATTCTTGTCCCCTTAGGTTCTTTACCGTCTAAAATCACAGCTGCATTTTCATCAAATCTAATATAGGATCCATCCCTTCGACGCAATTCTTTTCTTTGTCTTACAATTACCGCTCTTACTTTTTCTCCCTTTTTTACCATTCCTCGCGGTTCCGCTGATTTTACTGAAGCAACAACAATATCTCCGATTCTAGCGAAGCGTCTTCTGGTCCCGCCCAAAACCTTGAAGCATTCAATTATCTTTGCTCCAGAATTATCTGCGACTTTCAATTTTGTTTCTGCTTGTATCATAATCGATGCTAATCTACGAATTTATGCGAATGTTGCGAATTTGTTCGTATCATTCGCATGTAATTCGCATTGTTCGTATCGCTACTAAATTAATTTATATTTCTTATCCTTACTCATCGGTCGGCAAGCAATTATTTCTACCATATCTCCAACTTTGCATTTATTTTCTTCGTCATGAATTTTATAACGCTTGGTTGATTTATATTTTTTCTGATATTTTTTATGAGTTTTGAACATTTCCACAGCGACAATAGCAGTTTTGTTGCCTTTATCACTCACAACTCGTCCTTTCTTTTTCGCTAATATTTTATTGTTATTTGAATTATTTTCCATTTTCTTTATTTTTTTCATTAATTAAGGTCAATATGCGTGCGCTATCCTTTTTTTCACTTCTAATTTCTCGAGTATTTTTCACTTGTTTTGTTGCAATATCAAATCTGAATTTTCGGATTTTTTCCTGTTTTTCCAAAATCATTTTTTGGAGTTCTTCAATATTTTTTTCTCTAAGTTCCTTAATTTTCATATTATTCTTTTTCCACAAATTTAGTCTTTACATTTAATTTATAAGCTGCCAAGCTTAGCGCTTCTTTGGCAACCTCTCTCTTTATTCCATCCATTTCAAATAAAATCGTTCCTGGTTTTACCACTGCTACAAAATGATCCACTGCTCCCTTTCCTTTTCCCATTGGAGTTTCATCACCCTTTTTAGTCATCGGTTTATCTGGGAAAATTCTAATCCAAATTTTTCCTCCGCGTTGGATATGTCTAGTCATAGCGCGCCGTGCTGATTCTATTTGACGAGCAGAAACTAAACTAGCGCCTAATGATTTCAAACCAAAACTACCAAAACTAATCTCATTACCACGATGAGCCGTTCCGCAGATTTTCCCTCCGCGCTGGATCTTTCTATGTTTTACTTTCTTTGGCATCAACATGTAATTTTCTTTACTAATTACTAATCAATTACTAATATACTAATTATATTTAAATTTTTTATTCTTTGCAGATTACTATTAGTACATTAGTATATTCGTACTAAATTAGTAATTCGTAAAGACTACTCAAAAACTTCCCCTTTATACAACCAGACTTTCACGCCTAGTGTTCCATAAGTTGTATAGGCAGTCGCTCTGGCAAAATCTATATCCGCTCGCATTGTGTGCAGTGGCAGTGTTCCTTTAGCTGCCCATTCCCTACGACTCATTTCCGCTCCACCCAATCGTCCAGACATTTCAATTTTTACTCCCTTAATACTTTTATTTTTCATAATCTGTTCCAATGCCGATTTCATTGATTTTCGAAAAGGCAATCTTTTTTCCAACTGATCGGCAATATTTTGCGCCATAATCACAGCACTCTCTTCCATATTCTTAACTTCCAAAATATCCACTTTCAAATTCATTTTCTTATTATTTTTGAAAAATTCTTTCTGAATATAATTTTTAATATCTTCAATTCCGCTTCCACCTCTTCCGATAAGCACTCCTGGTCGAGCAGTTTTGATGATAACTCTAATCATCTTAGCCGATCTTTCAATTTCCACTTCGGAGATAAAAGCCGCTTTCCATTTTTTGGAAACACCGCTTCTAATCTCAATATCTTGCTTGAGATTTCCTTTATATTCTTTTTTGCTAAACCATTTGGATTTCCAGTCTTGAGTAATTCCCATTCGAAATCCAATTGGATTGATTTTATGTCCCATACTAATTTAGCCTTACACTTTTTAATTAGTTTTTTATTTACTAACTACGAAATTTTCGAAATACGAAACATTGAAACTCCTTTTTCGTATTTTCGTATTTCGTATTGATTTAGTAGTTCGTAAAACTACATTGATTTTCTTTGGAATATTTTTTTCGCCCAACCTTTTTTTGGAACTTCTTTTTTCTTTTTTTCTTCATCTTTTTTTATTTCTCCAGTCTTTTTTTCCGTATCACTCTGTTTTTCTTGGGCGTCTTTCTGCTCTTTTTTTCTTTCTTTTTCTCTTTTCTTAAATTCCGCTTCCATTTCCTCTTTTGATTTTCTATTTTTTCCTTCCACTCTTTCTTCCAAAATAATTTCTATGTTCGAAGTTCTTTTTAGAATTTCTCCCGCTCTTCCGAATGCTTTTGGCATCCATCTTTTGAGCGTCGGACCAGCGCCGATTTTCGCTTCGCAGACATACAAATTATTTTTGTCCAAACCAAAATTATTTTCCGCATTAGCAATCGCGCTCAAAAGCAGTTTTTTTACATGTGGGCTAGTCCTTTTAATATGAATTTCGAGCTGATCCAGCGCATCCAAAACATCCAAGCCCTTGATCAAATCAGCTACGATTTTTGATTTTCTTGGAGCAACTCTTAAATTTTTTAGTTTAGCGTTAACTTTCATGATCTTTTTTCTACTAATTACGAATTTTATTAATTAACTAGTTTTACTTCTTAATTTCTGTAGAACCTTTGACTGCTTTAGCTGTATCCAGCTCTTTCTGTTTGGCTACTGTTTCCATTTCTTTTTGCATCTTTCCTCCATGGCGGGTAAATTTCTTTGTCGGCGAAAATTCTCCCAATCGATAACCAACCATTTCTTCCGATATAAGAACTTGAATAAAATCTTTTCCGTTATGCACATTGAAATTAAAACCGATCATTTCCGGAGAAATTACGCAGGCGCGAGACCAAGTTTTAATTGGAGTTCGATCCCCCAGTTTTTTATCTTTAATTTTCTTTATCAGTCTTTCATCGATATAAAGACCTTTTTTGAGACTTCTTGTCATATTTATCTCTTACTTCGTCTTTTAATTATAAACTTATTGCTATATTTTTTTCTTTTTCTGGTTTTCTTTCCAAGTGCTGGCTTGCCCCAAGGAGTTTTTGGATGTTTAAGTCCAATTCCTTGTCGGCCCTCGCCTCCACCGTGTGGATGATCAACTGGATTCATCGCTGATCCACGCACTCCTGGACGAACTCCCATGTGTCTTTTTCTGCCAGCTTTTCCTACTGTAATCGAGTTATGTTCAAAATTACTCACTTGTCCGATAGTAGCATAGCCTTCATTGCTTATCAAGTGAATTTCTCCGGAAGGCATTTTTATTTGCGCATTTTTTTCATCTACGGCTGTAAGCGTAGCGCCTGATCCAGCGCTTCTTATCGCTTGCCCACCCTTACCAGGAAAAAGTTCTACATTACAGATAATTGTTCCAATAGGAATATTTTTTACTTTTGCTCGATTACCAATTTTTATTGGTGCATCTTCTTTGGAAATTACTTGTTGATCAACTTTCAAATCTTGAACAGCTAGTATATATCTTTTTTCCCCATCTGAATAATTTATCAGGGCAATAAAAGCGCTTCGCACTGGATCTCTTTCAATTGAAGCCACTCGTCCCCAAATACCAATTTTATCCTGCTTGAAATCAATCATTCGATATCTCTGTTTGGCCCCTCCACCTTGGTGGCGCACTGAAATCTTTCCGAGTGATCGGCCGGCGCGTCTAATTCTTTTCGCCAAAAGTGATTTTTGTGGTTTTTGAGTAGAAATCATCGCCGACTTTACTATCGACATATTCCTTCTCGCCGCCGTATTTCTTTTGTATATTTTTATAGCCATAATATTTTACTATTTACTGCTAAACACATCAATACTCTCCCCTTCTTTTATCTTAATTATCGCTTTTTTAAATCCTGATTTAACTCCCACTATCCGACCTCTGGTTCTTTTTTTTCCAGGAATATTGATTGTTCTGACTCCCAGCACGGTTACTTTGTATAATTCTTCAATCGCTTTTTTGATTTGCTTTTTATCCGCTTTTTTATTCACTTTAAAAATATATTTATTTAACTCCGCCGAAGCAGTCGCTGCTTCGGTTATCCAAGGTTCAATCAATATATTTTCTTTATTCATATTCATATTTGTAATTATTCCTATCGCTACTGTTTATTATATTTTCCTTCCAAATAAGCTATAGACTCTTTTGTCAATAATAAAAATTTATTTTTAAGCATATCCGCCACATTCAACTGTCCAACCATAATATTTTCCACTTTTTTGATGTTTCGACTGGTAATTCTCAAATCTTTTTCTGCTTCACAAAAAGCTACTAATGTTTTCTTGTTTATTTTTAAATTTTTTAAAACTTCTGCCATAGCTTTGGTTTTTTTGACAGCTAAATTAAGTTTGTCCAGAATTATCAGCTCTTCATCTTTCAATTTAGCACTCAAAACCATTAGGATCGCCTTGGAATTCATTTTTTTATTTATCTTTTTGGAAAAATTTCGATCCTTTCTCGGACCAAAAGCAACGCCTCCCTTTCGCCAAGCCGGATTTCGAACTGATCCAACTCGCGCTCGTCCAGTACCTTTTTGCTTCCATGGTTTTATACCAGAACCGGCTCTTTCTCCTCTATTTTTCGTATGAGCTAAAACTTGTCTTCCATTCGCTTCAATCGCTACCATCACTTGATGAATAAGATCATCATTCTTTTTCACACCAAAAACACTTTCGGAAACTTCCATTTTTTCAACTTCTTTACCTTCTATATTGTAAACAGGAATTTTCATAATCAATGCTACTTTTTTTACTATTATTTAATACTAGCTATCTCCACGACTCGCCCAGCTACTCCTGGGACAGAACCTTTGAGTCCTAAAATATTTTTTTCTTTATCTACAAAAACAATCTTAATATTCTTACTAGTTGATCTTTTTCCTCCCATTCGTCCCGCCATTCTTTTGCCCTTGGTAACATGTTCCGGAAAACCAGAACCGATTGAACCAGGAGCGCGAAGATCATGTTTGTGTCCATGAGTTTTAGGGGATCCTTTGAAACCATGTCTTTTGACTACCCCTTGGAAACCTTTAGCCTTAGCAATCCCGCTTACTTTTACCTTATCCCCGATTTCAAAAACAGAAACATCTAGTTGAGCCTCTTTTTCCAATTTATTTTCTTCCACTCGGAATTCTTTTTTAAATTTTTTATTCTTAGTTTTTTGAATTTCTAACTGAACCGCAGAATAACCATCCTTTTCTTTGTTTTTAATCAGACTCACTTTTGAAGTACATTCAACTAGCGTCACATTCTGTGCGCCGTCTTCATCATAAATCGTAGTCATTCCTATTTTTTTTCCGAGTATAAATTTCATAATCTAATAATTTTAATTTATTCGTACATTCGTACCGATTCGTAATTCGTAGAGAGTAACAAAAAACTGGACTCAACGCCAGCCAAAACTCTTTTTGAGTTTATAGAAATTTCTTTCTTGGCTAGTTGAGTATCCGACCAAAACTTAATATCTGACTTGGCTGGACTTTAACTAGATATTTACGAACTACGAAATTAGCGAAATACGAAATAGTTTTAGATATATTTTCGTATTTAATTTTAATTTTCGTATTTCGTATTTCGTATTATTTTCGTATTTCGTAAAAACTACATTTTAATTTCCACATCCACTCCCGCTGGCAAATCAAGATTAGTGAGACTATCAATCGTCTTGGGAGTCGGATTCATTATGTCAATCAATCTTTTGTGCGTTCGCATTTCATATTGATCGCGTGCATCTTTATGCACAAAGGTCGATTTGTTAACAGTATATTTCCTTATTTCAGTCGGCAAAGGAACCGGTCCAGAAATACTGGCGCCTGATCTTTGGGCGGTTTCCACAATAAGCTTAGCTGATTGATCAATAATCTTATGATCATACGCCTTGATCTTAATCCTAATTCTTGGTTTTACTTCTTCTTCTACCTTCAACATTTTAATTAATGAGCTACACAGAAACCCACTGAATGACACAGAAAAATTCTGCATTATTCTGTTTTCTTTCCATGTTATTCTGTATTATTAAACTTTATTTAGTAATTTTTGTCACCACTCCAGCACCAACAGTTTTTCCACCTTCTCGAATAGCAAATCGCATCCCTTCTTCCATTGCTACGGGTGCGCCTAATTTAACTTCAAAATTAACCGTGTCTCCCGGCATAACCATTTCTGTTCCTTCTGGTAAAATCACTTCACCCGTAACATCAGTTGTTCTTACATAAAACTGTGGTTTGTATCCTTTGAAAAATGGAGTGTGTCTTCCGCCTTCTTCTTTGGTTAAAATATAAACTTCCCCGTTAAATTCAGTATATGGAGTAATTGAACCTGGTTTAGCCAAAACCTGACCTCTTTCTACATCTTCTTTTTTTGTTCCACGAAGAAGTACTCCAGCATTATCTCCCGCTTGTCCTCTATCTAATGATTTGTTAAACATTTCAATTCCTGTAACAGTAGTTTTTTGAGTTGGACGAATTCCAACAATTTCCACCTCATCGTTAATATTGACGATACCTCTTTCGATTCTTCCTGTTACCACTGTGCCACGGCCTTCAATTGAGAAAATATCTTCAATCGGCATAAGTAAAGGTTTTTCAATATCTCTCACGGGTTGTGGAATTTTTTCATCCAAGGCTGTTATAAGTTCGAGAATTGGTTTAGCTCCTTCTTCTTCAGCTGATTTTGCTTCCAGTGCTTTCAAGGCTGAACCACGAATAATTTTAGCATTTTCTCCATCGAATTCATATTTAGTTAAAAGTTCTCGCACTTCTGCTTCCACCAAATCAATCAATTCTGGATCATCCACCATATCAACTTTATTAAGGAAAACTACAATTTCCGGCACACCCACTTGTTTAGCCAGCAAAATGTGTTCTCGAGTTTGTGGCATAGGACCGTCAGTCGCTGCCACTACCAAAATTGCGCCGTCCATTTGAGCTGCGCCTGTAATCATATTTTTGATATAGTCAGCATGTCCTGGGCAGTCAACATGAGCATAATGTCTTTTTTCTGATTCATATTCACAGTGAGCTGTAGCAATAGTGATTCCTCGCTCTTTTTCTTCTGGAGCTTTGTCAATCTCATCTACTCCCTTAGCTTTAGCTCGTCCTAAAAAGCTTAGCACATTAAGAATAGCCGCCGTTAAAGTGGTTTTTCCATGATCGACATGTCCGATTGTTCCAACATTCACATGTGGTTTAGTTCGCTCAAATTTTTCTGCTGCCATAGTTTTAATTTTACCGCGACATTTGCGCTTTCCGCCAAAGCGGATAATTCCGGAATAAAATACCGGATTCGCAACTGATCGCGAATTTTATTATTTAAATTTATTACTTGGGTATTGTATAGTATTTTCTTTTTTTTGGCAAGTCCTAAGTTTTTTCGTATCTTATTTCCTCGCTTTTTTCTTCACTTATTTCCGCCAAATCAATATCTTCAATTTTTCTTTCTTCCTGCAGTACTTTCCAACTGGCGATATCATTGTTGATCTTATCAACCAATTCCTGCTTTGTCAAGCCCTCAATACCTTCTTTCTTTATTTTCTTAAATTCCGCTAGGCTTAACACCACATAATATTGCTCTTGGTCTTTTATCACCGCGCGCCCACCCAAAAGTTCCAACGCTTCTTTGAGTTTTTTATCCAACATAAAATTAAATTATTTTTACAATTAAATGCTAGCTTATTTTAAATTAGCTGTCAATTCGTAAATATATTTTCTGGATTATTTTTATCTTTTTCCCACATCTGCGGATTAATTTGAATATATTCCCGAATTTTGTTTAAGGAAATTTCGTTGCGGATTATTTGGTCGTAATAACGGGACTGCCAAGCGAATCCAATATTTGAAAATTGTTTTTTGGAATTTTTTGCGACGATGGATTTGAATGAACGAATAATCACCGGCAAAGATCCTGGTTTTAATTTATAGAATGTGTTTGATGTTTTTGTATTTAATGGTGGCACCGTAGAGACGCAGCAATGCTACATCTCTACACCGTCCACACCACCACAATCATTATTAATTTCATCACGCGATATTTCAACAATTCCATGCACATGATTTGGCATCACAACAAATTCATCCAATTTTACAAACGGAAAATGCACTGGAATTTCGCGCCAATATTTATCCGCCATTTTCCCCACATCATTCAACACCATTCCCCCATTCTTAATTTCCCCAAAAAAATATTCTTTGTCTTTCGTGCAAATCGTCACAAAATACATTCCATTTTGGGAATAATCGTAATTTGATAATCTAGCGGATTTAATTGTGTATTTGTTTTTAAATTTTTCAGACATTTTTATTTTTATATATTTCATCGTAGAGACGCCCCGACGGGGCGTCTCTACCGCCTACAATTTTTTATAATCACTGAACAATTAACATTCAGTCTCCATTTTAC
>PCRW01000052.1 GCA_002772115.1 Candidatus Moranbacteria bacterium CG23_combo_of_CG06-09_8_20_14_all_35_22
ATCTTGTTTTCCATAGTGGTGTATTTTTAATTGTCATAATCATTATACCACTATTGAAGCTCGGATTAAAGAGTTTCGTAATTCAAAGTAAATTATCAACCACCAAGTTCGCATATAAACGAGTTAGGCGAAATAGCCAGAAATTTCTTTATCTATTTTTAAGATTTTTTTGGCAATTTATTTCACGGTCGACATAACTAAATTTATAGATAATTTTTAATAAACTAACAACAAAATTATGGGAGAACCAAAAATGGAAATGCCGGTAAATAAAAATAAAGAGTTAATGGAAACTTTTAAAAATTCTATGCCGGTAAAAATTGTAGAAAAAATAGTAAGAGAAGGAGAGGAAACAGAATATAATGATGAGCCGTCTGGTGCAAGCTATTATTGGCTAGTTGAGTTTGATAATGGCAAAAGAATCCCCTATCCGCTGATGAATATTGAAGGTGCAGACACTTCTGCATTTGAGCATGGCGAAATAGGTCGAAGTGATGATGAAAAAAATGCAGTGAATGAGCAAGAAGAGATTATTAAAAAAGCATACGAACAAAAACCAGAATTAAAAGCTAAATTTGAAGAATTGCAAAAAAATATCTTTGAAAAAGAACAAAAATAAATTGCCAAAAAAATTATAATAAGGAATAGAAATTTCTGGCTACATCACATAACAACGCATATCTGGCTACGGGAAAATCACTCAATTATATTTTATAAGGATGTGATTTTCCCTCCGCCCAAATTTTCATCCCTAAGTTTTGATGAAGGTTTAGGCGGAGACAATTAAACCAAGTATTGTCTGAAATTAAAAGTTTATCCTGCTAAGTCGGGATAAAAACTTCAGATGATGCGTGAACGTTAGATGAAATTTCGCCTTGTAATAGAGAAACTAAAATCGATAGTGTGTATATAAAAAGTTTTTTCAAATAATAGTAGCTTATAACTTAGGAGTCGGCAAAACATCATCTAACACCGAATATCTGGTTACACAGAAAAGAAAATCACAAATATTGAAAATTTAGATTGCCCTTTTTTGAAATTTTTAAAAAAGACTCCGCAGAAATATTCCTCTGCGGAGCTTGTGGCTTTGGGGCATCGGTCATTTACCAAATTCCCCACGGCGGTACCGGACCGAAATTGTGACCCATGGCCGCCATCGTGACCATGATGGTCAGTACATATGGAAAGAGCGTGTAGTACAGGTTCGTTAGCATAATTTACCTCCTGTTAATTTTCCAGCTGGGTTATTCCAGTTAGATATATAATCTAAGCATGTTTTGAAACTTTTGTCCATATCCGTTTTTTTAAAATTTCAAAAAAGGGCTTATAATAAGGAAAATATTTGCGATTTTCTTTTCTGTTCCACCCAAATTGCGCTATGATAAAGCGAAGTTTAGTGATATAATCAAGATAGGCAAATGTTTGAAGTTTTAGCCATAAAACACGGGCGCAACTTCAGATATTCGGATACGTTCTACGAAATATTTTTAAATAATTTTTTCTTAATTAGTAAATTTTGTTGAAGAATTTTAAAACGAAGAGGATGTTTATTTTTATAGCATGAAAAATGAAAAAGAATTTTATAGTTTTTTACATAAAACACCAGAAATCAATCTAGGGGCTTTTGAAAATAATTGGCCATATATTCTTCAAAGTACCAGAAACAACCTTTTTATTAAGCGTAATTTTTCATCAATTGCATATTATACTTATCGCAACAAAGACATTGTTATAGTTAATTCATTAGGCGCCAAAAGAAAAGAATTAGTTATGGATTTATGTAATGAACTAATAAAAAATCATGGTGTGGAAAATATTGTATTAAAAAATATTGATATAAATGAATTAGATTGGTGGATTAAAAATGGGTTTAGACAAAAAACAACATCATGGAGTAAATATTCTATAGCGGACGATAATACATTTCCGCAATATAATGTACATGCTAAAACAGTCAAAGAGGTAGATTTTAAAGATGATATAAAAAGACAGATTAAATCTTTTGTTAATAAAAGAAAGATTATTACTTTTGAATATGAAAATAGTTATGATATTGAATGTAAAAATATATTATTGGACTTCTCCAGCTATTCTGAAAATAAAGGCAATGATTATGCGCAAGAGGTTTATGATGCACATAAATTTTTCTTCAATAGCAATATTAAAAACAAAATAAAACTCCAGCATATTGAACATGGTAAATTAATTGGTGTTTCCTATTTAACTCCAGTAGATAACGTCTGTTTTTATAATATGGTAATATGTAAATATGAGAGAAATCTAATGAAGTATTTGGTTTTTCAGAGTATGAAATTTGTTTTGGATGAATATCCAAATATAGAATTATTTGGAATGCAAGGATTTGAAAATGAAGGACAAGACTATCTAAAAAAACGCTTAAACCCATTTGAAAAAATTAAAAAGGTTCATTTAATATATAAAAAATAAAATAATAATAAAATTCTTCAACAAAATAATAAGGAATAAAAAAATTATTAAAAAATACATCGCAGAACACCGAATATGAGGTTCAAAAGATTTGCACAATTATATTAACAAGGAAAGCAAATTTTTCTCAACCCAAATTTTTGCCCTTTTCTTCTATTGATATATAATAAGGAAGCGGGCAAAAACTTCTCATATTCGGAAACGATATACGAAATGCCTGACAATTTTTTTCAGTAAATTCATTGCCATGATTATAAAGGAAATTATACAAATAGGTAATCCGATACTAAACTGTCCGTCTAAATTTGTTGCCAAGATTGGTGCGGAAGAAACGCAACGAGTAATAATAAACTTGGTTGACTCTGTGCGTCATCACGATTTAATCGGCATGGCAGCTTCTCAGATAGGCGAAAAGCTTAGAATTTTTGTTACCGAGGTTCGTAAAACTAAATACCGTAATCTGCCTACTGACAAACTTCGTGTATATATCAACCCTGAGATTATTTGGTCGTCTAAAAAGCAGGTCGTGATTTATGAAGGCTGTGGCAGTGTTGCCTACGCTAAGCTTTTCGCTCCAATCCGCCGTCCTGAAAAAATAATAATTGAGGCTTGTGATAAAAATGGCAACAAATTCAGACTCGAAGCGGGAGGCATACTTAGTCGCGTAATTCAGCATGAGTATGATCATTTGAATGGCATTGAATTTACTGAAAAAATCACAGACATGAGAAAGATTATGAGTTCGGAGGAATATAAAAAGATGGCGGGTTTAAAAACATAAAAATTGTCAGGCACATCGCACAACACGGCACATGCGGTTCAGAAATTTTTCACTTTTATATTTCTAAGGTTAGAAAAAAATTACTCACCCAAATTTTTGCCTTCCTTTTCTTTTTACATTACAATAAGGAAAGAAGGCAAAAACTTCGCATACACTTAACGATATGCAAAATAAATTGTTTATCTTGGTGGTAATTTTAAACTTCTGTGATTTTAAAGGGACAGAAAATTTTATTTTAATTTATTTATAGAGGAGGGGAAGGTGTCTTTTTTGCTCCTGAAATCGCAAAAAGACAATTTAATGAATATTTTATCACCAAAAAGATGTATAAAGCTGTGAAAAAATCACAAAATTATGGCAAGGAAGTAATTTTAGATTTACATAATTGCAACTCCAAAAAATTTACTAGGAAAATAATCAAAGCATATTTTATTGAACTATGTGATTTGATTGATATGCAAAGATGCAAGTTGAGCTGGTGGGATGATTATGGTTTGCCTTTAGAAAAAAGACAAACTGAGCCGCATCTTAAAGGAACCTCAGCAATTCAATTTATTTTAACTAGCAATATCACTATCCATACGCTGGATATTATGGAAAGGGTTTATTTGAATATCTTTTCTTGCAAAGATTTTGATGCAAAAATTGTTAGGGATTTTACCAAAAATTGGTTTGGAGGCAGAGTGGTAAATTATAAAGTTATTATAAGAAAATGAAAATTTATACTAAGGAAATATTTATTCCCAATGAAGATTTAAAATTAAGCGGATTAGATAGTATCCGTAATTATTATAATAAAAAAATCAGTCCCAAATTATCCTTGCACAAGCCAATTCGTTTTGTTGTGGTTAAAACAGACGGAAAGGGCTACCATTGTGAAATTGATTTTGTGGTGCAGGAGAAATCGGATAAAAAAATAAAGAGCAAAGGAAGTATTTTTGATTTTTATAAACGCCAATATGAAAACATTGATCAATTTAATGCCGTTCTTATTATACCGACAGGGGTTGGCGCTGAAATTGGAGGCCATTGTGGAGATGGAAATGCAGTTGCCAGATTAATAGCTTCTGCTTGTGATACATTAATAACTCATCCTAATGTTGTTAACGCATCAGATATAAACGAAATGACCGAAAATACGCTATATACGGAAGGAAGTCTTATAACACGCTTGCTTATGGGGCAAATTGGATTGCAGAAAGTTAGGATGAATAAAATACTGATGTTGATGGATAAACATCAAAACAAATTTTTTAACGATGAGGTGATAAATGCAGTGTCTTCAGCAAGAGTAACACTGGGGTTGGATTGTGATGTTCTAGAGATGAGCAATGCCATAGAGTGTAAATCAAAATATGCAAAATCAGGAAGAGCGACTGGAGAAATAAAACACTTAGAGCGACTATTAAATTTAATAAAAAAGTATGTTAGTAATTATGATGCAATTGGCTTGTCCTCTTTTATTCAAGTTCCCTCCCATTATCATGAGCAGTATTTTTGCAAAAATGAAAATATGGTCAATCCATGGGGTGGAATTGAGGCGATGCTTACGCACAGTATCGCGGAAATCTTTAATATTCCCTGCGCTCATTCTCCAATGATGACATCGCAAGAAGTGATGAATTTGAATTTGGGTATTGTTGATCCAAGAAAAGCACCGGAATCAGCTTCCGTCACATATCTACATTGCATACTCAAGGGATTACATAAAGCTCCAAGAATAACTACATACAACAAAGGACTAAATGTGGAAAGTATTTCATGTTTGATCGTCCCTGACAAATCTTTAGGGTTACCAACTCTTGCTTGTTTGGAACAGGGAATACCTGTAATAGCCGTGCGAAAAAATAAAAATAACATGAATAATGATTTGCGGAAATTACCCTTCAAACAAGGAAAGTTATTTGTTGTAGATAATTATTTAGAAGCGGTGGGAGTTATGAATGCCTTAAAATCTGGAATTTCCATTGAATCAGTTAAATGTCCAATAAAATATACAAATTATTTTAGAAAATAGATGAGGAGTTTTCGCTCAAAAAATTCACCCCTTACCCCTCTTTTTTGAGCCAAAACAAAAAATCAAATTTTCTTTTATAAAAACAAAGTTTAGTTTAATAAAAATTGAGATAAAAAATTGACATCGCACAACAACTCATATCTGGTTACAGAAATTTGCATCAAAAACTAATAATAAGGAATGTAAATTTCTTTCACCCAAATTTTTGCCTCTTTTGACTTTATTGATATAATATTGAAGCGAGGCAAAAACTTCAGATATGAGTAACATTATACGAAATTGAAAAATATTATATAATTATTTTACGCAATTTAATTTTTAATTTTAAGTCTATGAAAAAAACAAAATTATTAGGAACACTAGCAATTATCCCAACAATATTACTTATATTGTGGATAGTAGTCTTCTCCATTTTCGGCACATTATTCGGAGTCGGTTCAGGTGTAAGCGTTGTCAATATGATGCCATTTTTAAGCATATCGATTTTTCAGTTAATAATTTTGATTTTTTCATTTTATTTTTCGCTAAAACTCTTGAGAGATCAGACACTTCCAATCAAAGAAAATAATACTGTCGCCTACACATTTATTGCGATAGGTGTAATTTATTTTATCTACAACTTTGCGACTGTTTTGTATAACAATATCACGGATTTTAATCCTGGTGGCGAGATGCAACCAGTCTTATCTTAGCTTTTTTATGGGGATTGATTCTAGTGTCTTTCGGAATAGCTTTGCGAAAAAAAACGGAAAAATAAAATTGCGTAAAATAATAAAATCTTTCAACTTTTTAAATAAAAATATGTTCAAAGAATTTAAAGAATTTGCCGTTAGAGGAAATGTAATTGATATGGCGGTAGGGATAATTATTGGAGCCAGCTTTGGAAAAATTGTAAGCTCGTTAGTGTCAGATATAATTATGCCACCCATTGGAGTATTGCTTGGAGGAATTGATTTTTCGAGTTTTGCGATCACTCTCAAAAAAGCTTCCGCAACAACGGAAGCGATAACCTTAAATTATGGGCTATTTATAAACACGCTACTTGATTTTATCATTATAGCTTTTGCAATATTTATTGCTGTAAAGCAAATCAATAAGTTGAAAAAGAAAGAAGAAACAAAACCTGAAAAAACAGCTGAAGAAATATTACTCTTAAGAGAAATTAGAGATCAATTAAGTAAAAAATAATTTCTAAAAAATTTATGATTCCGATTGAATTCTTGCGACAATTTCGTTTGGGCGATTATGCTATTTTTGATTTCGCGGTATCTTTTTTAGGAATTTATCTGCTCGCTCCCCTACTTTCAAAATTATTTTTGAAACTCAAACTTGATATTCCTAAACAAAATTGGTTATATTTAACTTTGCCGATTGGCGTCACCACTCACCTACTTTTTGGAAAAATTACCCCCCTAACACGAGATTTTATCGATATTCAAAGTCATTATATAGTGAAAATAATTATTTTAGGTTTGCTATTTCTTGGGTTAAATGATATAAAGATAATAAGAAAAAATAATTCACTAAAATAATTTTATGACTAAATCAAAAACTTATGGACTATTGATAATTTCTTTTGCAACAATTCTTATCATTCTCACAATCGCCTATACTGTTCTTTTTTCCATTTTCGGCTTGAAGTCCGGCGGTTCGATTTTGCTAATCACTCCGTTAATATTATTTGCTACAATTTTAATTATTGGCTTTTGTTTTCTTTTGCGAATAGGCCTTAGCTATTGGAAAAAATAATTTCTACATTCCACTTACTTCTCCAATATCTTCCGCTAAAATAATTTTCTCCTTTTTGAAAATCCGTCGAGTGATGGATTTTTTAAAAGTGAAATATTCCTCCAATCCTGTCAAATGAGAAACTGTAAGAAAAACCAAAGCGCCTAAAATAGCCGAAACAGAAAGTTGAGAAAAAACTCCTAAGAAAGTATCTAAGTCGATAAATTTCACCACTAAATATTTAGAAAACTGAATCACTGCTCCACTAAATAATGTTGCCAGAACTATTTTTCCAACCGAACTGATTATTTTTTTGTCATCTAAATTTTCATATTTCAATCTTAAGAGAAAAAACAAAAGAAGCATTTGCACCAAACTAGACAGGGAAAAAGCCATGGCCAGACTTAATATTTTATATTTCCCAATTAACAATATTACCGCCAAAATATTAACTGTTTCCGTGACAAGTGCTACATAGAATGGCGTTTTCGTATTATGCATCGCATAAAACGCCCGCGCCAAAAGCGGAACTAAACATTGGGCAAACAAACTCAAAGAAAAAATTCCCAAGCATTGAAAAGTAAGCACCGTATCTTCCCAATCAAATTGACCGCTTCCCAAAACTACCCGCACAATCTGGGCGCGTAGTAGCAAAATAAAAGCACTTAACGGAATTATGAAAAAAAGAATTTGGCGGAAAGTTTCGGAAAAATTAGTTATAAAACCATCTTTGTCTTTTTTGGAATGAAGCACTGAAAGAGTGGGGAAAACTGCAATAGCAAAAGAAACTCCAATGATCCCAAGAGGAACGGATTGCAAGTTTTGAGCAAAACTGAAAATCGCCAGTGATCCAGAAGCAAGGAAGGAAGCAAAAATTGTAATTACAAAAAGATTGATTTGATTTACCGCGATACCAAGCGTGCGCGGAATCATCAAGCGAAAAACTTTGCGCACTTCGATATTGGAAAAATGATTTCTGATTGACCAGCTATATCGAAAACCAAGTTGGCGAGAAGATGGATATTGAGTAAGTAAGTGCAAAAAAGCTCCCAACACCACTCCCCAAGCTAAGCCAATTGGCCCCCAAAATCGCACAAAAAATATAATGCCAAAAATTATTCCTAAATTATAAAATATTGGGGCTAGAGAATAAATAAAAAATCTTTTGTAAGAAGTCAAAATTCCGCCAAAAATTCCACTGATGCCCAAAAATAACGGGCTAAGAAACATTATTCGGGTAAAGAGCACCACTTTTTCCATTTTCTCCGGAGAAAAACCCGGAGTGATTATCTTCATAAGATACGGCGAGAAAATGCAAAAAATTATTCCGCAAATAATGATAAGCCCGACCGCCAAATTCATAACTCCGTTGACCAGTTTCCATGCCTCTTTTTCTTTTTCATTGCTGATAAGCCCAGTAAAAATTGGAATAAAGGCCGCGCTAAGTGCGCCTAAAATCAACATATTATAAATTAAATCAGGAATACGGAAGGCTGCGTAATAAATATCAAGCGTATCGCCGGCACCAAAAGTTGAAGCCAATAGACGGTCGCGAAAAAGCCCCAAAATTCGGCTCAAAAGCCCAGCAATAGTAATCAAAAAAGCCGCACTCATCACAGAGGAAGGCACATGAGAATTTAAAAAAGTATTCTTTATAATTTTACTAAACATATTAATTTTTCAAAAAAGATAATCCGATAAATTTATCCGTAACTAAATCTGTTTCCATCTTAACCCTTGCTTGATTATCTGACAAATTTTCCGCTTTCAAAAAATTACTTTCGGGATATTGCCAAGAAATTTTATATAAGTCAGGATAATTTATTTTTGTAATAAACTCGCTTCCGTGACTGCCGGATTGTTTTTGAGCCAGCAAAGAATAAGCACCCGTTGATGACGGCATATTTAAATTAATTTTAAACGGCAAAACATAAACATATTTAAGTGTAACAGTTTCTTTCGGACTCACATAAACCCAATTGGCAAAAACAGTTTTTCCGCTATCCTCATAAATTCTCGTTCCACTTTTTTCGTCAATTTCCATAGAATCTTCTTCCATTTGGACTTGCGCGTCTCGCCTGAAACCCAAAGCGTTATAATCCAGCGGGGAAGAATTAAATTCCCTAGTTTGACCTTCTGCACTAATAAGACGCGCTCCTTTCGGCACATAAACCCGCAGATAATTGGCATTAACTTTATTCCACCATTCATAGGGAGAATCTCCACCAGTATGTCTTCTAATAATCGTAACGGAGTCGATAATCGTTCCATCTTCTTGAATATCAGCTTCGTGATTTATCTTTTCCTCAATTACTCCATCAGTTTTATAACCATTTATATTGGTATTGATTACACTTAAATAATCATTAGGCGTATCTAAAATTTCTCCCGACCAACCATTTTCAGACAAAACTTTTTCAATCTCCCAATTTTTTGAATAAATTAAAATTTGTTTTTGGTTGAGACTTGCCAAAAAAACATTGGCCGTTTTGGAAAAATCAGCAAAGTTTTGGGAATTAAAAACTTTGTCTAAAACTTTCGGCACCAAATCGGAAAGAATTTTTTTCGGCTGGTTCAATTCCTTGTCATAATCAATTTCCACTTCGTATTGAATTTTTTCAATAAAATTATGCTCGTCCACTGTCACGCCATATTCCGGTATTTCAATCGGACCAGTAATTTCTAAAAGTTTTTGCATAACCGTTGGAGTCATAGTAATTATTCCATCTACTGTCGGTCCGCCAGTTTTTTCATAAAAGAAAGAAGCCTTTTCCGCACTCACTGGAAAATCAGGAAACCAATTGCTGTCATGTAAGCTCCAAGCAGCGCTGATTTTTTGAATAGGTAGTGGTGGAACAACTTTTTC
Organism: Candidatus Moranbacteria bacterium CG23_combo_of_CG06-09_8_20_14_all_35_22; assembly: GCA_002772115.1. Classification (GTDB taxonomy): domain Bacteria; phylum Patescibacteriota; class Minisyncoccia; order Moranbacterales; family UBA2206; genus UBA2206. Next base: position 9,841 of record PCRW01000052.1, read on the forward strand.
TCGCAATTGCCCGTCCGGATTGAAAATTCCATCAATGAAAAAATTTCGCACTCGACCATTAAAAATATCCAGCAGACCATAACTTCCAATGAATCCTCCCGTCGCTCGCATTTCTTGGTTGTTTTGAAATAAAAATAAATATTTTCGCGGGCCATTTCCTCCTAAAATATCTACCAGTATTCTTTCTTGATCAAGAAATTTTGCCAAAGCACTATTTAAGATCGGTAATTGACTTTTAGCCCGCATAAACTCACTACGATTTTCTTTGGGAATATCATCCAATTTCACATCCACTAAAAAATCTTGCGCTTCTTCCAAAAGAACAGAAATTTCTTTCAATTTGGTTGAATTATTTTGAAATAATTCCAAATAGGATACCGTTTCCCTGCCAGAACCTCCTTGCTTGATATTTTCGATATTTTTTAAAACTTCGGAAATTAATTTTCCAGCTTGAGAAATATTTTCTCCCGCTTTTATAATATTGCTACCGGAAGAAATTTTCGATAGATATGGAATATATTTGGTAAAATTAGCCAGCGAGCCACCTAAGATACCCAAGTCATCGGAAACTTGGCTCAATTTTTCATTCGCCTGTTCAAATTTTATATAAGATTCGTCAAAGTTTCCTTTTTTTATAGCGTCTTTGGCCAAAACTAATTCCGCAATCGCTGATTCTCCTTTGACCATTCCCCCGTTTTTCATTTTAATGGCGCTGTTAGCACTGATAAAAAAGACGACCAAGAAAGTGCCGGCAAAAGCGAATTTTCCTAACCATAAAAAATTTCGCCCCAATATCCGACCAATTGGAATTTGAATTTTTGGCAAAAGCGAAATTGATTTTTTCGGCAAAATATTTTCCTCTTCTTCTTTGGAAAAATCTCCTTCTCCCCAACTGATAAATTCTACTGAAACATTGCGAACATTCTCCACATCTTGGGCATTAATAGGAATTCTTTTTTTCTTTTTGCGTAAAACTTCTTTTTCTTCTCTTAACATTTTGGCAAATCTTCTGGCTTCTTCCTCAAAAATACTCGGGCTTCTCAAGTCCTCCATTTTTTTTATTTTTTTCGGCGGACAATAAGCGGAAAATTTATCCTCCTCCTCTTCTTTCTTTGAAATTTCTGCCACTCGAATAATTTTTTCTATTTTTTCCAAATCTAAATTGCCCACTTTATCAGTCGGCCGGACATCAAACATCTGTGGGAATATTTGTTTTTTTGAAAATTTATTATCCCCCATTTACCCTGTTAAATAAGATTTAAGCCTATCTTTTTATATGCTCAAATATTAATTTTAAATTTTAAAATACAATTTAATCGTTTCTTTGGCCATTTTTTTCCAGCTATAATGAGTTACTCTTTCATAACCTTTTTGAATTAATGTTTTTTGCAAATCTTCATTATTCAAAACCTTAATGACTGATCCAGCCATATCCGCTGTATTTTTTCCATCAAAATAATAAGTACTATCGGATAAAATCTCTTTCATACACTCCTGATCGGAAGAAACAACTGGCACACCTTTTGACATCGCTTCCAATGGTGGCAAACCAAATCCTTCATAAAGAGTCGGCCAAACGAATGCCGAAGAACTTCGAAAAACTGCATCCATTTCGTGATCTGATATATAATCAGTAAAAATTATGCCGGCTATTTTCTGCTTTATTGAAAAATTTTTAAGCCTTCTATAAAAATAATCCTCTTTGCCAACCAAAACTAAATTTAAATTTTTTTCCGCCTTTCTAATTTCCCTAAAAGACAAAATAAGCCTTTCTAAATTTTTATGCGGATAAGCGTTCCCCACATAAAGAATATACGGTTTAATTATACCATACCTAGCTAAAATTTCATCATACTTATAGTGTGGGGTAAATAAACAAAAATCTTCTGCCGATTCATAAGTCACCTTGATTTTTTCCGACTTGATTTTAGGATAAGTTTTCAAAATATCATTTTTTGTGAAATTGGAAACGGCAATTATTTTTTGCGCCCGATTGATCGCGGAACTTATTACAATTTTATAAGCAAAAAATTTGAGCCAATAAAAAGCCGGAGCCAAAGTTGAACTTTTAGTCGTCGGAAAATGAACCAGTATTAAATCATGAATAGTTACGATAAATTTTCTCTTATATAAAAGCGGTACATTAAAATGAGGAAAATGTGTCAAATCAAGTTTATATTTTTCAAGTAACCGTGGAAATTTTATCTGCTCGGCAAAAGTATACCAGCGATAATCCGCCAGCACCCGCTGAAAATTTTTATTTTTCGGCTGATAATCTTCGAAATTTTCTTTTTTAAGAAAAATAAAATACTGATTGGAATTATCAACCTTTTCTAAATTTTCTATTAATTTTTGTGTATAACGCCCCAATCCCTTGCCAATCGGCCCAAAAAACCGAGCGTCAATCCCAATCCTCATAATTTTAATTCTTCAATGACTTGAGTTCGTAAATTTATTATACCATTAAGCTTCCAAAACTTCCAAAGTTTCTTTGGCGGTTTTTTTCCAATCAAATTCTCTTGATCTCTCCAGCCCTTTTTTGATTAAATTTTCTTTTAATTCCGGGTTTTCCAAAATTTCTTTCATTGCCAGAAAAATTTCATCCGGCTTATCTGGATCAATAAGTATCGCGCCTCCTCCAGATACTTCCGGCAAAGATGAATTATTCGAAGCGATGACCGGCACGCCACATCTCATTGCTTCCAAAGGCGGAAAACCAAAACCTTCAAAAAATGACGGGTAAACAAAAAGCGAGGCCAAATTATACAAAAAAACCTTGTCCTCATCCGGCACGGAATTTATCACTTGAATTTTTTCCCTAAATGGAGATTTTTCAATTTCGCCATATATTTCCTCATTCATCCAACCTTTTTCTCCAGCAATAACTAGCTTGTATTCTGCTCCCTGCGCTTGCAATAAATTGAAAGCTTTGATCAATCCGGCAATATTTTTTCGCGGTTCAATGGTACCAAAAAATAAAATAAATTTGTACGGCAGATTGAATTTTTCCTTGACTTCAATTAATTTTTTGTCATTTCGACTAATTATACAAAAATTATCCGGCACAGCGCTTGGAATCACAGTTATTTTTTCCGGATTTATTTTGTACAAATCAATCAGGTCATTTTTAGTTGATTGCGAAACTGCGATAATTTTATCCGCTCTGCGACAAATTTTTTTTGAATTTATAAAAATATGCCACCATTTTCTTTTTGGAGAAAAATATTCGCTATGGCGAAAAAATGACAAGTCATGAATTGTGATAACGGATTTTGTTTTTGCACTCACATTACCAAAAATAATATTGGGCGAAAAAACCGCATCAGATTCGCCAACTAAGCGGTCAATCCTTGGCCAGCCCAAATACCAAAACATCAGATTTAGCAGTTTATTTGGAAAATTAAATTTTTTTATTTTTACATTGGGATATTTTTCTAACCATCGAAAATCAGTTTTAATCTCTTTCCAAGAATTTAAAAAAAGAACATATTCGTTCTTTTTATCAATCAAAAAAATATGCGAAAGAAGCTGGCGAGTATATTCTTCCACTCCTGTCATTCTTCCCTCCATAAGACATCTGGCATCAATGCAAATTTTCATACTCTTTTTGGATATATTCTTTTATTTTAGCCTTAAATATCTCTTTGTCAAATTTTAGCACCCTGTTTCTTATATACTCAGGATCAAAATCGGAATTTTTGAATTTTCTCACTGCTTGAATTATATCCTCTGGCATTTGACGCTCAAAAAATAAACCGGTTTTCCCCTCTTCCATATGCTCGGGGATATCCCCTCCTCGATATGCAATCAATGGAGTGCCAGAGGCCATCGCCTCAATCGCCATAATGCCAAAATCTTCTTCTTGAGGAAAAATAAAAGCCTGACAACGAGAAAAATATTTTCGCAATTTTTCATCACTCACTCGTCCAAGAAATTCAATATTCGGCCCAGCTATTTTCTGCAGTCTTTTCATTTCCGGCCCTCGACCAATAACTTTTAGCGGTAATTTCAATTCATTGAAAGCTTCGATTACAATATCAAACCGTTTATAGGCCATTAGACGCCCCGCAATCAAAAAATGATTATCTTTTTCTCGGCTGATTTCAAAATCACCAACTTTCACTGGCGGATGAATGACTAAACTTTCTCTTTTATAATATTTTTTTATCCGACGCGCGATAAAATTGGAATTAGCGATTATTTTATCCGGCCGATCCGCGCTCGCTCGATCCCACATCCGAATATAATTCATAAAAAACGGCACGAGTTTTTTAATAAAGCTTGGAAAATAAAAATCCTGATTATATTTTTGGCAATCATCCCAAGCAAAACGCATCGGGGTATGCATATAGCAAATGTGCAAAGTTTTGGGTCCTGTAATTATGCCCTTGGCAAAACTGGAAGAGTCAGAAAGAACCAAATCGTAATCGGAAAAATCAAATTGCTCAATAGCAAAAGGCATAAATTGGGGAAAAATCCGATGTCGACCGACCGCAAAAGGAAGTTTTTGTAAAAAAGAAGTTCTAATTTTTTTATCCGAAAAACTGCCATGCATCAATTTTTTACTATAAATAAGAGTATAAATCGGAGCATAGGAAAAAAGCTCGGAAAAAGCTTCTAAAACTTTTTCCGCTCCGCCGTTTTGGACAAGATAGTCGTGAACTAAAGCAATACGCATAAGCAATTACGAACTACGAAATTAACGAAATACGAAACATTTAAATTCTTTTTTCGTATTTTAATATTTCGTATTTATTTCGTAGTTCGTAAAATTAAAGATTTTTTCTCTTCCGAAACAAAACTCCCACAGTTTTTAGGCAAATTTGGATATCCAGCCAAAGCGACCAGTTTTCAATATAAAATAAATCCAATTTATATTCATCTTCAAAATCCAAATCTGATCGGCCAGAAACTTGCGCCATGCCAGTAACGCCAGGTTTAATTGTAAGAAGCCTTCGATGATATTCCATATATTTTTCCACTTCCCGTTTTTGATGTGGGCGCGGACCGACTAAGCTCATTGAACCAAAAAATACATTAAAAAATTGGGGCAATTCATCAATAGAATATTTTTCAATAAACTTTCCGACCCTGGTTTTTCTTGGATCATCTTTTATCTTGTAAAGTGGACCCCGTCGAACACTTTGATTTTCAATTAATTCTTTTTCTAATTTTACCGCTTCTTCCAATTTTTTATTTTCTTTTGTTACACAAAAATCCCATTTCATATAACGGAATTTATAAACAAAAAACTTTTTTCCATCATTGCCAATTCTTTCATTTTTATAAATTATCGGACCTTCGCTATCCAATTTTATCGCCAGAGCAGTTAAAATTAAAATTGGCGAAGTTGCAACTATTCCGAAAATTGAAGCAGTGATATCAAACGCGCGTTTCAAAATCCTACCCCAACCGTCTAGCGGAGTATTTCTAATTTCAATCAGTGGTTCTCCACTCAAAACTCCGATTTCATATTTTGAAGTTTGAAGCGTAGTGGGAATAAATTTGAATTTAATATTATAAATCGCACAATAATCAATAATTTTTTCTTGTTCAGCATCAGTTATTGACGGCTCGCAAAGAATTATTTCATCAATGCCTTTTTGCTCTTTTATTTCTTTAATCACATGCAGACTAGCAGTGCCAATTTTATCCACTACTTTATAACCTAAATTCCTATTTTGATAAATCAATTTAGCAATCGTATCCATTTTGCCATTTATTCCGATCAAAAGTAGCCGGTATACGCCGATACCCTTTTTTCGAAGGAGCCATTTTTGAAAAAGTTGAATAAAATAGCGCGCCACCACCACATAAAAAACCCCCAGTCCCCAAGTGGCTAAAATGACAAAACGAGAAGAAAACCATTCTCGCTTTAAAAATATAGTTACAATAATAATGACCAGCCCGATTGAAGTAGCAGTGAAAATTTTCAGAGTTTCTTTCCAAAATTTTCGAGTTGATCGAATATTATAAAGCCCCTCCAAAGCATAAATCAAAATAAAAAAAGGAGTGGCAATAAGAATTATTTTTATATAACTTTCAAAAGAAAAAGTATATAATTTTGGCCTGCCAAGGTTGATCATAATTTCTGGCACATTTCGAATAGCAAAAGCCGAGATAGCCGCAAGGACTATCATCAAAAAATCAACTGGGACTTGAATGGCACTAAAAAAAAGTTCTGATCTCTTCATATGATTACGAAATACGAATTTAATACGAAATACGAAAGTACGAAAATAAAATTAATACGGAAAATATAATTCAAAAAAATTTCGTATTTCGCTTATTTCGTAGTTCGTAAATTTCAGATATATATCAAGGCAAATCTATAAACCGGATTTTGTGTTCGCTAATCATTTATCTGAGACTATTATTACTAATAGCCTTAAGTGGCACTTCTTGCTCTTACTAGTGTAGAACAAGACACGACCTTGCATTCAGGTAAGGATTTAGCCGTTTCACTTCTTATGTTTCCACAAGAACTTATCCCGAAGGATATTCTGATGCTTTCGTATCAGAACGTCTCTGCTCGCACCTCTTGGATTACTCCAGACGGGAATTACCCGCTACCCTTTTATGAATGTCCGGACTTTCCTAATCCCGATTTCTCGGGACTCGATTAGCCAATTTACCTTGATATATACCTAAAAAATTTTATTGATAAACTTTATAATCTAAAATTTACCCTTTTTTAAGCCACATTTTCAAAGTTCTACCCTATTATATTAGCATAATTGCTATAATCTGTAAAGGCAAATTTTCAAAAATAAAACAGGCTTTTTTATCTCCTGTTTTATTGACTTTATAATTTTGCTATGTTTTTTAATAATTCTTTTTGACTTTTTATTTTTTCTCTGTATTCATTTAGTTTAATCTTATTATTTCCCACAATTTCCCTTGGTGCGCTGGCAAGGAAATTTTTGTTATTTAAGAGACACTCGATTTTTGAAATTAGATTTTCTAAATTCGCAATTTCTTTTTCCAAATTTTTCTTTTCTTTTTCGATATCAATTGATTCGGCAATATCTAAAACTATTTTCGAATTTCCTGACACCATATCAATTCCTGACTCTAAGGGTCTATCTTTCTGACCCTTAGGGTCTGAAAATTTGACTCGCGCTAATTTTTCAATAATTTCTTTATTTAAAATTTTATTACTATATGCATTAATTATTTTCCTAGGATCAATATGATAGCTCGATCGAATATTTCTGATTTTTCCAATCATTTCTTGCAAGTCTTGAAATTCTTTTTCCGCTTTTTTGTCAATTAATTTTTTGTCGCTCACTGGCCACTTTTCCACCATCAACATCTTCCCAGGGTTCGACCTTGAGAATTTTAAAGGTCGAACCTTGAATTTTGTTTTATAAGCATCCTGCCAAATTTTTTCCGTCACAAACGGCATAAACGGATGCCAAAGCTTCAACACCTTATCCAACAAATATCCCAAAACTTTATCATTTTTTTCAAGTTTATGAATTTCAAGGTACCACGAAGCCAGTTCATCCCAAGTGAATTTCTGAAGTTTTTCTCCCGCCAGTGAAAATTTATAATTTTCCAAATCGATTGAAACTTCACTGATAACATTATTCAACTGACTCACAATCCATTTGTCCGAAAGCGACTTCAAATCTTCTTTCCTAACATCGGATGTTAGGATAAAAGTAGGAGATGAAAAAATGCAATAACGATATATATTCCAAATTTTGGTCACAAAATTTCTTAAATTTTGAATTTTTTCCTCATAAATTTTCAGATCATTACCGGGAGTTGTGCCAATTAAAAGTGAAAGCCTAACTGCATCAGTGCCATACTTATCACAAACATCCAATGGGTCAATGTTTGTTTCCGGCTTAGATTTTGACATTTTGTCGCCAAACTTATCTCGTACGCAACCGTGAAGATAAACATCTTGGAAAGGAATATCGCCAATTCCATAGGTAGTCATAATAATCATTCGAGCTACCCAGAAAAAAAGAATGTCGTACATTGTTTCAAGAATTGCGGTTGGATGGAAATTCTTAAAATCCTTCGTATCAATTTTTATTTTTCCTTTTTCGATAGAAATATCCTCCGGTTTTTTCGCCATTGTGGAAAAAGTCCAAAGCCCTGAAGAAAACCAAGTGTCTAAAGTATCTTCGTCTTGAGTCCAATTATTTCCTTTAGGAGATTTTACCCCTACATAAATTTCTTCGTCTTTATACCAAACTGGCAATTTATGTCCAAACCATATTTGTCGACTCACACACCAATCTTCCAGATTATCCATCCAAGTAAAATAATTTTTTTCAAATCTTTTTGGAATTATTTTTATTGGCTTATTGCCAAAAACTCCTTTTTTCACTGCCTGAAAACAAGTTTCCTTTATTGATTTTCCCTTAAATTTATTGATTTTTTTATTCACATCAACAAACCATTGTAGCGATGGCAATGGTTCTATTGGAGTACTGCAACGATAGCAAACAGAAAGATTATTTTCTATCTCATCCTCTTTTTCTAACAATCCTCGTTTTTTCAATTCTTCAACAATTTCATCCCGCGCTTCAGCGACACTCTTGCCAGAAAATTTTCCAAAACTTTCCTTGATTTTCGCGCTCTCATCAATAACTTCAATTATTCTTAATTTATTTTTTTGTGCCATTTTCCAATCAACCATAGAATGAGCCGGAGTCACTCCCAAAGCGCCAGTTCCAAAATTCATATCCACTCCCCGATCGGAAATTATTTCTAACTCCAATGGAATTCCAACAAAATTAGCTTTTATTTTTTGCCCAATAAATTTTTTATATCTCTCATCTTTTGGATTAACTGCTACCGCCGTATCACCTAATTTTGTTTCCGGTCTTGTTGTGGAAATTAAAAAAGGAAAATTAGCATCATATTTAAATGTATAAATTTTTGTTTTTTGCGTTTCATATTCCACCTCGTCATTTGCTAAAGTCGAATGGCATCTTGGACACCAGTTGACAATCCTTTTTCCACGATAAATTAGTCCGTCATCATACATCAACTTGAAAACATTTTTTACTGCACAACTCCTCGTTTCATCCATTGTGTAGGCTAAGCGTGACCAATCACAACTCGAGCCCATTTTTTTTGCTTGTTTAATAATTGTTTTTTGACTATCCAGCGCAAATTTTTCCACTCTTTTCAAAAATTCTTTCTTGCCAAGAATATGACGATCCAGTCCTTCTTTTTTAAGATCTTTTTCCACTCGGTTTTGTGTAGCAATTGAAGCGTGATCAGTCCCAGGGATCCACACAGTTCTTTTACCTTGCATGCGATTATAACGAATCAGCAAATCCTCCACCGCCAGCATCATCGCACTTCCCATGTGGAGTACTCCCGTCACATTCGGCGGTGGCATAACAATTGAATAGTTTTTGGCATTTTTTGGCAACTTCAAATTGTCCGGATTAAAAAAACCACTCTCCTCCCAGAGCTTATATATCCCATCCTCATATTTATTCGCTTCGTATGTTTTTGGAATTTCTGGCATAAAAACAAATTGAACTTATTTTAAATCAATTAGCTTACCTTAAAGAAACAATCACATTTAACTTAATTATGGAAAAAGTTTTTTTATATTATTTTTATAGCATTCTTGATAGCTTTGTAAATCTGATTGATCACAATTATTAATTACAAAAAAACCAGCATCATCAAGAAGAGATCCTGTATTATCAATAATTTTTTTTGTTTTTACTAATTTATTCTTTTCTAAATCAAAATCTATTCTCTTAATGCTATTACCTGAGCTAACTAAAGTGTTTATAAGAAAAAAACTTAGTTGATTATTTTGAACATCTAGCATAACTAGGCCCTGAAAGAATTCGCCATTATTATCATCTATATTATTTATTCGTGTAATTTTTCCATCTTTTGGATTAAAAATATAGGCTTCAATTTGCTGAAGATCAACAGCTGTTGTACAATTTCCAGAAAGAACTAAGAAATTATCATTTTTATTAATTGGATAAATCGCTCCTAGCACCGGCGGATTTTTTTCACAATCTTCCATTGAATAGTCCGTACTAATAACCCTAGAAAAATCAGATAGTTTAGTATAATTATTTTTATCTAAATCATATTTAAATAAATCATTTCCATTCTCCCCGCTCATTATCAATAATATATTTTGACAATTACTATCAAACGAAAAATCAATTATTTTATCATAAGGAGAAACTGGTATCAAATCAAATTTTTTACCTTTATTTAATAACTTTATTGTTTCAATGTCTCTCATATCATTGACATTAAAAGTTATCTGACTATTCCCACACTTATACTTGCTATTAACCAGCTTGGAATATAATCCGTCATTAAGAAATGAAAACCTTTCATAAATAATTATTTTTGAAGAGTCATTCATTTCTTCTATTTGCACCTGCTGATTGCTTGTTTTTTCTTGCTGATCATCTATTTTTATTTGCGAAACAGAAACGATCAGTTGTTTTCTTTGGTTTATAGTTCTAGTCTGAGTTGGTATCTGCGAAATATCTGGTTGATCCTTTTCATATTGCCAAACAAACATACTTGCTGTAATAGCAACGATTATAATTACAACCGTACCAACCATTGTAGGAATTTTTTTATTGTTCATTTTTTTGTTTTTAAACTATTTAAATAAATTATTTTCTAATCTCCAACCCTAATTCTTTTTCCAATCCTGCGACAATTTTCCCCATCACTTCATCCACTTCCTTGTTTTCTAGTGTTCGCTCGCTCGCGCCGAATTCAATATGGTAGGCGAAGCTGGTCACTCCGTCTTTGAAAAAGATGTCGAACATTGAAACATTCAAGATTAAATTTCCGCCAATTTTTTTGATTAGTTTTTGAATTTCAATGGCCTTGGTTTCGCCTTTGGCAAGCATGGAAATGTCGCGGGTAATGATTGGGAATTTTTGTAAAGCTTTATAGACAATTTCTTTTTGAGAAATTTTTAAAAGTTTCTCCGTGTCCAATTCACAAATCGCCACTCTTTTTCCAATTTTATATTTTCCCAAAACCAAAGGATTGATTTCCCCTATCATTCCGATTTTTTCACCGTCCACCAAAATTTCTGCACTTCGCGATGAATGGAAAACGCTCAAAGGTTCAACCTTTGGCGCGCCAAAGGTCGAACCTTTGGATACGCCTAGCTTCTCCAACAAACTTTCCACTGCACCTTTTGTACTATAGAAAGTTTCCGCGCCCTTATCTTTTTCAAGAACTTGCGTCATCACGAGCATTCTTTTTTCTTCTACTGCATTATTGTTTGGCCAATAAACTTTTCCGATTTCAAAAATATTAAAACTTTCAAAATTATTTATATTTGTTTTAACATTTTTCAAAATATTTGGCACCAGACTCACCCTAACATATTTTTGATCAGGATTCATTGGACTGGAAAGTTCAAAATGTTTAATGCCATCCAATCCACAATTATTAGCATCCATCTGGGAATAGAAAGAATAGTTATACATTTCATCAAATCCAAAACCAACTGCAATTTCTCCCAGTTTTCGCTCAAAAGACAAAATTTCATTTATCTTGGCGGGAATAACAGGTTCAACAAGCGGTCTTGGTTCAATTTTTTCATATCCCCAAATGCGTCCAAGTTCTTCAATTAAATCCTCTTGAGTCTTAAGATCAACTCTAAATGTAGGAACAGCACACACTACCTTATATGGTTGAATGGTAGTAGTGATGCCTAAATTATTTAATATTCTTATAATTTCTTTTTTTGAAATTATTTCTCCTAAAAGAGAGTTTACATATTCCAAATCTAGTTTTATTTTACAAGGTTTGATTTTATTCGGATAAATATCAATTATTCCTTCCAGTTTTGCATTGGCAATTTTTTCTAATATTTCCACAATTCTAACAATAGCTTTTTCCGCTAAATTTGAATCAATTTCTTTTTCAAATCGATCAGACGATTCAGTTTTAATGCCCAGCCTTGTTCTTGAGCGTCTAATGTTAACAGCATCAAAATTAGCCGCTTCCAAAATTATTGTCTTGGTATTTTCATTTATGCCAGAATCTTTTCCACCCATAATTCCAGCCAGCGCCAAAGGCGTTTCGCCATTAGTAATGAGCAAATCAGCATTATTTAATTCTAGAATTGATTCGTCCAATAAAACTAATTTTTCTTTATCTTTCGCACGACGCACAACTATCTGAACTTTGGATTTTGTCCGCCAGCTGGCGGATTGGGATTTACCTGCCTCGCCGACAGGCGGGTTTGGAAATTGGAAATTGGAAATTGGAAATTCGCTTTTGATTTTATCAAAATCAAAAGCGTGCATTGGCTGTCCAAGCTCTAGCATCACATAATTTGTCGCGTCAACTACATTGTTGATCGGACGAATACCAGAAGCCTCCAATCGTTGTTTCATCCAACTTGGCGAATCCTTGATTTCCACATTTTCCATCACTGCGCCAATATAGCGAAAACACAATTTCTTATCATCAATCTTAACCTTCAGCAAATTCGAGGTGAAACCTCGAGTAACTCGAGGTTTCACCTCGAATTGCAACCCATCAAAATCATACTCAAATTTTCGGTTTTCTAAAACTGAAATTTCTCGCGCCACGCCAACATGGCTAGTTGCATCGTGTGCTCGATCCGGCAAAACCTTAATTTCAAAAATCGTGTCATCTTCCACGCCTAAATATTTTTTAGCCGGCTCTCCAACTTTCGCATTTTTTTCTAAAATAAAAATTCCACTATGATCAGTTCCAAGTCCCAACTCATCCAACGCGCAAAGCATACCAAAAGATTTTTCTCCACGAATTTCGGCTTCCCCTATCTCTATTCCATTAGGTAATTTCGTTCCAACTAAAGCTACTGGAACTTTGTCACCAACTTGAATATTTTTCGCCCCACAAACAATATCCAAAACTCCTTCTCCTTTATAAGGAGAAGGTTGGGATGAGGTCCCGATATCAATTTTTGTCAATTGCAATTTATCCGCATTCGGATGTTTTCTGATTTCTAAAATCTTCCCCACCACCACTCCATCGAAATTCCATTTTTTTTCTTCCATCCCCTCAATTTCCAATGAATGCATGGTCAAAATCTCCCTCGCTTTTTCTGGGGATAATTTTGTTCCACTTAATTCTTGCAACCAATTATAACTGTACTTCATATTCCTACAAAATTACAAAAATACAAAATTGCAGAAGCAATAATTTTTTTGTACTTTTGTATTTTTGTAAATTTTTGTACATTTGTAGGTACTAAAATTGTTTAACAAATCTCAAGTCTCCCGAATGAAAAAGCCTTACATCATCAATTTTATATTTCATCATTGCGAGTCGCTCTAAGCCAAATCCCCACGCAAATCCCTGATATTTGTTTCTCGGATAACCAGCGGAAACAAAAACATTTTGATTAACCATTCCGGCACCTCCCAATTCCAGCCAGCCTCCGTTTTTACAAACTCGACAACCAGAACCACCACAAACCAAGCAAGAGATATCGAATTCAAAGCTTGGCTCTGTGAATGGAAAATAACTTGGACGCAGTCGCACATTCACATCTTGTTTGAAAAAAGCGGAGAAAAATTCTTTGGCAGTAAATTTCAAATTTCCTACATTGACATTTTCTCCGGCAATCAAAGCTTCAAATTGGTAGAAAGTATGATCATGAGTGGTATCAGTGGCTTCTTTGCGAAAAACTTTCCCAAGAACAATGATGCGAAAAGGTGGTTTATTTTTTTCCATATATCTCGCCTGCACAGCCGAAGTTTGCGAACGCATAGAAAAATTGTCCGCGTCTTTCCGCGTTCCGTCCGCGTTTATCTGCGAGCGAAGCCAAAAAGTATCTTGCATATCGCGCGCGGGATGATCTTTGGGAATATTTAGCGCATCAAAATTATACCATTCATTTTCAATTTCCGGACCATCAGCAATTTCATAGCCCATTGAAGTAAATATATCTTCAATGTCGCGACGCACTAGCGAAATTGGATTGAAATGCCCCACACTTTTTTTCTTTCCTGGAATTGTCACATCAATTTTTTCTTTTTCGGCGTCAAAAAAATTCTCGGAAATTTCCTGCCGTTTATTTTTGATTATCTCCCAAATTTGATTTTTCGTATTATTGGCCAACTCTCCAGTTTGTTTTTTTTCCTGCGGACTCAAATCTTTCAGACTTTTCAAAATTGCAATGAATTCACTCTTCCGGCCAGTGTACTTTTTTTCCAATTCAAAAAGAGCCTCCTCGCTCGGCTTAATCTTTTCAATTTCCGCCAAAAACTGCTTTTTTAAATTTTCAATTTTTTCCTTGAGCATTTTTTTTATTCCCGCGTAAGCAGAAATTCAGTATAAAATTTATTATGATTTATTTTTTTGCAACAGAAATCATTTCGTTTATGTTTTTTATTAAATTTTCTTCGCTTATATTTTCACGCTTCTCATCTCCCTCTTTATAAGAACCACCCCAAGAACTCATTTCGACATCAAAAGTTCCATTGTCATTCTCCATGATATGCATTTCTGCTCGCATCTCATCTAATTTACAAGAAGCACATTCTTCGTTTTCTATTTTTGGCCAATTATTTTTTTCCAAATCATCTATAATTCTCTTTGTCCGCGTTCCATACAAAATTGGTTTTTTATAATGTAATGTTAGAAATAACTCGTCTTTATAGAAGTGCAACCCGTCATTTCTTATTTCTGCCAATAATGCTTCGGTTACTTCAACAGGATGCGCAGCTGGTCCCAGAATGAGTTCTCCCATAGAGAGATCTATACCACCATGTTCTACTTCACCTACTTGCATTAAATAAGGAATTCCACAGCCAGTGGTGCTAAGCAACATCACCCCAGCAGTTATTGCGAGAAAAGCTTTTCTTGCTTTTTCAAATTTTCCTCCATGCATTTTATTTAATAATTCGATTTCATCTTTTGAAAAATCGTTAAGTTTTTCCAAAAATTTATCATTTTCAATCTTATTTGGAATAGTTTCAAAATTAATTTTTTCCAACATAATATTTTCAAAATTATTAAGCTTCTTCTTCTTTGGCCATTTTTTCCTCTATTAACTTTATTTCTTCGTCTATTATTTCCTGAGTATTTTTTGAATTTTTTTTATTTGCTAACGCAATTTTCTGCTTAAGATTTTTATTGATAATTTTCAAATTATCAAATGAATCTTCAGCAATAAATTCTAGAATTGGAATAATTTGTTCGCTAGTTAATGTTTTTATAAAAATCGACCATACTTTTTTATCAAAATCACTCAATGCAGAATCTTCGATCAAATTATTAAGTTTTTCTTTTTCATTCATTTATTTATTTTTATAAAAAATTATTTTTACTATTGATTTACATGTTTTCTTTTGAATTCTTCTATAAATAATCATTTCCTATTGAGTATACTATATTGTCCTACATATGCGGAAATCCAGTCCCAAATTTATCTTAAAATACAGAATATCCTTATATACTATTTTTTTATTTAGTTTCTACACTAGATTCCCGCCTTACTGCCTCGCCGGCAGGCGGGCGCGGGAATGACAATTATATCGACATTTCTATTCTAAGCCAAAACAAGGCTTCTTGCAAATTTACATCCCCATCTTTTGTTTCGCCATTTGATATTGCTCTTCGGTGATTTGACCGGATTTTTTCATTTGTTCCATGGCAGAAAGAAGTTTGTCGCGATTTTCAGGTTTCATTGCTTCGGCCATCAATTTTTGTTGTTCTTGCGGGCTCATATTTTGCAATTTTTTCATCGCCACTTTTTGCATCATATTTACCGCTGTCGAACTAATTTTTGACTTTGCTTTTTGGAATGGATTCCACATAGTAATTCCCTACAAAATTACAAAATTTTACAAAAATACGAATATACAAAAATTTATTTTATTAGCTTTTTTGTACTTTTGTAATTTTGTATTTATTTTGTACTTTTGTAGTTTATTTGATTTGTAATTTATAACTCGTAACCAATAACGCCGAGGCGATGAAAATTGAGGAGTATGTTCCAAAACCAACTCCAATTAAAAGCGCCAGAGAAAAATATTTTATCGATTCTCCACCGAAAATATAAATAGCGAGAAGAGTAATTATCACAGTGAGCGATGTATTGATTGAACGAACCAGTGTTTCATTGAGGCTTCGATTGACAATGTCCGGAAAAGTTTCTTTGTTAGAACTTCGCAGTAGATTTTCTCGTGTTCGATCATACACCACAATCGTGTCATGCACGGAAAAACCCAAAATCGTAAGAAGTGCTGCTACAAAAGGAATTCCCACTTCTACCTCAAAATAATGGCCCAGAATCGAAAAAGCTCCCACTGTAATAAGAATATCATGTACCAGAGCAATCACTGCTCCCAGTCCATATTTCCAAGAAGTAACTGGGCGAGAAACCTTGCGAAAAGCCCAAGCGATATAAGCCATAATTCCCGCCACGGCCCAAAAAATAGACCAGAGAGATTTTGATTTTAATTCATTGGAAATGGAAGCATTAGCATAATCCACCCGTAATTCTTTGGAAGCGGGATATTTTTCACTTAATTTTTTGAAAACATTTTGATTCACAGCATCGTCCTCCGATGCATAACGAAGCAAAATCGAATTATTTTGCGTTGGCTGGATTGTGAGACTTTTTAAATTCAAATCCTTGAGAGTTTCTTCAATTTCTTGATTGGCTGGAATATTATTTTCAAAACTAACTTCCATCAATGTTCCGCCAGTAAAATCAATCCCAAATTTCAACCCCCACACAAAAAGACTAACGACACTCAACATAGTAAGTGTTATTGAAAAAATATAAGCGTATTTGGTTTTTGAAATGATATTATACATTAGAATTTTTAATTTTTAAATTTTTAATTTTATAAATAAATCGTGTGTGAATTACCCTGTGTGTCCGAGTACGGACAACACAGGGCGTCCAATAAATTACAATTCA
>PCRW01000059.1 GCA_002772115.1 Candidatus Moranbacteria bacterium CG23_combo_of_CG06-09_8_20_14_all_35_22
GATGTTGAACATATTATTTGGTTGTATTTTTATTTTTTAACTCTGTCTAAATTTTAACATAGTTGCTTAAAAAGCAACAGGTCTATTGAATTCTAAAAAATCTTTTGATATGAATTTTCAACAAATCAAGCTAAAGCATTGCGATGTTTTTATTTGGGTGGCGGTTTGGCGAGATGCAATTAAGTATTGGGTTTTTGCTTCGAAAGATATGAAAAACAATAAATATTATTCCAAAGGACAACACAGGGGAAATGCTGGTGAGGGTCAACTTCATTTAAATCGAGAAAATATTAAAACCTTTAAAAAATACGAGTCCAAGCCGAATCAACTACTTGAAAAAATTATCAAGGCATATAAAAAACAAAACTCTAAAAAATAAATTTTACAAAAAATCTATTTCGTCTCAAAACTTTTCACTTCATTATTATTGGAAAAGAAAGCTAAATTAGATTCTTCGTTGATTTCGAAATCTTGGGCTTGTGAAATTTCTGCGTTATAAAATTGCGAAATAATGTTTCCGTTTAAATCCAGTTTTACTAGGCGGGAATTTTTTTTGTCTAAAACGAAAAGATTTTGACTGTTTCTTTGGGTGTAAAGCTTATCAGCGAAAATTGGCGTGGCGGTTTTTTCAAGAGTAAAATTTTGTTTTTTGCCTTGGAAAAATTTCAAAATTTCGCCGTTTTGGGCAAGGAAAATATTTTCTCCGATAGTGATGCCGGAAATTTCTTTGAGGTCGATGTTATCTTTTAGCCAATTGGTTTTTTCTCCAAATCCGCCCGTAGCTCGAGGATAGCGATAAATTTGTTGATAGTTTTTATCCAAGAGATACAGATAAGTAAGATAAGTTTCAGCTAGAGAAATTTCTGCTCCGACAGGAATTGCCAAGACATTCTCTTGGAATTTTTTGGAAAGTGGACTCCAAGAAATAATTCTATTATTTTGATTCATTAGAAAAATCAGATTCAAATCATTCATCGGAAAAGCAATTTTAAGTGAAGAAAAATCAGCTGGGAAAGAATAGTTTTGCTTATCTTCAGCGTTAGTCAATTTATTTTTATCTATAAAAAATATTTTACCGTTTAAGTTTATAATTTTTACAAGATCTGCTTGGGAAAAAACTGATTGCAATTTTTCGATTCGAGAAACATTTTTATCCTGTTCTAAGGGAAGAGGATTTTCTGGCGCAATTTCTTGAAAAACCGGTTCTTCGCTAATGTTTTTGTTTTGAATCTTAGCGATAAAATAGGGGACAATCAAAAGGAGCATAATTGCCAAGGTGGCATAAATTTTTTGCGATTGATCCAGCTTGAAAAAAGTTTCTTTGATTTTTGAAAATCGTGGGCGAATTTTTTCAAAAAGACTGTCTTTTTTTGAAAGTGGAACAATCCTTTTCTCGGATTGATTATTTTTTTTCGGGATAAAGGTTTTTATCCCGAGCAATATTTTTTTGATTGCAAAAATTGAAAAGGAAAAAAGTGCTAGGAGAATGTTTTTAGTGTTAAAAATAATTTTCTTGGAAAGTAGGGCTAATTTTTCTTTATCCACAAGAGGTTCTCTTGGCTTTTTTTGCGCCGGCGGAGTTTCCGTCGGAGAAATTGGCTCTTCTTTGGCTGTTTCAATTTTGTTAAAAAACTTATAGGAAGCTATTTTTTGTTTTAGATTAGCCATTCTTTTGGTTAAAAAAGTATAAAATTTGACCAGTTTTATCCGACTAATTTCTAGGGTATTTTCCCAAAAAATATTTTTTTCCTTAAATGAATAGCTTTCTTTGATGTAAATGTGGCCGGTTTTTTTATCAATAAATTCAGCCGATTCCTTTTGCAAATCTTCCTTGATTTCTTTTACTAAAGATTTTTTTTCTTCCTCGGCCATGGGTTCTTGTTTTTGTTTCGGCGGATATTTTTTGGCAAAAGAAGCTTGGCTGAAAGCGTTGAGATCTTCATTTTTTGGGGAAACGGATTTTTTTTCCAGTAATTCTTTTTCTTCTATCCTTGCTACCAAGACAGCGGATTTTTCCAATTCATTGCCGAGCGCAGTTTTCAAAAAACGAATAAAATCTGGTGGAGAAAATTTCAACGCGCTTCGCTTTATCTCTTCTGAAGAAAAAATTTCAAAAATCGCATCGGTGGTAATGATTAGCTGATCATCTTTTTCTAATCTTCCGCTCAAAACATCGATAAAGGTTTTGAAAGGACTGGGACTGGCGATGCTTTGGGCGCCGTCAGTGATGTCAGTGAAAGCTTTTCCGCGAAGAAGAAAAGTTCGGGCATTGCCGGCTTGTGAAAGGTGAATATTATTTTTTTCAATGGCGAGGATGATAGCATTTATTTTTCCTAGCCAATTGACATTGCCGTGCTCGGCTAATTTGGCCAAGGCCAAGTTAGCTTTGTTGAGAGCGGATTCGAAACTTTCAACTGATCCGCGTTTAGTTTTGGAATAATATTCTTTTTTCAAAACGGAAACTAAATAGTTGACGATATAGGAAGAGTCAGGAGAGTCGTCGGTTATTTCCAGAATTCCCGCCAATTTGCCTAAATTTTCTTGAGCGACATTTTCCGGTTCTTGTGTAAAAATTTCTAAAAGCGTTTTAGCGCTTTCTTTTTTGCATATCAAAATATCCTCAAAAGAGGTTTCTAAAACCGAGATTTTTTTGTCCGATTTATTTTTTCCCATAACCGAATTGTTGTTGCTATAATTATAGCAACAAATGGAAAAATAGTAAAAGCTTTATTTTTTTTGTTCCTGCCTTGATAAAACATCATATTGTTGCTAGATTATAAAAGTAGTATTTTTATGTCGCCATCGTCCCCGCCTTGCGTCGACGAGCAGTCGTCTCCGCGAGTCGAGGCGGGTAGCCTGATTTATATGAATAACTATTTTATATATTTGTTAATAAGCCAAGATAAAAAGAGGACATATACCGGCTTTACTGATAATATAGAAAATAGGATAAAAAAACATAAAACTAAAGGCGTTAGAACAACAAAAAATTTTGGTGATTTCAGTTATATAATATTAGAAAAAGTTTTGCCTGATGAAAGACTTGCAAGAGAAGCTGAAAAATATTGGAAGTCTGCCTCTGGCAGGAGAAGAATAAAAGAAATATTAAAAAATAAAAAAGACTAATTATGCCGCGTTCGTCTAGCCCGGTTAGGACGTCAGGTTCTCATCCTGGAAATCATGGGTTCAAATCCCATACGCGGTACCAATAAATATAAAAAAACAAATTGAAGATGAATGGAATTTCAGATAATAAAAAACAACCCCAACGGGGGTGTTTCCGACCACGTTCCTAGATCAGGGAATCCTGACCACGCCGCCGTTCGGCGACAGTTCGGAATACAGGTCTTTGTGCCTACAATACTAGCACATTTTGGAAATATTTCAAGCGGGCTGGTGGATAACTCTAAAAAACGCTTTATTTAAGCAAAAAAAGATAAAATATTTTTGTGGAAAATATTAAAATATAAAATATGAAAAATCCATCTGAAAATTTAATTCCCAAAGAACAAGCAGAGATAATCAGTGAGAGCGATGCTAGCCGAATAAATAATTTAGGAAATATTTCTAATGACATTGAAGAGTTGAATCATTATCTTGAAAATCCAGATGCGTTGCCAAGCGTAGATGAAAAATATATTGATGATGTAAGGCAGAGACGGGACACCTTAAAACAAGACGAAAATTCTTTGTATAGTTTTTCTATTGGAAAAATAAAAAATATTCCAAATTCTAAAGTGATACTGGACTTAGTTCAAAGTGCGGATGTTTCAATTATGGATAAATATGATAAGCAAACAAATAAATTACTTCAAAACAATGTGTCAGCGACACTTATGACAGCAGAAGAAAAACAGCAATATTATGATGCACAAAGCAGAAGGGATGGCTTCGTCACATATCTGAGAGATAATTTTGGAATTAATCAAGAAGTTGGCAAAAAACTTTATGGAGAAATTGCAAGGCGACAAGAAATTAAATTGTCTAGTAACAATAAACGAGTTGGGATAGAAAGTGATGGATTGAGGATGCAAAAAGAAGATCAGAAAAGAATTGATGAAGAAAAAATAGGAGAGATAAGGAATAGACTAAACCTTCCGAATGAAGAAAATAAATCAGAAAAGCTTTATAGAGCATATACGCTTAATCCCGAAGATCTTTCAATTGAAAAATTTCAAGAACTTTTAGTCCCTATGAATATCAATGAAAAAGACCCGACCAAGGTTAATGATGGTAACGAGCTGGGCGTTTATATGTCAACAAATGAAGATATGGTTAAAGCAGCCTATTCTCACTCCGGCGATAATATCCCTAGCTTACGCATAAAAACACCAAGATATAATAATGACTATGGGATAGTAAGCGACATAAAACTACCAAGCTGTGGAGTGATAATTGAAATTGATACAAAAAACTTATCAATCAGGGAGCCGGAAATAACGCAGGCTCTCCAGGGTCACTATAATAATGAATTTGGAGGAAGAGAATGGATTGCGGATGGTATACCGCCTTCAAATTATAAGGTAAAAAAATTAATATTAAATATTGGATCTAGCGGATTAGATAAGATAGAAATCGAAGTGGATGGCTCGGACAAGCAAAAACTTAAAGAGGCGATTGAATTTATAAAAAACAAATTTAATCAAAAAAAACAAGAAGCTACTTTATATAAAAAATTTCTTGAATCTATATCCGAAAGAGAAAGGATGAGTAACAAATTTTACTTGGAATCAAAATGGAAAAAGTATAAGGAGGAAAATAGTGAAACAGAAGAAGAAATAACTAAAAACGAAACTCAATCATATGTCGAAGAAAATCTAAGAGATTTTGAAAATGTTGAAGTTAAAAAAATGTCTGAATTGCCATGTTGGGGAAAAATAAATAAATTTTTTGGCGACAAAGGAATTGCTGAAAGCGAGGTCATTATTATTGGTGATGAAGAAAAATGGAAAAGCATATATGGATCAAATGATTCTAAATCATCCCATAAACCGAAAGCTATAATATTAAAAAAAGAAATTTTTGATCAGGAAAATATTTCTGATGAAAATATGTCGTGGCTAATTCATGAAATCGGGCACATTGAATTTTATAAAGGTCTTGGAGAAAAACTGGATGAATATATGGAAGAATATCATAAAAAAGGAGAATATACTGATTCGGAAATGGAAAAATCTGCTTTTAAATTACAATTCGAGTTTTTGAAAAGTATTGGCAAAACGAAAGAAGAATGTTTGGATTTTATTAAAAAATACTTGAATAAATCTTTTAACGAAGATGAAAAAGAGGAGAAAGAAAAAGAATTAACTCAAATTGAAAAATATTTAAACAGTACTTACTAAATTTCAGGGCGAAAAGTGGGGTGTGGATTGGAAATTGGTGTGGTTTGTTTTCTTGCTAAGACTGGGATTTTTTGGTAACCTTAATCTAGCTTAATTAAAATTCTTAGACTGGATTTTCGCGAGTGCGAGAATGAGAAATTATGGAAGCGAATGAACTGTTAAAAAAATATAAGGAAAAAGTTGATCTTCGGCTCAAAGATTATTTTGATCAAAAAATAAAGGAAGCGGGCAAACTCGATTTGCTGGCTAAGCAGGCGGTCAAGATGATTGTGGATTTTACACTGGCGGGCGGAAAAAGAATTCGGCCGGCTTTGGTATATTATGGCTATTTGGCCAGTGGCGGAAAGGAAGAGGAAAAAATTATTGAAGCATCCATGGGAATCGAATTGATTCATAGTTTTCTTTTGATTCATGACGATATAATTGATCGTGATGGAATGAGACATGGCATAGAAACAGTGCATCAAAAATATAAAAAAATTGGAGAACGATTTTCACCGAAAAAAGACAATGCTCATTTTGGCAATTCGATGGCGATAGTGGTAGGGGATTTGGCTTATTCAATGGCTAACGAAATAGTTTTCAATACGAAATTTCCGCCAGAAATTATTATTCAAGCGCTGGATAAAATGCAAGATATCGTTTATGTCACAATTCCTGGTGAAATGTTGGATGTGGTGATGGAAAATCGAGGGCGAGCGATAGAAAAAGAAATTCTTCAAATGTTTGAAGGAAAAACTTCGCGCTACACTTTTGAAGGACCGCTTCATTTTGGAAGCATTCTTAGTGGGAATGCCGAAAAAATGTTGCCAGCTTTTAGTCGGTATTCTTTACCACTCGGGAAAGCTTTTCAAATTCGAGATGATATTTTGGGAATTTTTGGTTCAGAAAAAAAATTAGGTAAGCCGGTCGGATCAGATGTTTCTGAAGGCAAACAAACCCTGCTTCTCATCAGAGCGTTGAAAAAAAGCGATAGCAATCAGAAAAAAATAATTCAAAAATGTTTAGGAAAAAAAGATTTGTCAGAAAAAGAATTGGAAGAATTTAGGCAAGTGATTAGAGAAACTGGATCCCTCAAATACTGTCAAGATTTGTCGGAAAAATTTGTGGCGGAAGCACTTTCGGCACTCAAAGAAATTAAATTTAAAAATGAAGAAGCGAAATTTTTTCTGGAAGGAATTGCCGAATATATAATTAGGCGGGAGGTTTAGAAAAATTTGCAAGCTTTAGCAGGGTTGTTTTTCTTTGTTTTTTAAACTAACATTAAATCAACTGAAGAATTAATTGTTATGGAAAATAATTTAGAAAATATTCCCAACCATATCGCTATTATTCCGGACGGCAACAGAAGATGGGCGAAAAATAAAGGACTAAAACCTTGGGAGGGGCATGAAGAGGGCGCCAAAAATTTGGAAAAGCTTATTCAAGTTGCGCTTAAAAAAGGCATCAAATGTTTTTCAATGTGGGGATCTTCGATGGATAATCTTTTGAAACGACCAATATCAGAAAAAAAAGCTTTATTGGATATTTATAAAAGATATTTTCAGAGGCTTGTTACAGGCAAGGAAATTCATGAAAATGAAGCTAGGGTAAATGTGATTGGCCGATGGGAAGAACAATTTCCGGAATCATTAAAGGCAGTGATTAGAGAAGCGATCGAAAAGACCAAGCATTATAAAAAAAGAATGTTGAATTTTATGCTGGCTTATTCTGGCACGGATGATATGTTGCAAGCTATTTCTAAAATTAATAATACTTATCAGGAAGAAATAAAAATAACGCCGGAAATTTTGAAAGCCAATCTTATGACGCGGGATCTTCCGCCGGTGGATTTTATGATTCGAACGGGCGGAGAACCACATAACTCTAATGGATTTTTAATGTGGGATAGTGCTGACGCTCAACTGTATTATTCAACGGAAAATTTTCCTGATTTCAATGAAGAGAAATTTGAAGAAGCGCTCGAAGAATATGCGAGGAGAGGAAGAAGGTATGGAGAATGAAATTATCCCTAGATTTGTTTGTACTTAATAGGTATAATTAAAAATTTTTAAATTTTTAAATTTTTAATTTTATAAATAAATTCTAATTTTTTAATGTTTTAAACATTTGGAAATTTAAGAATTATTTAAAAATTACAAAATTCAAAAATTACAAAATTAAAAAGTTTATGGAACTTGTATTTACTGATCAAAACTTTGATCAAGAAGTGATGAAAAGTGACAAGCCAACGCTGGTTGATTTTTGGGCACTGTGGTGTGGACCGTGCCAAATGATGGGACCGATAATAGAAGAACTGGCCAAGGAAATGGGGGATAAATTCAAAATTGGAAAATTAAATGTAGATGAAAATTCACAAACAGCACAAAAATTTGGAATTATGTCTATTCCAACGGTTATGATTTTCAAGGGTGGGAAAATGGTTAAGCAACTAGTGGGTGTGCAATCGAAGGAAGCGCTGAAGGAAGAATTGGAAAAAGCATAAAATATTTTCTTATGAGTTTATTAAAAAAAATAATATTAACAATACTTCTTTTTTGTTGGACTTTTTTTGTTTCCGAAATATCTTTTATATTCTATTTTATGGCTGATAATGGATATAATTCAGGGTTCCCTTTATTGATATCGAACTGGATAGAGTTGGTTACAGATTTAATATTTTGGTTTGTTGTAGTGAATATTTTTTCAAATATTCTTAATAAATACGAAAAAAGTAAAAAAATATTTCTCATTTTATTTTTTATAGTTGTTCTTACTGTAGGAGAATGCCTTGCGATCAATTTTTTATATCCTAAATCTTATATCGAAAGTCATTCCTATAGTACGATGCCATTTAACTAAAAATAATATGAATATGGAGAAAATCTACGATTTAATTATTATCGGCGCTGGTCCAGCGGGACTTTCTGCTTCGATTTATGCTTCGCGTTATAAATTAGATCATTTGATTTTTGGCGTGGAACAGGGTGGGCAAATGAATGAAATTTATGATTTGGAAAATTGGCCAGGGGAGAGAAAAATTTCGGGGACTGATTTGATTTCTAAATTTGTCGAGCATGTGGAAAATTTTGGCGCAAAAATAAACCGAGAATCAGTAGCGGGAATTTCTAAATTAGAGGATGGAACTTTTCAAATAAATTGTGCAAAGAATGTTTACAAAACTCGGGCAATTATTTTGGCCATGGGAGCCAAAGCTCGCCAAATGAACATTTCTGGAGAAAAAGAATTAATCGGAAAGGGAGTTTCCTATTGTGCTACATGCGACGCCATGTTTTTTCGAGAAAAAACAATCTGTGTTGTGGGCGGAGGAAACAGCGCTGTGGTCGTGGCTTTAGAACTGGCTGATTTCGCCAAGAAAATTTATTTGATTTCCAAAGAAGAAAAAATGTCGGCTGAACCAGCCTGGCTGGAAAAAATTGCCAAAAATTCAAAAATAGAAATTATAAAAAATACCAGAGTATTGGAAATTAAAGGCACGCAAAAAGTGGAAAAAGTAGTTTTAGACAAAGCGTATAATGATCAAAATAATTTGGAAGTGGACGGCGTGTTCATCGAAGTGGGCACTGAACCCGGAGTGGAGCTGGCGCAAAAAATTGGAGTGGAAACTGATGCGCAAAATTATATCAAAGTAAAAGAAGATATGAGCACCAATGTAGCTGGAGTTTTTGCGGCGGGAGACATCACCACTGGATCAAACAAATTCCGCCAAATTCTCACGGCAAGCTCTGAAGGCGCCATCGCATCGAATAGCACATATAAGATGTTGAAGTTGAAATAATAAAGGAATTGATTTTTTGGCTATTTTATGCTAAAATAAAAGCATATGACCATTCATGATTTCATCAAAAAAAGAAAAGATTTGATTTGGTGGGTGAAGGATTATGACAGTCTCAAACCAGAATCAATTGTGGAGGCGACTTTGAATTATGGCGACTGGGATGATGTGCAAACTCTCATCAAAATTATGGGCATCAAAGAGGTGGCCAGAATTTTTCGCGAAAAATCCCAGCCATCGAAAATGGGTCGGCAGAATTATCGTCTGGAAATAAAATACTATTTTAATTTATATTTCAACCGATATGCATAAAGAAATATTATCCAAAGAACAAATAGAGCTGTTGCCATTGCTAGGATTTGCCAATCGAGGTTTCGGTTTGGTGGGTGGTACGGCTGTTGCTCTTCAAATTGGACATCGGCGTTCAATTGATTTTGATCTTTTTTCTTATAAAGAATTTAAAAATAAAGAATTACAAAAAAAGATTGAAAGATTTACAAAAATAAAAAAAACACTAGTCAATAGAAAAGGTGAATATACTTTTTTTGCCAATGATGTAAAAATTACTTTCTTTAATTTTACTTATAAAATTGAATACAAAAAGAATTTCGACCGAATAATCAAAATACCAGATCTTTTGACGCTCTCTGCGATGAAAGCTTTCGCCTTGGGGCAAAGAGCGAAATGGAAAGATTATGTTGATTTATATTTTATTATGAAAGATTTTCACACTTGCAAGGAAATTGCCAAAAAAGCTGAAGAACTTTTTGGCGGTGAATTTAATGAAAAACTATTTCGCATCCAACTGGCGTATTTGGATGATGTCAACTACGATGAAAAAGTTGAATATCTGCTAGGATTTGAAGTGGATGACGAAGTCGTCAAAAAAGCCTTGATTGAATTTAGTTTGGAGAAATAAAAAATATGTCCGAATGCCTTATCCTCAAAACCGAATATGAGAAACTCGAAAAACTCCAAAAAGAGTTTGAGTTGGAATTGGAAAAATCAATCAAATCCGGCAATCTCG
>PCRW01000003.1:0-2140 GCA_002772115.1 Candidatus Moranbacteria bacterium CG23_combo_of_CG06-09_8_20_14_all_35_22
CCTTTTAGAAGAAAAAGAAATCGCGTGCCAAATTAAAAAATGCGAAGAAAACTTTTTTGCGGAACAGCGAGCGTTAGCGAGCGGCGGCGGGGCGGAGCGTTCAAATTTCGCAGTCCGGATTTTCGTCAAAAAAAGTTCGGATTTCGTCCAACAAACACCACATTTCATGTAACATGCAACATGTAACATATAACAAATAAGTTTACGACTGATTTTGCTATATGTTTCATGCTATATACTACATGATTACGGGCGATTAGCTCAGTTGGCCCGCCTCGACTCGCGGAGACAACCGCTTGTCGACGCGAGGCGGGTTAGAGCGTTCATCCCACACCAAATTATAATTTAATATGGGCGTATAGCTCAGTTGGTTAGAGCGCGTCACTGATAATGACGAGGTCTCAAGTTCGACTCTTGATACGCCCACAAGTTTTTTGTGTATAATTTGGTGTGGGACAAGCTGATAATGACGAGGTCTCAAGTTCGAATCTTGAATCGCCCACGAAAATTTGACATAAATCTGAAAATAAGATAGTATTAGATTAATAAAGAAAGCCCGAAGGGGCTTTTAAAAAAGGCTAAAAGCGATGCGAATCTACGAATTTTGTATTATTAGCAAATTTGTATTATGAATAAAATTATTCAATTTTTGAAAGATGCCAAGATAGAATTGACAAAAGTCAATTGGCCAACACGCAAAAAAACAATCAACTACACGATAATCGTGATAGGCATTAGTTTGGCTGTTGCGATATTTTTAGGCGGATTGGATTATTTTTTTGAGTATATTTTGAAGATTTTTATTTTAAAATAGATTAAGTTAACTACAAAATTACAAAAACATACAAAAATACAAAAGTACAAAAAATTAGAATTTCGTAATTTTGTATTTTTGTAAAAATTTGTATTTTCGTAGGTTTATAATTATGGCAAAACAATCTCAACATCATGGACGAGCTTGGTATGTATTACATACTTACTCTGGCTATGAAGATAATGTATCAAGAAATTTGCGTCAAAGAATTGAATCAATGGATATGCAGGATTTGATTTTTGATGTGATGGTACCGATTGAAAAGAAAATTAAAATTAAAGCGGGAAAAAGAACAGTAGTAGAAGAAAAAATATACCCAGGGTATGTTTTGGTAGATATGATAGTCACAGATGCTTCTTGGTATGTGGTTCGAAATACGCCAAATGTTACGGGATTTATCGGACTAGGAACTACTCCTACTCCTGTTGATCCGCGGGAAATTGAAACACTTAAGAAAAGAATGGGTGTGGCAGAACCGAAATATAAAATTGATGTTAAATCAGGTGACTCGGTTAAGATTATTGACGGACCATTTAAGGAATTTGATGGCAAAGTGGATGAAGTCGATGAACAAAAAGGCCGAATCAAAGTGTTAGTTTCTATTTTCGGACGAGAAACTCCGGTAGAATTGGACTTTTTACAGATCAATAAGATTTAGTGATTTAAATTAAATTATTTTTACTACAAAATTACAAAAACATACCTGCCTCGCCGGCAGGCGGGCAAAAATACAAAAGTACAAAAAATTAGAATTTCGTAATTTTGTACTTTTGTAAAAAATTTGTATTTTCGTAGGGTTACAATTATGGCAAAGAAAATTAAGACAGTTATCAAGCTGCAAATTCAAGCGGGTAAAGCTAATCCGGCGCCTCCAGTTGGACCGGCATTGGGTCAGCACGGACTCAATATCCAAGAATTTTGCGTCAAGTTTAACGAAGCGACCAAAGACAAAATGGGCGATATTATTCCAGCGGAAATTACAGTCTTCGAAGATCGAACATTTAGTTTTGTTTTGAAAACTCCTCCAGCTTCGGATCTTTTGCGAAAAGCGGCTGGGATTGAAAAAGGCGTAGGCAATCCTTTGAAAGATAAAGTGGGAACAATTTCAAAGGCAAAACTGCGAGAAATAGCGGAAAAGAAAATGCCTGATCTTAATGCTGTAACAATTGAAGGTGCAGAAAAAATTATTGCTGGAACAGCGAGGAGTATGGGGATAAAAATAGAGTAATAATTTTTAATTTCCAATTTTTAATTTTATAAATAAATCTAAATTTCTTAATTTTTAAACATTAGAAATTAAAACATTATTTAAAAATTACAAAATTA
>PCRW01000003.1:2152-3677 GCA_002772115.1 Candidatus Moranbacteria bacterium CG23_combo_of_CG06-09_8_20_14_all_35_22
ATTTAATTTTGTGGGAGATGCAGAAATAATTAGCGCATCGTTTGCACCACGCAAAACTATATGAAACACGGGAAAAAATATCGAGCAGTAGAAGAGAAAATTGACCGCAATAAAGTTTATTCTTTGGAAGAAGCGGTAAAAATTGTGAAAGAAAATAAAATTGCTAAGTTTGATGAATCAATTGAGGTGCATGTAAAAACTAATATTGACACAAAAAAAGGCGATCAACAGATTCGTAGCACAGTGGAGCTTCCGCACGGAACAGGAAAATCAAAAATAATTGCAGTGATCACTTCAACTCATGCTAAGGATGCTAAAGAGGCTGGCGCAGACATTGTCGAAGGTGAAGAATTTATCGAAAAGATAAAATCTGGCAAGGCTTTTTCTGGTAAGGATAAATTTGATATTCTTGTGGCTACTCCCGAAATGATGCCAAAATTGGCACCTGTGGCCAAAATTCTTGGACCAAAAGGTTTGATGCCAAATCCAAAAACGGAAACTGTGACGACCAAAATCAAAGAAACTGTGACCGCTCTCAAAAAAGGCAAGGTGGCCTTCAAAAATGATGATGGAGGCAACATTCATCAGACTGTGGGAAAAGTTTCTTTTGAGGATGCAAAAATAATTGAAAATATAAAAATTCTTATATCCAGCATTGAAAAATCCAAACCGGCAACTCTCAAAGGAAAATTAATTTCTGGAATAACTATTTGTTCAACGATGGGGGTAGGGTTAAGAATACAAATTTAACACAAATTAAAATATGTCTAAAATTGTTATCGGACTTATCGGCGAGAAAGGTTCTGGGAAAGGCACTGTTTCAGATTATCTAATTGAAAAATATGGCGCGATTCATTATGGGACTTCCAAAATTCTTCGGCGCACTTTGGAGGATTTACATGTTCCTGTCACTCGGGATAATTTAGTAAAACTTGCATTAGTGCTCAAGGAAGGTTATGGTCCATCAATTATTATCGATTCTTTGATAACGGATATGGAAAAAAATGGATCAGATATTATTATTGCCGATGGAATCAGAATGCACGGTGATGTCGAGCCATTTCGCAAAAAATACAAAAAGAATTTCTTTTTAGTTTATGTGACTGCTGATTTGAAATTGCGTTACGCGCGAACGAAAAAAAGAAAAGAAAAAGATGGAGAGGATAAAACTACTTTCGAGCAATTTCTTGAAGAGGAAGGCAAGCTCACAGAAGTTTCCATTCATGAAATTGGAAGAAGCGCAGAATTCAAAATGGATAACAATGGTACAGCCGAAGAACTTAAGGCGCAGGTGGATAAAATGATAAAAAAAATAAAAACTCGCTAATGCTGGTTGATTTGAAACGAATGCGAGCGAATAATACTTTTAAAACGCCCTAAAAAAGGCGTTTTTATTTATCGAAAAATATTTTTTGACCAAAAGAGGGAAAGATAGTAGAATTAAGAAACTGGATAGAAACCACTGAAGAATTAAAATTTTTGAGAAATTCTTGTTTGAGAATCCGAATTTCCTCCAAAAATTTCC
>PCRW01000003.1:3707-13594 GCA_002772115.1 Candidatus Moranbacteria bacterium CG23_combo_of_CG06-09_8_20_14_all_35_22
GACCTAGGATAATAAATATATGACAATAAGAAAAAGAATTTCTAAGGATGAATATTATATGAATATAGCACGCGAAGCGTCTCTTCGGACTTCTTGTTTTCGCGCTCAACACGGCGCGGTGATTGTTAAGGATGATCAGATAATTTCTACTGGTTATGTAGGAGCTCCCAGAAAAACCAAAGATTGTTTTGAAAGAAATAGCTGTCTTCGAAGAGATCTTGGAATCCCTTCTGGTCAAAGATATGAGCTTTGTCGCAGTGTTCACGCTGAACAGAATGCTATTATAAATTCTGCTCGTTCAGGGACAAGTCTTTTGGGAGCAAAAATGTATTTATATTCAGTTAAACTTGAAGAAGACGGTGCTAAAAACATTATCGATGCCTATCCTTGTTTTATTTGCAAAAAAATGATAGTCAATTCTGGAATTATTGAAGTAATTTCACAGCAAAGAAATGGAAAATTAAAAATATATAAGATTAAGGATTGGGTAAAAGATTGGCAAGAAAAAGATTTAATTGATGATATGGAGCAATATGGGATAAAAACAATTAGCAGTAAAAGAAAAAAATAATTATGTCAAAAATAATTTTAGGTTTAGCTGGCGAGATTGTTAGCGGAAAAGGTACAACCGCCAAGTATATTTGCGAAAATCACAGTGGAAGTTCGCATCGTTTTTCAACAATGCTTCGAGATGTGGCCAAGAGAATGTATCTTGAAGAAAATCGAGAAAATTTGCAAAAAATTTCAACCATTTTTCGCGAAAATTTTTTTGATGACATTCTTTCTTCGGTTATCGCTAAGGATGTGGAAAGCGACCAGCATAATGTAATTGCAATTGATGGAGTAAGGCGCTTGGCGGATATTGAATATTTAAAAAAAATTCCAGGCTTTAAATTAGTTTATATTGAAACAGATATAAAAAAACGCTTTGAAAGAATAATAAGTCGTGGGGAAAACAGCGACGATACAACAAAAACATTTGAGGATTTTCAAAAAGATCATGAGCGGGAAGCGGAAAAACAAATTAAGGATTTGAAAAATCAGGCAGAATATATGATTGATAATAATGGAAGTTTGGAAGAGCTCTATCGTCAAATTGATAAATTAATTATCTAAAATAAAAAATTATGCAACAATATTTAGATTTGTTAAAAAAAATAAAAAATGAAGGAACTGATAAGAGTGATCGAACTGGCACGGGAACGCGAAGTCTTTTTGGCCATCAGATGCGGTTTGATTTGAATGAAGGTTTTCCATTAATGACGACTAAAAAAGTTCATTTAAAATCAATTATTTATGAATTACTTTGGTTTTTAAAGGGGGAAACAAATATAAAATATTTGAATGATAATGGGGTGACGATTTGGAATGAATGGGCGGATGAAAATGGAGAGCTTGGGCCAATTTATGGCAAACAGTGGACGCGTTGGGAAGCATCAGACGGAACGAAAATAAATCAGATTGCCGAAGTACAAGATATGATCAGAAACAATCCTGATTCAAGAAGGATAATTGTGAGTGGTTGGAATGTGGCTGATCTTCGGCAATTAATTGCTGGCAAGAAAACTGCCCCACCACCATGTCACACTATTTTTCAATTCTATGTAGTGAATAATAAATTATCTTGCCAGCTCTATCAAAGAAGCGCTGATGTTTTTTTGGGAGTACCATTTAATATTGCCTCTTATGCACTTCTTACTATGATGATGGCCCAATCTTGTGGGAAAGAGTTGGGAGAATTCGTGCATACTTTTGGGGATGTGCATATTTATAACAATCATTTCGAACAAATAGATTTGCAACTTAGCCGAACACCAAAAAAACTACCAATAATGAAAATTAATCCGAAAGTCAAAGATATTTTTGATTTTAAATTTGAAGATTTTACGCTTGAGGGCTATGAGCCCGATCCAAGCATTAAGGCTCCTATAGCTATATAAAATTATGAAAGTTATAATGATGATGGCAATGACATTGGATGGAAAGATTGCCAAAAACAGCGATCATTTTCCAGATTGGACTTCTCGTGAAGACAAGAAATATTTTGCCAAGGTTTCTCGTGAGGCGGGAGTGGTGATTATGGGAGACAAGACCTTTTTTACTTTTCCGTCGCCTCTTAGAGAAAGATTAAATGTTGTTTTCACGCTAGATGAAAATCCAAAAGAAATTGAAAACGTAAAATGGGTCAAAGGTGAGCCGGAAAATGTTTTAAAAGAATTGGAAGAAATGGGATATTCTTTAGCTATTTTAGGCGGTGGGTCTTTTATCAACGGAATGTTCTTGAAACATAAATTAATTGACGAAATTCATATCACAGTTGAGCCAAAAATTTTTGGTGATGGTCTCGGACTTTTCAAGGGAGATTTCGATGTAAACTTAAGGCTGATTGATTGTGAAAAAATAAATGAAGATTCAATGGTGTTGAAATATAAAGTTTTATACTAATATGACAAAAGGTAAATTTATTGCCATCTATGGAATCAATGGAATTGGGAAAACTACCCAAGTGGAAATTTTTGTTAAATATTTACAAAGTCGAGGGTTGAATGCTAGTCGGTTAAAATATCCAGTTTATAATTTAGAACCGGAGGGACCTTTTATTTATAAGTATCTTCGCGATCCAAAATTTCGATCCAAAAATAAATTAACTACAGATGAATTGCAACAAAAATATGCCGATAATAGGACGCGATATGAAAAAGAATTAAAAAAAAGATTAAATAGTGGCGAATGGATTATCGCAGAAGATTATTTAGGCACTGGAATTGCATGGGGAATGACTTGGGGAGGAGATTTGGAATATTTGGAAAAAATAAATAAAAAATTATTGAAACCGGAATTGTCTATTTTAATGCATGGGAAAAGATTTGAAACAGCTATTGAAAAAGACCATCGTAACGAAATGGAAAAAGATCGTATGCAAATTTGTAAGAACTTTCATTTGCTTTTGGCGGAAAAATATGGCTGGAAAATTGTTGATGCCAATCAGAAAATAGAAAAAGTAAAAAAAGATATTATAAATATTTTCAATAAATATATAAAAATATAACTATGAACCCTATTTAAATAAACTTTAAATTAACAGGAAACTAATTATTAATAATTTTTTTATTTTGTAAAGTTATTTTATAGAATAAAAAATATTTAACAGGGTGAATTTTGAAGAATACCAAAAAAAATCAAGGAAGACTGCAATTTATCCGAATGCGGGAGAAAATTTTGTTTATCCAACTTTGGGACTAAGTGGAGAAGCGGGGGAAGTGGCGGAAAAGATAAAAAAAGTTATTCGGGATAAGAATGGCGTGATGGATGATGAGTCGCGCGAGATGATAGAAAAAGAGCTGGGCGATGTTATGTGGTATACGGCACAACTTGCAACTGAGTTAAATTTATCGCTAGATGACATTGCGCAAAAAAACATTAAAAAGTTGTATAGTCGTTTGGAGAGAGGAAAAATTAGTGGTAGTGGAGATAATCGATAAATTATATAACATATAACATGAAACATGAAACAAAAAAAGAAGTTGTTTCATGCTACATGCTTCATGCTTCATGAAAAAATATACACCAGTAATCGGCATGGAAATTCATGTCGAACTAAAAACTAAATCAAAGATGTTTTGTCAGTGCAAAAATGGTTTGGGACTTGAAAAAACCCCAAATATTGACATCTGTCCTGTTTGCACGGCACAACCAGGGACACTGCCAGTGCCAAACATTGAGGCGATTAAATTTGTACAACTTGCTGGCTTGGCATTGGGTTGCAGTTTGCGACAAATCTCCAAATTTGATCGCAAAAATTATTTTTATCCTGATTTGCCAAAAGGCTATCAAATTTCTCAATATGACCAGCCATTTTGCGAGAAAGGAAAATTAGAAATCGAGGTTTCACCTCGAGAAACTCGAGGTGAAACCTCGACTAAAAAAGTAATTAGAATTACTCGCATTCATCTGGAAGAAGATACAGGCAAGCTTATTCATCCTAAGGGAGTGGAATACACTCTGGTGGATTTTAATCGAGCTGGAGTACCACTGATGGAGCTAGTGACCGAACCGGACATTGAAACGGGTGAAGAAGCGCGAATTTTTTGTCAAAAATTGCAACAGATTTGTAGGTATCTTGAAATATCAGATGCGGACATGGAAAAAGGTAATATGCGGTGCGAAGTCAATATTTCACTTCGTGAAATCACAGATGAACGCGGAAATAAATCGCAGATGAACGCGGAATTTCAGCGTAAACCAGCGTTAAGTCCGCGTAAATCCGCGCCTTTAGGAACGAAAGTGGAAGTGAAAAACATCAATTCTTTCAAATTTGTGGAAAAAGCCATCAATTTTGAAATTGAACGACAAACAGAAATGTTGGATAAAGGCGAAAAGATTGTCCAAGAAACTCGCGGATGGGATGCGAATAAAGGTGAGACAGTCTCACAAAGAAAAAAAGAATCAGCTCATGATTATCGCTATTTTCCAGAACCGGATATCCCGCCGTTTAGTTTTGATGAAAAATATATAAATGATCTAAAAAGAAAATTACCGGAATTGCCGGCGCAAAAAGAAGAAAGATTTCAAAAAGAATATAATCTTCCCGCAGGCGATGTGGATGTTCTAACTAATGATAAAGATTTGGCCGAATATTTTGAACAAGTTGTAAGTGAAATTAAAGAAAAAATTAAATGTAAAGAATATGAATGTGTTGAAGATAAAGCAATAAAATTATCAGCCAATTATGTGATAACAGAACTTAGAAAATATATGGTTTTGGAAAATCACAAAATTCAAGATTTGAAAATTACGCCGGAAAATTATGCGGAACTAATTTGCATTGTCGCAGGGGGAAAAATAAATTCCAGCGCGGCACAAACAGTGCTTGCCCAGATGTATGCGACTGGTGGCGATCCTTCGCAAATTATCGAAGAAAAAAATTTGGCGCAAATGGATAATTTAGATGAGTTGGAAAAAATAGTGGATGAAATTTTGGCTAAGAATGAAAAATCAGTTGTTGATTTCAAGGCTGGAAAAGAAAATGCGCTTAAGTTTTTAATCGGACAAACTATGGCGATGACAAAAGGCAAAGCTAATCCGCAAATAGTGCAAGAAATTGTCAAAAATAAGTTGAAATAAACTCTTCGCCACTTTTCTTTTTCCAAATATCTCACTTTATATGCATATGCACAAATTTGAGAAGTATTATTTGAGAAATTTTCTTACTTCCTTTTCAATTTCTAAATATTTTTCCAGCCAGATTATCCTCTTGTCTTTTTGAAACCAAGTCATTTGGCGTTTGGCGTAGTTTTTTTCGGCCAAATAAATTTGTTCGAAGAGTTTTTCTTTGGAAGAAATTTCACCTCTAAAATATTTCGGAATCAAGGAATATCCTAATCCGAAGCTTTCCAATCTTTTCCAGCTGATTTTATTTTCGAAATGTAATTTTTTCACTTCCTTGATCATGCCTGCGGAGAATCTTTGCTTCAATCTTTTTTGAATATTTTGATAAAGTTTTTCTTTGGGGAGGTTGATTCCTATTTGTAATGTTTCGTACTTTCGTTTATTTCGTAGTTCGTAAATGCTAGGGATTTTGCCGATACTTTTGCAAATTTCAATGGCACGAATTAGGCGAACGGGATTTTTGGCGTCGATGTTTTTGGCACGAACAGGATCTAATTTTTTGAGCATTGCGAATAGCTGTGGTGTTGTTTTGTTACTTAACTTGTTACGTAACAGCCAATTGGGTGCAACTTCTGGATAAATAACATTATCAACAATGGCTTTTATCCAAAAACCAGTTCCACCGCAAATAATAGGAATTTTTCCTTGCTTCAAAATATCAGTAATAATTTTGTTGGTATATTTTTTAAACTTGGTGGCATTATAGTTTGTTTTTGGACTGACAATATTAATGCCATAATGAGGAATTCCTTCTGAGTAAAAAGCTCCCCCCTCTCTGTCGCGAGTACGCGACATCCCCGCCTGCAGGCGAGGCAGGTCTCCCAAAGGGAGAGAGGGATATGAATTATCTTTTTCAATTTTGCCTGTGCCAACATCCATGCCCCGATAAATTTGGCGAGAATCCGCACTAATTATTTCTCCATTAAATTTTCTGGCAAGCGAAATCGCCACATCTGATTTGCCGGAGGAGGTTGGACCGAGAATAACAATGATTTTATTATTTGCATATTTGCGTATTTGCATAAAATTCGCGTATTTGTATTATAATAAATTTCGTAAAACTTTTTCCCTTCTTTTTTTCTCATCCCAAGAAATCGGGTCGCCTAATTTGTAGGCAGAAGTGTCAGGGCGGGGAGAATATTTGTTGATATAGGCTTCATTATAGTTAACTTTTTTAAAAACTTTGACCGATTCTTGAAAATCTTTTTCAGTTTCACCAGGGAATCCAACAATTATATCAGTGGTAAAACTTGCACTTGGAATTATTTTCTGCGCTTTTTTGATCAGATCTAGATAATGTTTTTGAGTGTATGGCCGATTCATGGCTTTTAATATTTTATCGCTTCCGGATTGAATGGGTAGATGGATTTCGCGGGAAATGTTTTTATTTTTAGCGATGACTTTCATAAGATCTTCTGAGAAATCTTTAGGGTGAGAAGTGAGAAATTTAAAAGTAATTTCAGGGAAAGATTCGGCGAGGGAATCGAGAAGTTTTGGAAAATTTACAGCATTGCCCTCTCTGTCCCGATGAGTACATCGGGACATCTCTCCCGAAGGGAGAGAAGGATATGAATTGCCCCCTCGCCCGTATTCGGGAGAGGGTTGGGGAGAGGGCGTATGTCGATAGCTGTTCACATTCTGTCCTAATAATATTATTTCCTTATAACCATTTTTAGCTAAATTAATAACTTCTTCAATAATATCTTCAATTGGTCTTGAAGTTTCTCGGCCTCTGGCATAAGGCACGACGCAATAAGAACAAAAATTGTTGCAACCGGTCATGATGGGGACATAGACTTGATGCTTATTGGTGTATTTTGGTTTTATAGATAAATATTTGTTATTGCGAGGGAGCGCCCGCCTGCTGGCGAGGCAGGTAGCGATCGTGGCAAGCTCATTCTTAGTAAGATTTTGCTTAATATTCCGAGATTGCTTCGCTACGCTCGCAATGACATAAGGAAAATCTTTTATTTCGCAAAACAAATCAACCTTCTCTTTCAATCTCCTTTGCACATCTTTTCGATTAGCTAAACATCCCGTGAGAATAATAATTTTTTTTGATTCCTGATTCCTGATTCCTGATTCTTGTTTTCTGATATTATGAATTTGCCCATAAACTCGATCTTCCGCCATTTGGCGCACCCCGCAAGTGTTGAAAATAATAACATCGGCTTTTGATAATTCTTTTATTGGTTTCATTTTTTGCGACTCCAAAAAACCAGCAATTCGCTCGGAATCACTTTCGTTCATTTGGCAACCGAAAGTTTTAATAAAATAGGTCTTTAGTAACATGGTCAATAGCGGTAAGACAAGTTTTAGGTCAGAAGTCAATAGATCAAGAAAACTTATTCCAACTTTCTCTTAGCCTAAAAATTTGTTTTCCCACAATTTCATACTCTTTGATTAATCTTTTCACTGATTCGGAGTTTACATTATTAAAATAAATATCTTTGATTTGGCATAGCTATAGTTTCATTTGTTTCGGCGCTTGCATCGTCTAAATATTTTTGAAAGCCTTTTCTTTGATGTTTTTTTGCAAATCCTTCAGCAATCAGCCTAGGAATAGCCTTTGATGATCGGCGTAATTGATCAACTAAATCAAACTTTTCTTCCTTAGGAAGTTTTATGATAACTTTTGTGCAGACAATAACAGAAAGATTGTAAGATCTTTGATAAACATCTAAATCAACATAACTTTTTATTTTTTTATTCATTTTATATTCCTAACAACTAAAAACCAATGACTAGTCCTACTGCCATTAACCTTGTTACCTACGACTTTTTCTTTATTTCTTCCAAAATCTTTTCAATAAACTTTTCAACTCTCATAACTTCTTGTTTGCCCGCCATAGCTTTAGCGTCGGCGGGTTCTTTTTCCTTTCTCGATCGAACAGCGACAGAATTATTTGTTTCTTCTTTTTCTCCCACTACTAACATATAGGGAATTTTTTGCTTTTCGGCTTCACGAATTCTTTTGCCCAAAGTCGCGGATTCTTTGCTGATTTTTACGCGGATATTTGACGCGGATAATTGGTTGTTGATTTTTTCTGCGTAAGGATTAAATTTTTCCGAAACAGGGATTATTTCTACTTGCACAGGCGAGAGCCAAGTTGGAAACGCGCCGGCGTAGTGTTCGATGAGTAAAACTAAAAATCTTTCATAGGATCCTAAAATTGCACGATGGACCATAACTGGCGGAACTTTTTCACCTTTTTCATTTATATACTCAAGGCCGAATCTTTTTGGAGTGGCAAAGTCAACTTGAACAGTTGGGATTTGAATTTCTTTTCCAATGGCATCTTTGAACATAAAATCCAATTTAGGTCCATAGAGAGCTGCTTCGCCTTCTTGTTTTTTAGCATCCAATCCCATTTCGTCAGAAATTTCCTGAAGCATTTTTTCACAAGTGTCCCAGTCTGATGATTCACCTATATATTTTTCTGGATGATCATAGTCTCTAACAGAAAGAGAAACCCAATGATTATCCCATAAACCAATAGAACTATATAAATCCTTAATAATATTTACCATATTTTTAATCTCATTTTTTACTTGATCAACTCGGCAAAAAGAATGACCATCTTCAACTGTAATGGCATAAACTCTTGATAAACCACCAACTTCGCCAGTTTTTTCAGCTCGGTACATTTTATCTGATTCCATGTATCTTATAGGTAAATCTTTGTAGGATCTTGTTTTAGAAGCATAAAGCTGAGTATGATGAGGGCATTGAACTGGTTTTAGGACAAAATTATGTTTTTTATCTGATGTCACATGAAACAATTCATCGCCAAATTTTTTAGCATGCCCAGAAGTTTCAAAAAGTTCAATCCTTGCTAAGGCCGGAGCCGATACTTTTTCAAATCCATAATGGCGACAAATTTTTTCTACTTCTTTTTTAAGCTCCTCTATTATAGTTGTTCCCTTGGGAGTAAAAAGGGGAAGTCCTGGACCGACTAAATCAGAAAAACAAAATAAATCTAATTCTTTACCTAATTTTTTATGATCTCTTTTTTCCGCTTCTTCGAGCATATGCAAATATTCATTTAATTCTTTTTTAGTTTCAAAGGCGACGCCATAAATTCTTTGAAGCATTTTGTTTTTTTCATTTCCTCGCCAATAAGCCCCAGAGATTTTAGTAAGTTTAAAAGCGTCAAAGGGAATTTCGCCAGTCGAATCAAGGTGTGGACCGGAACAAAGGTCGACAAAGCTTCCGATTTTGTAAACGGTTACTTTTTTGGAGACTAAATCTCCAATTGGAGATTTAGTCTCCAAAAAAGATAGATGCAACTCTTTAATTAATTCAACTTTATAAGCTTGTTTTAATTTCTTGAATTTTTTCATTGCTTCTTCTGGAGAAATTTCTGCGCGTTCAAAAGGGTGGTTGGCCTTGATAATCGCTCGCATTTTTTCCTCCAAGATTTCCAAGTCTTCCGGAATGAGAGTTCGCGGAAGATCAAAATCATAATAGAATCCGTTTTCAATCGCTGGTCCAATGGCAAACTTAGCTTCCGGAAACATTTGGAGAACTGCTGATGCTAAAACATGGGAAGTTGAATGGCGCAAGATGTCTAAATTGGTTTGTGATTTATTCATATTATTTTTTTATTAATTACTAATTAAATATCAATATGCTAATTTTTTATATATTAGACCTGTTGCTTTTTAAGCAACTATGTTAAAATTTAGACAGAGTTAAAAAATAAAAATACAACCAA
>PCRW01000060.1 GCA_002772115.1 Candidatus Moranbacteria bacterium CG23_combo_of_CG06-09_8_20_14_all_35_22
GTAGTTTTGTACATATTTTTGTTTTAGTAAAACAATTATCTACTACTATTTTAACATTTTTAAGGAAAAAAATCGAGGCTATTCTTCAGTGGTTTCAACTTTAATGATATTATATCATTATATTTATTTTCGTCAACCCTGCCTTTCGCGATGTACTCTGTTCTGTAGATAACTCCTTGTGTTATCTCTTTCAATTCCTAATCCCCCAGTTAAAAACTTTTAATTTAACAGGACAGACCAAATTAAACTTTAATTATTTACTTCAATTCCATTATATCCCAAACAAGCCTTTTTCACAATCTCATTTCAGCTTTTTAGCAGATTTTTTCTTTTTGCATTCACAGCACTTTATTTTTAAACCCGTCGAATTCGATAGGGTTGAAATTAGGATTATTTATTCGTTCCCAAATACCCAAAAACTCTAATGATATTATACCACTAAATATTTTTGCGTCAATAATTATTTTACTCCCCCAACAATTCAAGCCGTAAAAAAACAGGCTTTGACCTGTTTTAATGTATTACATACCAAATTACATACTTACATTAAAAGAAAATATTTAAATGGAATTTTTATAATATTATATTCTTCATTTATATCCAAAATATCTTGTTTTTCAGAAATAACAATTCCATAAGTACTTTTAATTTTATGCATAGTGTTTATAACCTGTTTTATCGTTTTTTTATCCGTGCTAACTTCTATCACAATATCACGATTTCCAAAACCGACTATAAAATCAGCTCCTCCAGACTCCGCATCATAATTAAGATGAACTTCCTTTTGCCGGTAAAGAATTCTATTTAAATACATTCCAACAATATCCTCTAGTAATTTTCCGCGTGCTTCTTCTGGAGACAAAACGCTTCCGCGCAAATGAAAATACATAGCACGAAAAACTGGAGCGGAAAACAAAAATTTTGATGCTTGCCTCACTTG
This sequence comes from Candidatus Moranbacteria bacterium CG23_combo_of_CG06-09_8_20_14_all_35_22, assembly GCA_002772115.1. Classification (GTDB taxonomy): domain Bacteria; phylum Patescibacteriota; class Minisyncoccia; order Moranbacterales; family UBA2206; genus UBA2206. The sequence goes on from PCRW01000060.1 coordinate 941, forward strand.
CGTATTATGTGAAACAGAAAACGGCAAAATACGCATTAAAACTTCCGTTTGTTGCAGAATTTCGAAAATATGAGATACTGTCATATAATGCAATTGAATTCCGGTATTATTTCCAATAGCGGAAAAGCTGACTTTGTCCGCACTAGCTGTAATATATAAAATATCTTTTATTTTATTAAGCGTTTCCGCATTAAATTCTTCCGTTTGTAAAATATCCTGTCCAACCACTCGATCTAATATATTTTTCACTTGATCATATGCCAAAACCGGCTCTCCCAAGCTGACCAGTGATGGCAAAGAAGCATAGGTTATATAATCATTAAAATCTTTATTTTTTATTTCTGTCAGATAGTTATTTATTTTTGGCTCCAATTTTTTCATTTCAGTGAATAATTCGCGCGCACTTTGCGCTTGCAAAAAAATATCACGCATTTCTTTTCCTAAACCTTTTTCTTTGGTTTTCCATTCTTTTATTTTTTTATATTCACAAAAGCTCAAGGGAAATACTTTTTCAAAAATAGGCCGACGGGCAACATCAATATTTATATTCATCGACAATGCGGATGAACCAGTTACAAAAATAAAAACATTTGGCGCATTATCATAAATCGCTTTCAGTGCCATGCCCCACCCTTTGTCATATTGAATTTCATCCAAAAAAAGAAAAACTGGCTTACCAAACTGTGCGAAACTCATTCCCAAAAAATCATTTTCGTAAACAAAAAGAATTTCTTTCAAAGAAATAGATTGGTCTATTTGGTCCACGGACAAAAAAAGTTTAGTTGCTTCTTTGGGTGCATCAAAAAAAATCTGCGACATCAGCGTAGTTTTTCCAGCTCCCCGTAAACCAGTTAGAATAACCCAGCGACGCGATTTATCTCCGGAAATAAATTTATTGAAATGTTCTTTAACTTTCACATACACATTGCGATTCGGCCGTTTTTTCCCATCCTCAAAAACATAAGAATGTGCTCTTATTTCAGCATCGGAAATTCGCGCGCGAAGCAATGCGATAATTTGCTGTTTTTTGTCTTGATTCATATCGAATGGTTTTAATTTCTTATCGGTTCTGATATAACACAAATAACTATTCCTTGTCAATCGTAAACGATAAGAAACTTAGAAACTCCATTTTTTGGCTTGTTAGAGGAATTTTTTTATATGATTCCTTAAAAAGATTGTTCATACTTTCATTTCTCAAAAACCAATTTTTCTTTTTTCAGATCAACCTTTACTTTTTCTCCTTCTTTTATCTTGCCTTCAATTATCTCCATCGCCAATTCATCCAAAATTTCATTTTGAATAATTCTTTTGAGCGGTCTGGCGCCGTACGCTGGATCGTAACCTTTTTTAGAAAGATATTTTTTCGCTTCCAAAGTGAGCGTAAGTTTGATATTTTTTTGCGTCAAGCGTTGTTGGATTTTTTTGATTTCCAAATCAACGATAAGCTTTAACATTTTAGGCGTAATAGGATGAAAAATTGTTATTTCATCCAGTCGATTCAAAAATTCCGGCTTGAAATTTTCCCGCAAAGAAAAAAGCACTTTTTCCTTCATTTCTTCCTCTCCCAAAACTTCATTCTCCGCTTCTTTGAAACCTAAGCCACTTTTATAAATTATATCCGAGCCAACATTGGATGTCATAATAATCACCGTATTTTTGAAATTAACTCGCCGACCCTTGGAATCAGTCAAATGACCTTCATCCAAAATTTGAAGCATTATATTGAAAACTTGAGGATTAGCTTTTTCAATTTCATCAAATAAAATTACACTGTACGGTTTTTTGCGAATAATTTCCGTCAATTGGCCACCTTCTTCATAACCGACATATCCAGGAGGCGAACCAATTAGTTTTGAAACGCTGTGCGATTCCATATATTCGCTCATATCTACTCGAATCATAGCCGATTCGCTATCAAAAAGAAATTCAGCCAAAGTTTTTGCCAATTCAGTTTTTCCCACGCCTGTTGGACCCAAAAATATAAAAGATCCAATCGGTCGATTGATTTGAGAAATTCCACTGCGCGATCTTCTAATTGCATTGGAAACTGCTTTGATCGCCTCTTTTTGTCCCACTACTCTTTGTGATAATTTTTCTTCCATTCCAATCAATTTTTCTGATTCGTCTTGAAGCATTTTAGATACAGGGATACCGGTCCAGCGAGAAACTACTTTGGCAATATCTTCCGGCATCACTTCTTCCTTGAAAATTGAATTTTTACTTTGAATTCCGTCTAATTTTTCTTTTTCAATTTTTATTTTTTTCTCCAATTCCGGAATTTTTCCATACCGGATTTCTGCCACCTTATCCAACTCCATTTTTCGTTCAGAAATTTCCGCTTGAGATTTTAATTTTTCAATCTCGGCCGAATGAGCGCGAATATTAGTAATTAAATCTTTTTCCGTTTTCCATTGGAGTTTCACTTTTTGCGACTGCTCTTTGACTTCCGCCAATTTCTTTTTCAATTCTCTAATTCTATTTTTTGCTTCCGTGGTATTTTCTTTTTCCAAAGCTTTCTTTTCTATTTCCATTCTGCGCATCAGTCTCTCGGCAGAATCAATTTCAACTGGCATTGAATCAATTTCCATTCGCATCGCGCTAGTCGCCTCATCAATCAAATCCACCGCCTTGTCCGGCAAAAATCGATCAGTAATATAGCGATCAGAAAGTTTCACTGCTTCACAAATTGCTGAATCAGTAATTTTTACTCCGTGATGCACCTCATATTTTTCTTTCAGCCCTCGCAATATCGCAATAGCATCTTCGATGGAAGGTTCTGTCACTATAATCGGCTGAAATCTCCGCTCAAGAGCAGTATCTTTTTCAATATATTTTTGATATTCCCGCGTGGTAGTTGCGCCAATCATTCTTATTTTTCCTCTCGCCAAAGCCGGCTTTAGCATATTGGAAGCATCTAGCGCCCCTTCTATCGCTCCAGCCCCCACCAAAGTATGCAGTTCATCGATAAACAAAATATATTTCCCCGCGCCTCGATCGATTTCATTGATAATAGCTTTTAATCTTTCTTCGAATTCGCCACGAAATTTTGTGCCGGCCAAAAGCGAACCCAGATCCAAAGAAACAATCCATTTATCTTTGAGTGTTTCTGGCACATCACCTTCGGCAATTCTTTGCGCCAAACCTTCTACAATGGCTGTTTTTCCTGTTCCCGCTTCACCGATAAGTACGGGATTATTTTTAGTCCGGCGACTCAAAACTTGCATCACGCGTCGAATTTCATTATCTCGACCAATAACCGGATCTAATTTTTTATTTCTTGCCAACTCCGTCAAATCCACAGTATATTTTTCCATCACTTGAAATTTTGTTTCTGGTTCCGGCGTATCTATGCGCTGTCCGCCTCTAATTTCCGAAAGTATTTTCAACGCTTTTTCATAATTGAGACCTTTTTTTTCTAAAAAACTTTTCAAAACTGTTTTGGCCGACAAGAAAGCCAGCAGGATATGTTCGGTGGAAATATAATCATCGCCAATTTTTTTGGCTTCCTGTTGAGCAGTACTTAGAATAATAATCACTTCTGGCGCGATAAAAATTTGAGCTAAACCGCCTTTAGCATTTTTGGGATAGCTATCCAAAATAGCCATCACTTCCGCGCTTATTTTTTCTAGGTTCATTTCCAGTTTTTTTAGCACCAACGGCACAGAAGAATTTTCTTGATTGATCAAAGAATAAAATAAATGGAAAACATCCACCTGTTGTTGGTTTTTGATTATTGCCAATTCTTGCGAACTGCGCAAAACTTCTTGAGATTTAGTTGTGAGTTTATTTAGATCCATTTTTGAAACTTCTTATTCCATTGAAATAGCGCTCACAGGACAACTTTCCATCACTTCTTGACAATTACAATCAACGCAATCTTCGCTGATCACTTGCGATTTTCCGTTTTCAATTTTGAAAACTTTTGGACAAAGAGATTCGCAGGTTCCGCAACCAATACAAAGCTCTTGATTTACTTTTGGCTTAGGCATAAATTTTTATTTACGAACTACGAAATAAACGAAATACGAAAAATTTAAAAAATATTTTCGTACTTTCGCCCGCCTCGACTCGCAAAGACGATTGCTCGTCGACGCGAGGCGGGTATTTAGTATTAATTTCGTATTTCGTAATTTGTTAAAATATTATCGACGGATCATTGATGGGATTTTTCAATAAATCTTGCTCGTATTTTTGCATATTCTGCTCACTAAATTGAACTTTTCCTGCTTGGCTATCCCAATAAAATTCTCTGGACGGAATAAATATTTTGTAATCCCCTTCCATTTCCGAAAGCCATTGCGCAAAACTTTTGATCGGCACAAATATTTGATTCAGTTTAAATATTTGCTCCCCATTTTGTTCTTTCATATCTTCCATTTGAATTATATGAAATCCAATAGAACTTTCCACTATTTCGCTCAATTGGTTTTTTTGTAATCCAAAAACCACTTCTGATACTTCCGGAAGCATTTGATTGGCGCTAAACCAGCCGAGCGCTCCCCCATTTTTCGCACTTTCGCCCTGTGAATATTTTTTTGCTGTTTCAGAAAAACTTACTTTTTCCACTAAATCTTTTTGGGCTTTTTCGATTTTTTCTCGCGCTTCTAAATAAGTCGGATCAGTTTTTTTCAATTGACTAAAAAGTTTTTCTTGATACAAGTCCGGTTTGACTATATTTTCTTTGAAATCTTGAATGTCCCAGCCATAAAATTTTTCCAAAAAATCTTTCAACTGATTGCCCGTGCCATACTCTTTGAGTTTTCGATCCACCTCTTGGTCAACCAATTCTTGCGTCACAAGGATGCCTCTTTTTTTGGCTTCCGCTTTTATTATCGAATCCTCAATTAATTTACTCAAAATATTTTTCTTTTTAATCGCCAATCTTTTTTGACCATCAGGCGTAGAAAAATCCACTCGCAAACCAACTTTGGAAAAGTCCTGACTTTCATAAAATTTCCTCGCCACCAAAAGTTGATAATCTAATTTTTCAAGGGTAATAAATCCGGCTTTATGTATTACCGCGGGATAAGGAATAATAGAAACAGTTTTTTGGATAATTTTATTTTCCTTCTTAGGCCATAAATAAACCACTGCCCCAACCAAAAGAAGATAGACAAAAAATAAAATCAAAAAAGCTCCTAGAATTGTGATAAATTTTATTCTTTTTTTATTATTCATATCGCTAATTTATAAAATATTCCCACCATTTCAAATAATTTTCTTTTTTTTCACCGGAACTTTCTACTTTTTGACTATTTAGTCTTTCCGTTTCTTTTTTTTCCTGCGCTAAAAAAGTTGAATCTTGGGCGATAATAACCACATTCTCCTTAGGCTCTTGCAAATCAAGCTTGTCCTTGGCTTGAATTTTTTGATAATCCTGACTGCCAAGATACGCAATTCTTTCTTCCAAACTCATATTTTCCTGCTTTATTTTTTCCGCTTGTTCTTTCAAAGAATCAATGTCATTTTCCACCTGCTTTTTTTTGGAAAATTCCCGATAAATTGAAACAGATAAAAATCCTAAAACTACAATCGCGCTGACAATAATCAAAATCACTGTCCAGGAAAAATTTGAATTGTTGTTTTTCATGTTAATACATTAGCGCTGGAGCCACAGTGAAAGCCACCATTGCCAAAACCGCAATTAGACTTATCACCAACCAAATAACCTGAATAAGTTTTCGTCCTTTTCTTGTTCGCATAAATATATTGTATCAGAAAAATTAAAATTCGACAATGCATTTACTTTTTCAACACCGACAAAAATGCTTCCGGCGGAATTGACACTCGCCCAATATTCTTCATCTTTTTTTTGCCTTTTTTTTGCTTTTCCAAAAGCTTCTTTTTTCTGGTCACATCTCCTCCATACAGCTTAGCAATCACATCTTTCCGAAAAGCCTTGATGGTTTCTCGAGCGATAATTTTTGCGCCGAGCACCGCTTGTAAAGCGATTTGAAAATTTTGCGTTGGAATAACTTCTTTCAATTTTTCTACAATTCTTTTGCCTTCCGAATGGGCGTTTTCCCGTGGAACAATCCGAGAAAAAGCATCCACTTTTTCTTCCGCTACTAAAATATCCAACTTCACCAAATCATACGGCCGATAATCTTTGACTTCATAATTCATTGAAGCATAACCAGAAGAAGCACTTTTGAGATCATCATGAAGATTAGTCACGACATCCGTCAAAGGACAGTTAAATTTTATTATCATTCTTTCAGCATCCAAATATTGCGTATCTAGGTATTCAGATCGAGTATTTTTCATTACTTCCATAATTGGTCCAAGATAACTGGAAGGCGAAACAATTTCCAAACTCACATACGGCTCAAAAATTTCTTCAATTTCCGAAGGATCCGGAAATTCCGAAGGAGAAAATATTTTTACTCGACCATCCTTATTTCTTAATTTAACTTCATATACAACGCTTGGCGTAGTGATAGTTGGATTGATTTGAAATTCTCGTTCCAGTCGAGATTGGATAATTTCTAAATGCAACAGTCCCAAAAATCCACAACGAAAACCTCGACCCAAAGCCAAATTAGATTCCGGCTCAAATACAAAAGCCGCGTCATTGAGCTTGAGTTTGTCCAAAGAATCTCGCATCAAATTGTAATCATCTCCTTCCACCGGATAAAAACTGGCATAAACCATCGGCACAACCTCCTTGTACCCAGGTAGTGGAACTACCTGGGTCGCAGATTCACGCAGACTGGACGCTGACCCTCGCTGAATTTTTTCCGCGTTAGTCCGCGTTCCGTCCGCGTATGTCCGCGACGTAATCGTATCGCCCACTTTACACTCACTCACGCTTTTTAGTCCTGTAGCAATGTAGCCAATTTCACCGGCAGAAAGTTTTTCCGCCTTAACTAAATTTGGTTTGAAATATCCCACCTCAATCACATCGCTTTTTTTATCATTTATCATCATGACAATTTCTTCTTCCGCACGAATTTCTCCGTCAAAAACTCGTACATGCGCCAGCACTCCTTTATAAGTATCATATTTTGAATCAAAAATTAGAGCGCGCAGTGGCTTATTCAAATCTCCTTTCGGAGAAGGAATTTTTTCCACAATTTTTTCCAAAAGTTTTTCCACATTTTGTCCGGTTTTTCCAGAAACTTCCAAAATTTCTTCTTCTTTGCATCCCAAAACTTGCATAATTTCCCGCTTAGATTTTTCAATGTTGGCATTAGGTAAATCAATTTTATTCACAACAGGAATTATTTCTAAATTATGTTCAATGGCTTGATATAAATTAGCTAGTGTTTGCGCCTGCACTCCCTTAGTCGCATCCACCAAAAGCACTGCCCCTTCCACCGCCGCAAGTGAACGCGAAACTTCATAACCAAAATCCACATGCCCTGGTGTGTCGATCAAATTCAAGATAAGCGCGGATGATTGCGGATTTTCACGCTGATTTTCGCTGATATGCGGATTATCGCGAATAATATCGCAAACAATTCTTTCTATTTGTAAATTTTTATTGCCAAAATTAACCAGCAAAGCCAGTCTGTAATCGGTACCTTTTAAATAATACCAAGTTTGTTTTTTTTCTATTTTTCCAACAAAAGGCAATGCTTTAAGTTCAAGAATAATTTTTTCATCAACAATAAAATCAGGCTTGTATGTTCCGACCTTTTTATTTTTATAAATAACATTGACAGATTTTTCTCTAACAAAGAATATACCTATATCTGATAATTCTTTAGCTAAAGCATTGCCATAAACACTCTCCTTATGTCCAGGGCCGAGTGTATTATAAACATTAAATATAGCTCCTCTTATTTTATAAGTCAGTTCCTCATACAATAATCTGCATTTATCCGCGTCGCAATCCGCGTTTATCTGCGTCGCTCGATAGAGCATGCGAACTGGGGTCATTTTAATAGTGATCCCCCGCTCCCTTTCCAAATCCATTTGATCCAAGAGTTGTTCTTTCATTTTTCTTTTTTCAATCGTTCCCGTCATTTCCAACATCCGATCGGCCAGAGTCGATTTTCCATGATCAATGTGCGCGATTATACAGAAATTTCGAATACTATTTTTTTCTAACATATTTTCTAATTTATAATTACTACCATATATAGGCGAATGGTAGTGGCGTATTTTTATTCCAGTGGACTTTTAATTTTTCTTATCATTGGATTAGTCACTTTGGTATAAATTTGTGTTGTTCTAATGTTAGCATGCCCCAAGAGTTCTTGTACATAGCGAACATCAGTGCCATTTTCCAAAAGATGCGTGGCAAAACTGTGTCGAAGAGAATGAAAAGTGGCATCTTTTTGCACCCCCGCTTTTTTCAATGCATTTTCAAAAACTTTTTGGGCTGTTCTCTCGGTTAATTTTCCCTGCCTCATCGGCAGGCAAGCTCCGCGTTCACTGGCAAAAAAATAATCATTAGAATTTTTGTTGGAAATTAATTTTTCCACATCCGCCACTAACTTTTCTGGAAAAACCGTAATACGATCTTTGTTGCCTTTGGCTCCTTTGATATGAATGATTAGTTCCGCCAAATTTATATCTTTGATTTTCAAATTGATAATTTCACTGACTCGTAATCCGCCAGAATATGCCAGCGCTACCATCAATTTATGTTTTTCATTACTTCTCGATAGAAATATTTAATCGCCTGCAAATGCACATTGATTGTTTGCGAAGATTGTCCCCTGTCCTGTTTTTCCAATAAATATTTTTTGATCAATTCAATTTCTGGTTCTTTTTTGACAATTTTTACATATTTAAAATAATCTGTGAGACATCCTAAATAACTTTCAATTGTTCGCGGACTATAATTTCGCAATTTCAATTCATTTTTAATTTTTTGCAATAACTCTTGCATCTTCATAAAAATTATGCTATATTTATCTTATAAATCAGCAACATCCAAATTATACTAAAATTTCGCATAACACGCAAATTTTAGTAATTACTTTGAATTACGAAACTAACTTTATCCACTAAATTCAGACAAATTAAAACATTCTAAATTATCTGAATTTAGTTGGTAAGGTTA
>PCRW01000010.1 GCA_002772115.1 Candidatus Moranbacteria bacterium CG23_combo_of_CG06-09_8_20_14_all_35_22
GGTTTGGTGTCGAGGGTGAAGTTGGAGGAAGCGAGACTAGTGGTGTTGTTGGCACCTTCGTTGTCGTTGACTGTGACTTGGATTTGAGCATCGGTTTCGAAAGTGGTGATTCCAATTATTGTTTCGCAAGAAGGATTCCAAACGGCGCTATAGGATATAAATTCTCCAATACCTTCTCCAATATCTCCATTAACAGCTTTATCAGAAAGATCGCCTGCGGTAAAACATTCTGGAGTGGCGTCATTCCAATTTGCTCCGCCATCGAGGGAATATTGAAAACTGGGAGTGATGAAGCCAGGAGTATTTGTGCCATCAGCAGTATCAGGGTCTTTGGTTTCATAGGTGATATTTACATTACCTGTTGAGTTTGGCACAGCAGTAACATTTTGAATTTGCGGGGTGCCATTGACAACATAAATCATTCGGATGTTGTCCACATTCGGAGCATTGTTTGATCCCTTGGAAAGTTCCAGTTTATATTGAAAATATTGATCGCCTATACCATCTTTCATTCCCGCAGGAATGATAGTTTGATCGCAAGAAACTGCGGTAGAATTTTTGGAACAACCCGTAGTTAAATTTTCTGAACTTGATGAAGCTACTTCCGTCCAACTGGCGGAAGCTAGCGCGGTGGTGTCAGCGCCGGTGCGTAAATAAAAAGTAGTTTGAGAATCGATTGGAATGACTGCATCTTCTGTCCAACTTGCTCCACCCAGAGCGTTGGCAGAATCGGTGGAATCATATGGAGAGGAAATGAGAGAGCCGGCGTCGCCGAAGTTGACGGCGAGATCATAGAGAACTGGAGTCAAAGCTATGTCGTTCGTGCCTAAAGTCACTTGATATTGAAAATATCTTTGGCCATCCGTCACGCAATTATTGCCAGAAATGTCTGTGTTATTGGAAACGGAATTACAAGTTGCCCAAGCAGTCGCCGTGCTCATATCAGCATTAGAATCAGTGCGTACTTTCACTGTCAAAGAAGTATTAGGCAAAACATTATCCGTCCACGCCACATCTAAATATGCTTTCCCGACACCACCAGCATCCTTAATTGAACTTGTAAATGTTGATTCATAAGTTCTTGAAGCCGTGGTTGGCAATTCATAATCAACATTAGTATTGTCAGTAATTGGCCATTCCGTTCCACCAATCGCATTGGAAATTAAAATAGCCCGATACTGAAAATATCGGTCGCTGGCTTGATCGCGAAACATAGCGTCCGATGTTTCTCCGCCATTAGGGTCAGAAAACCAACTTTCTGTATTGCAATCAGCTCCCCCATTATCCGGTCCGCACCAATTTGTCCAAGTCACATTGTCAGCCGATGAACGGATTTGATAAACCACATTGGAAGTACCATTCAAAGTTTCGCTCCAGCTCAAACCATTGATGATATTTTTGGAATCTTGTGAATCAAAAACGGAAGAAGTTAGACTAGCGATATTAGTAGTGATGAGAACATCATAAACAGTTGGTGTCACACCAACATCATTTGTTCCCAAAACCACGCTATATTGCATATATCTTTGGCCATCATAAATATTTAAAGAATTTCCATTTGTCAATTCTGCCGACCAAACCGTCCAAGAACTGTCAGGCGTGGGAACATTGCCGGCCCGCACCTTAAAAACCAAAGAGGTGCTATCAGGCGTATTCACGCCCCAACTGATCGTGCCATAGTCAACTGATAAATGATAATTATCAATTACCCTAGAAGTGAAAGTTGATTCATAAGTTGCCGCACTGGCATCGCTTGCTCCCAAAACAAACACGCCCAAAAATCCTGCCACTAAGAAAAGGAAAGTCTTGAGAAAAAATTTTCCTGTTAAATAAGTTTTTAATTCAGTTTTACTTTTTGCTTTTTTCATTCAGTCTTTTTTAATTTCCTTGACTAACTTTTTAATTTAACAGGGTAAATTTTTGTTTGTTTTTTGTTTCATTAAGCACTACACTAAAAAATCCAAATAATTATCCTTATTTATCACTTCAAAACTCGCTTCAGGATAAGTCTCCTTCCAAGCTTTGGGAGCTTTGGCAGTTTTGTTATATTTAAATTCATAGCCAAACAACTTCCCCTCTCGCTCTTCAATCAAATCAATTTCCTTTTTATCATAAGTGCGCCAAAAATAAATATTGCTTTTTATATTTTTATATTCATTTCTTTTGAGCCGTTCCATAAAAAGATAATTTTCCCATAACTGTCCCACATCGTTTCTCAAATCCAAAGAATTGAAGTTTTGGATAATAGCATTTCTAACTCCATTGTCAAAAAAATAATATTTAGACATTTTTGATACTTCTTTTCTCAAATTTCTGGAAAAACCATTCACTCTTTTAATGACAAATGTTTTTTCCAGCAAATCCAAATATTTTTCCACTGTTCTTATATTCAAAGAAACCGCATTCCCCAACTCTTGCAATGAAACCTCACTGCCGATCTGAAAAGCCAAATTTTTCAAAATATCAATAATTTTTTGTGATTTTTTAATCTCATTAAATTCAAGCAAATCTTGATATAAATAACTATCCACTATTTCATTTAAAATATCTTGCTTCTCTTTAAATATGTCTATTTTGACTACATCTGGATAAGCGCCATAAATAATTTTTGATTCCAATTTATTTTCCGTCTCTCCTCTATTTTCATATTCAGCCAGTTCGAGTTGCGAAATCGGAAAAAGAGTAAATTGCCATTTTCGTCCCACCAATGGTTCGCCGACTTGATTAGCTAATTCAAAAGACGAAGAGCCCGTAGCTAAAACTTTAATGTCTTTGAAATGATCCACTATTAATTTTAAATTAAGTCCTATTTTGTCAACCTTTTGCGCTTCATCTATAACTAATAGTTTATAATTTCCAATATATTGCTTCAAAATATCCACCTCTTGACTGGAGAGCCATTTTTGCACGCTTTTATTTTCCCCATTTAAAAATAGATAATCTTCTTTTTTGAAATCTTTCAGAATTTCTTTCACTAGCGTTGTCTTTCCCACTTGTCGTGGACCATAAAGCACCACCGCCTTATTGGGTTGAAGCTTTTTCAAAATATCCTTTTTTATGTATCTATTTATCTCCATATTATCAATTATAGCTTATTTTAGGTTATAATACAAGTTTTTATACATATTTACTGTACTGTAATACACTAATTATATATAATATAAGTTAATTAGTCAAGTTTCACCAACCCCACTTTTCCATAATTTCCCGTCACACAAAATTCCAATCTCGCTTCCAGCAAATCATCCAGTAAGATTTTTCTCAGATTATATGAATTGGCACGATTAGTATGTCCGCAATAAGAATTTATCACGGAAATTTCCCGTTGGAGATTTTTTTTATTCTGCTGTTTTCCCCCATTCAAAAGAGTTGTTTTTTTGATTATATTCTTTTTCTGTTTGAAACTTTTCACCACTCTTCGTCTAGCTAAAGTATAACCCATTTTGACAAAATATCCAAGAAAATCAATACCCTTTTCAATGCTTTCTATGTGACATTTTTTCTCACTGAAATTCAAGCACAATTCTTCTTTCAAAAAGAGTCTGATTGTGTGTTTTTGCTGTTCCAATTCGTTTTTGTCTTGATTGAGCAAAATAAAATCATCCACATAGCGGAGAAAATATTTGGCTTTCAATGTTCTTTTCACAAATTGATCCAGCTCATTCAAATAGAGATTGCCAAAAAATTGCGAAGAATAGTTGCCAATCGGCAAGCCTTTGTTCTCGCCGGCATAAAACAGTGATTTTCTTGGCGGAATACTGGCTAGCAATTCTTGATCACCTTTCACAATATAATTTTTGGTCGGATCGAAAAAAATTATCCCTTTTCCTAATTGCAAAACTTCACTTTTCCATTTTGCACTTTTTTTCTGTTTTAAAACCATTTTTTCCAAAATTTCATATAAAATATTTTTGTCAATTGACATAAAAAATCCGCTGATGTCTAATTGGGCATAGAAAAAATCTTTTCGGTGGTTTTGGGAAACTTTTTTGATGAATGTTTTCAATTTTTCCACCGCTTTGTGTGTCCCTTTTTCTTTTCGGCAAGCATATGAATCAAAAATGAAATTTTTTTCTCCAATGTCGTTTATCTCTCGCACCAGCAAATGATGCACGATTCGATCACGAAAATCGGCAGCAAAAATTTCTCTTGGCGTCGGCTCCAAAACGGCAAAGCAAATTGATCGTCCGGGCTGATATGTTCCATTTGCCAATTCCTTTTGCAATTTCAGCAAATTTTCTTCCAGATTATATTCAAATTTCAAGGCATTGGCGGTCTTCCTTTTGTTCTCGCGACAATCCAAATAGGCTTTGTATAAATTTTCTAGACTAAATATACTCATATGAAATTATTTTTTTGTTATTTTTTGGATCCAATGACCATTTCCACCATCCGCCAATCATCTCTCCTATTTCTGACATATACTCGCTTTGAATGTGAGCAAATTGTCCGGTGGAAATCAAACCCAATTCTTGCGACATTCGGAGTCTAATTTTCAATTTATCGAAACAATCACTTAACTCCGAAATTTTATGTTTTTTTTGATAGAAAGACGCATTATTAGCTTCAATCACCAAATCGATACAATCCCATGCCATTTCCAGTGTTTGATTTCCCAAAGTGTATTTTTGATGTTTGGGAAAATTCTCCACCATTTTGTCCAATTCTTTGATGAGCAAATAGAATTTCAAATAAATCGGTGCTTCTTTTTTTTCTTCTTTCATTTTTTTGCAAGCTGTTTTTCCGCTAACACAAATTAGAATCAATTTCCGACGGACACAGCGAACATAGTTGGCGTTAGTCTTATTGTTGTTGTTCGTCGCACAATTACTGAAGTTAACATTGTAGGCGTTCGTGCTATCGTTCTGGGTGGCTGACCAATAGTTGTTGGCCACAAATTTTTCTCTTGCACTACTGACTTTCTCCGATTATCTGATTTTTTTAGAAAAGATAATCTGACTTACAATACTTTTTGAATTTTTCCAAAAAGTGACAAGAGGCGTGATAGATTCCAACCGCGATCTCTTTGCAAAATAATCTTATTTAATAAAATTCCCTTGCAAATTCTGGCGGAAAAACAGCTTTTTATTATTTAATTTTCAATTAACTTTATTACAATTTTTAAATTTTTTAATTTTTGTAATTTTTAAATAAATTCTAATTTTTAATTTCCAAACTTTTCATCTTTTATTGTCATCCTCGCGACCAATTGTCATTCCTGCGAAAGCAGGAATCTAGTCATTAAACAATTTTTATTGCAATAAACTTAATTCCTACACTGGATTCCCTCCGCCAGCTGGCGGATTCACAGGAATGACAATTATTTTGTTTAAAAATTTTGAAATTACTACTTCATTATTTTGTTTCGTGGGAACCAAATTGCCAAATTCCAAATTCCAAAACCTAGGAATCAAATCACCGACGGACACAGCGAACATAGTAGGTGGCAGGCTTACCGTTGCCGCCCGTCGCACAATTACTGAAGGCAACAGTGTCGGCGCGCGTGCCATTATCGTACTGCGTGGCTGACCAATAGTAGTAGCCCACAAAATTATTTCCGAAACTGGCTTTATTCTTGCACATACAAGTTAGCTCTGTTAAGGTTGGCAAATCGCAAGTTGGACACAAGCTGTCGCAATAGCTCATCGCAGTTGCCCAGTTGGCGGTGGTCGGAGTAGTTCCACCGCGATCAAGTGGCAAAACATAAAAGTTTCCACAAATTCCGGTGGCATCATAACCAAGATTCAATTTCACCTCATCCTCACTATGCGTTACGGGCAATGTTGTGCCATTGGTATTCGTCCCCGCATCAAACTGCACCGTCGTCGTATCCGTCACATTGGAAGTCCCCGCACTCAGCGTGAGAGTCTCCCCCGCCACCACATTTGTGTCTTTGGAAAAAAACTTCGTCCACAATGTTTGATTATTAGTGTGATCTGCCACCGCGCTTTCATCCGCTCCGCCACTCCAAGTAGCTTGTAGCCAGCCATAGGTGGCACCTTTGGCAAAATAGTTGGCTGAAAAGAAGATTGCTCCGCCGACTGCCAAAAAAATGAGCACTGAAACAATTTTCATTTTTCTGGTGGAAAAAAGTTTGTTTCTAATTTTGCTTAACTTGGTTTGGATTTTTTGTTTCATAATATTGTAAAGTTAATTTTTAATATTTTCATATTTCTTGTTGTGTTTCCACGCATTTATTATATCACAAAATCCAAAAAAAAGCTTGGTGGGTGGGGATAACTCCCTCACCACTTTTTGCTTCGTTTTAGGGAGCGTTAAAAATAGATAAAATTGCTTAAATAAATCAGAAAAATGGTGAGGGATAAATTTTGCGACAAAAAAATCCCGATAATATTGGGATTTTTCTTTATGAACTTTATAACTTTATAAACTATTTTAACTTACTCCACCACCGCCTTAATTCTTCTCACTCCCGCCGAAGAACTTTCTTCTTTTTTGATTTTGAAAACTCCTTTGATGTCGCCGGTGTTTTGGACATGCGGACCACCACAAATCTCATTAGAAAATCCGGCAATGGAATATACTTTTACTCGCTCACCATATTTATTTTCAAAAGCCCCTTCAGCGCCTTTCTCTCGCGCTTCATCTAGTGTCATTTCTTCCATTACCACATCAGCCTTGGAATTAATCGCCAAATTCACATATTCTTCCACTGCTTTTTTTTGTTCATCCGTCATTTTGTCTGAAAACGAAAAATCAAACCGAATTCTCTCTTGGGTAATGTTTGATCCTTTCTGATGCACATTTTCTCCAAGAATTTTTCGTAATCCCGCCAGCATCAAATGTGTCGCCGTGTGAAGCTGGGTTATTTTTTCACTATGATCAGCCAGTCCACCCTTAAACATTCCAGCGCTTGCAGTTCGAGAAAGTTCTTGGTGTTGTTTTAATTTTTCATTAAATACATGAATTGTCTCATCACTAACTACAATATTTTTATTATTTAACTCTTCTATTGCAAGCTCTAATGGAAAGCCATGTGAAGAATATAATTCAAATAACTTATCTGCAATAGTATTATTGTCTCCGGGGATAAGTTCCACTTCACCAATCGATGTACGAACAACTATATCATCAATCTTAAATCTGTTAATTTTCAAGAGACCCTTTTCCAAAGTCTTTCTAAATTTCTCTTCCTCTTTTCTCAACTCTTCAAAAATCTTCTCCGATTTTTGCAATAAATCAGGATAGGCTTCCTTATAATATTCAATGTAAATTTTAGCAATATCAGAACAAAAGTTTTCTTCTATTCCAAGTTTATGAGCAAATCGCACTGCTCGCCGAATTAACCGGCGTACAAAATATCCTTGATCTTTATTAGACGGATACGCACCATCAGCAATCAAAAATGTTGCGGCGCGCAGATGATCTAAAATTACTCTAAAAGCCTCCTTGTTATCTTCATATTTTTTCTCCGATAATTTTTCGATTTCTGCTTTGGCTTTTGCAAAAATATCCGTCAGGAACATATCTGGATTGCCATTTATCGCCACCAAAATTCTTTCTAGCCCTCCACCAAAATCAACATTTTGCTGTTTCAAAATTTCGAAACCTGCTTGAGTTTTGATGTATTGCATAAAAACATTATTCCCAATTTCCAAAAATCTCCCACAATCACAATTAACATGACATGGCTTATTTCTCCAAATTGAATTTTCATGAATTTTCAACTCCGCCCCAAAATCCCAAAACATTTCGCTATCCGGTCCTCCGGGTTCTCCAAGTGGCATATTATTCGGAACACCAGCGCGACTCCACCAATTTTTTTCCACTGGATAAAAGAAAATTCGCCCATTTTGCATTCCGCCAATCTCCGCATTGTCCACCGCCAAAGCTTCCACCTTTATACTCTTGAATAATTTTTGCCAATAAACCACCGACTCATTATCTCGAGGAATTTTCAAACTTTCATCTCCGCGAAAAACTGTCACATAAATTTTTTCTGGGTCCAGGCCAATTTCTTTGGTCAAAAATTCAAACATCCAACCAGTTTGTTCTTTCTTGAAATAGTCTCCCAGCGACCAATTCCCCAGCATTTCAAAGAAAGTAGTGTGGCGATTATCACCCACCTCTTCGATGTCACCCGAACGAAAACTTTTTTGTGAATCAGCAATTCTAGTTCCCAAAGGATGCTTTTCTCCCATAAGATAGGGAATCATCGGTTGCATTCCCGAACCCGTGAAAAGCGTCGTGGGATCATTT
Source organism: Candidatus Moranbacteria bacterium CG23_combo_of_CG06-09_8_20_14_all_35_22 (assembly GCA_002772115.1). Taxonomy (GTDB): domain Bacteria; phylum Patescibacteriota; class Minisyncoccia; order Moranbacterales; family UBA2206; genus UBA2206. Next base: position 8,221 of record PCRW01000010.1, read on the forward strand.
TCCGGCACCAAAGAAGCGCTTGGGATAATCGCATGCCCCTTGCTTTTAAAAAATTCCAAATATTTTTTTCGAAGTTCCGAAGCAGTCATAAGAAAATAATCAAGTATTAAACATTAATTTCATTTTCACTATGAACAAAAAATTGCGACCGCAAAAAAATGTTCATAATTATTTTTTTAAAATTATTTTATATTATATCCAATTTCTTTTTCGATTTTTCCATATTCCCAATCCTTAACATACGAACCAAATAATTCTCGCAAGGATTGCATAGCTGAAGAAACATAGGTTAATCCATCCTTATCCAATCTTTTTTCAATCTCTCTTATTTTACCTTCGAAATTAAAAGTTCCTTTGGCTGTTTCTATTTCTTTTATTCTATTTTTTCCAACAATAGACATTACAATGCTCGATAATTTTGATATTGCCATATTTTTAAAAACCGCTTGAATCACGAACTGTCCGCGTAAATCCGCGTTCAGTCTGCGTGAATCCGCGCTGTTATTACAGAGATGCTAATTTTCTTTTTAGTCTTTTAATCTCATCTTCATTTTGCGAAAATTGAAAAGTCACTGTTTCAAACCTTTTTTGCTTTTGCCCCAAATCAATCCGCCCTCTTTCGATATCCATTTTTATTTTTCTAATTTCCGCCTCCAACATATTTTTTTCATTAACAAACTTACGCTGATCAGAATCCAAAATTGAAAGTTGCATATTCAAAGCATTTAATTGTCTTTTTTTATCCTCCTCACTTGGAGCATTATTTCCGTACATAAAATTAAGCTTAATGTTTAAATCTTTTCTATTTTTTTCCTCTTTTTCCCCTCTTAGTTTGATTTTGTAAATTTTTGAAAAAAATCTTGTCTGAGCAGTTTAATTTTCTCTAAAAATTTTCTTACCCGCCATTGATTGAGGAAAATTTTTAGTTAGAAAATTAAACTGCGAGTTATTTTTTTCAAAAATTTATAAAATCAAACCTCCTCCCAACACTTCTTCTTTTTTATTATAAAAAACCACCGACTGTCCCGCTGTTACCGCTCTTTGCGCGATATTAAATTTTATTTCGTATTTTTTATGCTTTATGCCTATCACCGCCAAAATCAAAGGACTTTGATATCTAATTCTCGCCAAGATTTTGGCTGGTAATTTTGGCCTAGCCGAAATCCAACTTACCTCTTTTAGATTAGCAAATTTGGAGAATAAAAACAAATCCTCTTTTTTGTTAGTTGCAATGAGGCAATTTTTCTTTACATCTTTTTTTACCACATAATATGGCCCCGTTCCACCGATATTCATTCCTTTTCTCTGGCCAAGAGTATAAAGCGGAAGTCCTAGATGTTTGCCAATGACTTTCCCACTTGTATCAATTATTTTTCCTTTTTTCAATTTTATATTTTCTATCAAAAATTCTTCCACCGTTTTCCCCGCCAAAAAACAAATATCTTGCGATTCTGCTTTGTCAAAAACTGGCAAACTAAATTTTTTTG
>PCRW01000030.1 GCA_002772115.1 Candidatus Moranbacteria bacterium CG23_combo_of_CG06-09_8_20_14_all_35_22
TTTTTTCAAAATGCAGGTCTCTTAGGCACTGGTTTAGTTTAGTACGGATTGGTCATTGCTCAATTTTCTCCCCAGCTTCTTTATAATCTTTAGCCTCTCCTGTATCTTTCATTTTTTTCATTTCATCCGCCTCTGCACGCGCTTTTTCGAGATCATATTGTGGTGGTTGTTCTCCTATATTTCCCATAATATTTATGTAATTAATTACATATCTAGTATATAAAAAAAGACACGGCGTGTCCAATCGACAAAAAAAGGGAACTCCACCTATTTCGCAAGGATGGGATAAAAATGCAAAATTATTTTTTCTTAAATTCAGCCTTGCGGAGCACTCCAATATAAATTCAAGTGAGCTGGCGTTAAGAATTTACTCATCTTCGCTTGATGTACTCATCAGGCCTAGTAAATTTAGCCAGCGAACGCAGAATTTATTGGAGTGCGTAGCTTGGCTGAGAGTTCTTTTTGTTACTTTTTCTTGCGGAAAGAAAAAGTAAGGCTAGGTTTTGGGAAAAGAAAAATGGCGAGGAGTTTCTCGGCTCGAGAAAAAAGTAAGAATATATTAGAGTAGGGAACGCAAATTTGCGTTCCAATAAAACAATACAAAAAAGGGAACGCGTATACGCGTTCCCTACAAAAATTACACTTCAATAATCACTGGCAGAACCATTGGTCGCCGTTCGGTTTTTTGGAAGAGGAAGAGGCCGACTACTTCGCGGATGGCGTTTTCGATAAATTTCTTTTCGGGAGAAGTTTTTTTGGAAGTAGTATCTCTGATGGCTTTTTTCACTTGGAGTTTAGTTTCATTAACTAAGTCGAAATTATCCTTGACATAGATAAATCCGCGAGAGGTGATTTGAATGTTGCCGATAACATTTTTAGTTTTATTGTCCAAAATTACAGTAATCACAAACATTCCGTCTTCACTCAAAACTTGGCGATCCCGCAAAACTACTTGTCCGACATCGCCCACGCCGAGTCCGTCTACCATTACATAACTAGTGTCAACTTTTTTCGGTAAAATAGTAGCTTTATTTTTTTGCACTTCCAAAACATTACCATTGTCTAGTACGAAAATGTTCTCTTTGCGAAAGCCAATTCTGGTGGCTAGTTTTTCCGCTTCTTTCAACATATAGTGATTAGCATAAACTGGCAAAAAGAAATCCGGTCGCACTTGGCGAAGCATTTCTTGAATGTCCACGGCGCTACAGTGTCCGCTGATATGCACATCCATAATGTCATCATGAATGACATTGTCGCATTTTCGGTATAGATTATCCTTGAGTCTTTGCACAGTTCTTTCGTTTCCTGGGATAACCGAAGAGGAAAAGATAATGGTGTCATTTTTTTTGATTTTGATGAAGCGGTGATTGTCAGTAATAATTCTTGAAAGCACAGCGTTGCCTTCGCCTTGCGCGCCGGTGCAGATGACAATAATTTTGTTTTCCGGATAATTGTGAATGTTGGCAATTGGCACCAGTGTATCTTTATGCATTTTGATGTAGCCCAATTCCTTGGCAATTTTAACATTCATTTTCATACTATAGCCATCCAAGGCTACTTTCTTGCCAATCTTTTCGGCGTATTCCAAAATGTGTCCAATGCGTTTGATTTGGGAAGAAAAAGTTCCAATGATAATTTTTCCAGTAGTTTCACTGATGAGTTTTTCCAAATTAAAATACATTTCTTTTTCTGTGGTACGATTAGGATTTTTAACAATAGCACCTAAGCTTTCTAGCATCAAAATTCTTGGGCTAGGAAGGCGTGACAAATGCTCGTAGGTGACAAGACTTTTTCCATTGGCGTTTTTTTCCATTGTCCAATCCCCAGGGTGAATCACTGTTCCGTCTGGAGTTTTAATGATTACTCCCACGGCGTCCATAATGGAATGTTCCACATCGAAAAATTCAATTTCAAAACTGCCTAAGCGAATTTTGTCTGTGATAGCTTTGACGCGAATAGTTTTGAGATTTTGGGCGGAACCTTTTTCAAAGTCTTCCAATTTTTTTTTGACCATAGCGAGCGTCATATCGCGTCCGATGATTGTTGGATAGCCAAGATTTCGAAGCAGGATTGGAGCGGCACCGATATGGTCAAGATGCCCATGGCTAAAAATTACCCCGCGAATTCTTTTTTCTTTGCCTTTGAGATAGCTGATGTTAGGAATGATATAGTCAATTCCGGGCATATCCTCTTCGGGAAATTGCAGTCCCATATCCAAAATGATGATGTCCTGACCATATTCAAAAAGAGTCATATTGCGCCCGACTTCTTCTTGCCCTCCCAGAGGAATGATGTGCAAACTGCTTTTCGTTTCTTGACTAATTATCGGCGGTAGATTATTTTTGTCAGTCACACTAATTTTTCTGGGTGGTTGAATTGGTTTTCTGGGGCGCCTCAAATGAGGCGAACCGATTGGTCTTATGTCTTGCATAGAGTGTTATTTTTTATGAAAAAACAAAATTAGTTTTTCAAGCTTTTCCTAAAATGCACCTCGCTGACTTGCTACGAGAAATTTGATTTTTGAATTTAAGACTAAAACAAAAAAGATATATAAAAACAAAAAATAAGATAAAATGATACTTTTGAAAATTAGATGAAGAGGTAAAGAAACAAACAAAGAATATTCAAAGCAAGTTTATAATATTATACTATTATACTCTAAACTAGATATTTGTCAAGGGCAAAATTATAAAAATAGCTATTTTAGCTTGAAATAAGCCTATTTCTTATCTGTTTTTTTGAGATATTTCTCTAAAAGCCACGAGCTGGATTGAACTTTGCCACCTTCGCCGATATTGAAAATTGTTTTGCAACCTATTTTTTTGCAAGTCTCTACTTCTGGGACATCATCTTTGAATCGATCGCCACCGTTGGCAAAAATATCCGGTTTCAATTCTTCCAATTCATTGCAAACGCTATATTCTCGAGTACTGCGTCCGAACTTCTTTTTTGATTTTTTATGCTTGCTGATTATAACTCGGTCGACTGGTTTTAAAGCTTCGATAATTTCTTTTCTTTCTTGTTCGGGCATAAAAAGAGTACGCCCTTTGATTCCGAACCAATTATCATTATTAAGAATCACCACTAATTCATCTCCCAACGCTTTAGCTTCTTTGAACATTCTAACATGTCCAACATGAATTGGATCAAATCCGCCACTCACTGCTACGACAATTTTTTTCTTTTTTTTCTTTTGCATAATGTTATAATTAAAAATTAATTATCCAACAACTTCTAATCCACCCAAATCTTCTTTGAGAATTTTTTTATAATTGTGATTTCTTTTAAGGGCTGGCTTGCCATTATGCTCAATTACATAATAGGCGAAGCCACGCATTTTTTTGACTGGTTCATAATCAGCGTGTCCTGGGAAACTAGCGGGGTCGCGTTCTTCAAAATCCACCGGACTGTTATCTAGAGTGATGAAATATGTTTTTCCGGTGTTGACTAGGAGATGACCATAACCTGGACCCATATATATTTCGTCGCCTAGTTTAGTGATGATCGCTTGGAATTCTTCTATGTGATCAGCAATCATTTTTCCGTTTTTATCCACGGATAATTTTTGAAGCAGAGCAATACCTTCACCAAAAAGAATGTTATAATTTTCATCTAACTTCCCGATGTGATAGTGGCCATAGGTTTTGATGTATTCTCCCGAAACGGTTCCTGGTTCCCAAACGGTAATATTTTTTTGGTCCACTCCACCACGAATCATATAATAGTGGATAGCTGGACCAATCCCATCCGGATCCATAAGAACATCCTTCATTTTTTCATGTGTGCGTGAAGCATAGTGCTTGGGCACAAAGTCAAAGTTAATGTTCATAATGTTTGTTTTTTATTTAAATTCGCATGTGCGCATTCGCAGACGCGCTATTCGCATACTATTTTTTAATTCTCTTAGTCTTAATATACCACAAATTCGCTTGACTGAAACGATTAGAAGGGGAGATGAGAGTTTTGATGTTGATGCCTTGAACTCGTTGATTGATGGGATAGATATAGCTTGGACTGTAAAGAAAGACAGCCGGATTTTCTTGGAAGAGTATTTTTTGAAAATCAATATAATTTTGCGCTCTTTTTGCTTCGTCGAATTCCACTCGTCCGCTATCAATCAATTTGTCGGAATTGTCATTGCCGAAAAGAGAAAGATTAAGTCCGGGATCTTTTTTATTATCTGAATGCCAAAAATAGTAGGGGTCAGGATCAGCACCGACTACTTGGCCAAAAAGCAAAGCTTCATATTCGCGCGGGCGGATATAATTTTCTTGGATGTCGGAAATATCAAAAGAGCTGATGTTAACTTTGACTCCAACTTTTTCCCATTGAATTTTTAGGATCTCGGCAGTTTTGGTCAGTTCGTCCCAATTAACAGTAGCTAAATTTATTTCTAAAGTAGCTTCATCTTTTTTTCGAAGATTATCATCTCCTTTTTTCCAACCGGCATCGTCTAATATTTTGTTAGCTTTGTCTAAATCAAAATTAGCTTTTTCTAAATCGGCTAAATAGCCAGTCATACCGGAAAGAAAAGGGGAATGGGCTTCTTGGCCCAAGCCACCCAAAACTGTGTCGATGATTTCTTTTCTGTTAGTGGCATAACTTAGCGCTTGTCGTACTTCATCGTTTGCCAAGGGAACACTTTTAGTTCGGTTGAAAAATACTGCAAAATAACGAGGAATTTCCGTTTTATAAATGGAAATGGTTTTTTGATTTTTAATACTGGCTATATTTTCTGAAGAGAGAAGACTGATGCCCATAATTTCTTTGCGGTTTAACGCGTCCAAGGCGGAATTTTCATCTAGATAAAAATTGAAAGTCATTTTTGAAATATATGGCCGAAGAGAGAAATAGTCTGGATTGGAAACTAATTTATAAGAAAGAACATTATCATGGGAATCTTTTTGCAGGGTACTGTATTTGTATGGACCGGTTCCGATTGGTTTTAAATTCAGTGAATTCAAACTGAAATTGTCTGGATTAACTGAACTCCAAAGATGTTTGGGTAAAATTCCAAAAGTTAGATCATTAAGAAATCCAACATAAGGATTTTTTATTTTAAATTCTATTGTCGAATCATCAACAAGCTTGGTTTCTATGCCTTGCCAACTGCCACGCAGAGGACTTTTGTAAGCGGGATTGGAAATTAAATTAATGGTAAAAACAACATCATCCGCGTTGAAGATTTCTCCATCATGCCAGTGAACATTTTTATTGAGGCTTATTTTATAAGTCAATTTATCCTCACTTAATTCATAATTTTCTGCCAAATCCGGAATGATTTTTCCTTCTCCATCATATTTGAAAAGAGAGGAATAAATAAGTTGAGATAAATCAGCGTCAGTTTCATTGGAAGATGATAGGAGGGGATTGATATAAAGAGGCTGGCCAACAATGCCTTCAATATATTCTCCACCGAAAGCTGGGACGGCTTTTGTTTTGGAATAGTAAAAAATAATTCCCCAACCAAAGGATGAGCCGATAAATAGCAAGAGGAAAAAATAAAAAAGGAGTTTTTCTTTGAAACTCAAAATCTTGGTTATTTTTGGCCACTGTGAAATTTTTGGCCAGCGAGTTTTTTTGTCAGTATTGTCGCTAATATAGTTAGTTAAAATTATTGATTCAAATTACTGAAGAATATTATTTTTTCGGTTTACCTGCCTCGCCGTCAGGCGGGTAACTCGGATGTCGAATTTCTTGCCAAAACTTTCGCCCCCGATCAACAGCTGATAAGCCAAAGTTTTGGAGAAATACGACATCCTCAAACAGGATAAATCTCAAAAATAATATTCTTCAGTGGTCTCTTATTATTATTTCGCCAGAATCAAATTTAGTAAGGCGAAAACAATAAATAATGCGCTAAGGGCTACGGAAAAACCGACTAAAAATTTTTCAAAACCTCTTTTGGTGTGGTATCCGCCAAAATTTCCGCCAAATGTTCCAGAAAGTCCCGCTCCGCGATTTTGGAGGAGAATGGAAATGATGAGAAGCACGGAAACAACTATTTCGGAAATGTTTATAATTCTAAGCATAGTATTGCATTATTTTAGATCACCGAAGAACTGAATTTTTTTCGAAATTTAACTCGCAACCTGATTTTCTAACCAAAATTTTTCCTCAATCAACGGCAGCTAATGAAAAATTTTGGAGAAAATCAAGTTGCTCAAACAGTAATTTCTCAAAAAATTTAGTTCTTCAGTGGTTTCTATTTGTTATCAAATATTGAGAGGATTATATAATTTACTAAACTGATTACGATTATTCCCCAAAAGATAGCGGAAAATCCATGAACGGAAAGCGAGGGGATGAAATTGATGGCGAAGATAAAAAGGGCGATGTTGATGATGATTGTGAAAAGTCCCAAAGTTAGAATGATTAGCGGGAAAGCGACGAGCTTTACAATTGGCCGAATGACGGAATTGACAAGGCCTAAAATTGCTCCGGCAAAAACGAGATTTTGCCAATTGCCGGTGAAATTAAAGCCTGAAACGAGATAATCAGCCACTAAAATAGCTATGCAATTAGCTAATATTTGGATAATTAATTTTAAAACTAACTTCATATTATGATAGCTTAAATTAAATTATTAGTCAACTTCATGAAACACAAAATTAAAATTTATTTTCTATTCTTAATTTCTTTTATTCGAAAAACGCTTTTGCCGGAAACTCGCATTTTTGGCTTTTTCTTTTTTTCCCCGCCTGCAACGCTATGCCAGTCATCGTCGTACTGACTTAGAAATTCTTCATCCAAACTTGGTTTTTCGGAAATATTATTTTGTCGCGTAGCATTGCGGGCAGGGCGTTTTTCGGATTTTGTCTTTTTCATAACAATTTAATTATAGCGGATAATGGGAAAGGTGTAAAATTAGACAAAATTTTGAAATTGAGGGAAGATAAAGATGTAGCTAAAAATAGTATTCCACCTCTCCCTTAGGGAGAGGATGTCCCGATTACTATCGGGACAGGAGAGGGAAAGGGCTAGATGAAAAAAGATAATAAAGAATTTTTGTAAGTTTGTTCCCTCTCTGTCGCGAGTACACGACATCTCTCCCAGAGGGAGAGAGGGAATAATAAAAATAATATTTATGTCTGAAAATAAATTTAAGATTAATTCAAAATTCAAACCCAAAGGCGATCAGCCACAGGCGATAAAAAAGCTGGTGAAAGGTTTGGAAGCTGGCAAAAGATTCCAGACGCTTTTGGGTGTGACGGGGTCGGGGAAGACTTTTACTATTGCCAATGTAATTGAGAAAGTGCAAAAGCCGACTTTGGTCATTGCGCCTAACAAAACTTTAACGGCACAGTTGGCGCAGGAGTTTCGGACTTTTTTTCCAAAAAGCGCGGTGGAATATTTTGTGAGTTATTATGACTATTATCAACCGGAAGCTTACATTGCTTCCAGTGATACCTATATTGAAAAAGAATCGCAGATCAATGATGAGATTGATCGGCTTCGTCACGCAGCGACCTCGGCTTTGCTAACGCGTCGCGATGTGATTATCTGTGCCAGCGTTTCTTGCATCTATGGTTTGGGCAGTCCGGAATATTATCGGGATATATCTTTGGAATTGGTGGTGGGTGCGCCCGTAGAGACGCAAAATTTTGCGTCTCTACCTAGCAGGGATGAAATAATCAAAAAATTAATTGATATGCAATATGTCAGGTCGGATATTTTGGCGCGGGGAAAATTTCGTCTGACGGGAAATACTTTGGAAATAATTACACTAGGACGAGAAGTGATTACACGAATAATTTTAGAAAATAATTCAATCAAGAAAATTTCCGAATATGATTTTTTGACGGGAGAAGAATTGGGCAAATTGGAACGCACGCTGATTTATCCCGCCAAACATTTTGTAGTACCGGAACCTATAATGAAAGAATCTCTAAATGAAATTGAAAAAGAAATGATGCAGAGAGTAGAAGATTTTAAAAAGAAAGGAAAAATTTTGGAGGCGGAAAGAATTTTGCGTCGCACGCGTCAAGACATTGAAATGATGAAAGAGATTGGTTATTGCAATGGTATTGAAAATTATTCGCGTTATCTCTCTGGTCGGGGAGAGGGCGAAGCGCCGTATACATTGATTGATTATTTTAATAAAAACTTTTTACTGGTTATTGACGAATCACATGTGACTATTCCACAACTCAATGGAATGTTTAGTGGAGATTATTCTAGAAAAACTTCGCTTGTTGAAAATGGTTTTCGGCTTCCAAGCGCTTTTGACAATCGCCCGTTGAAATTTGCCGAATTTGAGAAAAAAATCAATCAATCAATTTTTGTGAGTGCGACACCAGGGAAATACGAATTGGAAAAATGTAGGGAACGCAAATTTGCGTTCCCTACGGAAAACAAAGGGATAACTGAACAAATTATCCGCCCAACAGGGCTAATTGATCCGGAGATTGAAATAAGACCAGCGCGCGGGCAGGTAAAAGATGTGATGAAAGAAATTGAAAAAATAGTGGCACGCAAAGAACCCGCCTCGACTCGTGGAGACCACTCGTCGACGCGAGGCGGGCGAGTACTGATTACGGCTCTGACCAAAAAACAAGCTGAAGACTTGGCAGAATTTTTGAAAGAATCTACAACCCCCCACCAACTAAACAAAAATAAAACTGAAGATTTAGATAAGGATAAAAAACAGAAAAAAATAAATAAAGAAAATAACGATCAGTTTAGTTGGTGCGGGGGTAAAATTAAATCAGAATATTTGCACAGTGGCGTGGATACCTTGGATCGCATTAGAATTTTGGAAAAACTTCGTCGAGGGGAGATTGATGTTTTAGTGGGCGTAAATTTATTGCGAGAAGGTCTGGATTTGCCGGAAGTGTCTCTCGTGGCGATTTTTGATGCGGACAAAGAAGGATTTTTGCGCAGTGAAACTTCGCTCATTCAAACGATTGGACGCGCTGCTCGAAATGTGCGAGGTAAAGTTATTCTCTATGCTGACAATCTAACTGGTTCAATGAAACGCGCCATCTCTGAAACTAATCGTCGAAGAAAATTGCAAACAGCTTATAATAAAAAACATCACATCACTCCGCGCACGATTGAAAAGAAAATTCAGTCAATTGTTGATCATGAAATTAAATCCGAAATTCCCAAAGAATTTATCAACCTAGAAAGCCTAGAAAATATTGCTGGTTATATCAAGCAACGAGAAAAAGAAATGAAAGATTCGGCGAGAAATTTGGAATTTGAAAAAGCCACCATCATTCGCGATGAAATTGGGGAGTTGCGGAAATTGCAGATAGAATAGGTCGTTGTTTTTTACTAATTATATCAACTTATGACGGCCGTCAGATTATGATATAATTAGTTTGCAGGTAAAGCAGATAAGGTAGATAAAATAAATTAAAATAAAAAGTTAATCAAATTTTATGTATAAATTTGGATCGGTGCAAAGAAAAATACTCCTAACTTTAT
>PCRW01000081.1:0-902 GCA_002772115.1 Candidatus Moranbacteria bacterium CG23_combo_of_CG06-09_8_20_14_all_35_22
GAAATTTTTGGAGGAAATTCGGATTCTCAAACAAGAATTTCTCAAAAATTTTAATTCTTCAGTGGTTTCTATTATGATGATATTATACCACCATAATAAATCTTGGCAACTCTTGGGCTGTGGATAACTTTCCTTCTCTCATTCTACCCTAAAACCACTTTTTTAGCAAAAAAACACTCGCCAAGTGACGAGTGTTTTGAAAATATAAACAAAATTTACTACCGCTTCGCCCATTGTGGGGATTTTCTGGCTTTTTTGAGTCCTGGTTTTTTTCTTTCTACTTCTCTTGGATCGCGTGTCAAATAACCTTTGCCCTTTAAGGATTTTTTCAATTCACTATTAAAAACCACCATCGCTCTAGCCACTCCAAGTTTTATCGCATCCGCTTGAGCTCTTATCCCGCCACCAGAAACATTTGCCTCCACATTAAATCTTATACCTTCTCCAGCTTGAGATAATGGAGCTTTTGCCGAATCGCGCATCCGGCTTATTGGAAAATATTCTTCAAATTTTCTTCCATTCACAACTAAATTATTTTGCGCCGAAGCATCCGCCAAAAAAAGCTTCACTCGGGCAATGGCGGTTTTTCTTCTTCCAACCGCATAAAAATACTTACCTTGTTTGGTTGTTTTTTCTTCCTTAACTTTTTTTTCTTCTTTTTTTATAGTTTTCTTTATTGGCATAATATAATTTCAAAAAATTAATTTATTTTGTGCGGATGTTTTTCATCTTTATAGATAAGCAATCTTTTCATCATTGGATTTCTCAATTTATTTTTCGGTAGCATTCCATAAACCGCTGACTGGATAACTTTGGTGGAATCTTTTTCCATTTGATCTTTGAGTTTTACACTTCTGATTCCTCCTGGGTATCCGCTGAAATAATGATAAATTTTTCCTTCC
>PCRW01000081.1:914-10040 GCA_002772115.1 Candidatus Moranbacteria bacterium CG23_combo_of_CG06-09_8_20_14_all_35_22
GTTGCTAGTCGCCCCAGAGTTTCTTTCTCCGCATCAAATAAATTATATTTTCTATTGATCGTTTTCATAATTATATAAGTTCAATTATTGCCATTCTAGCGCCGTCGCTTTTTCTTGGAGCCAATTTTATAACTCTCGTATATCCACTGTTTCTGTTTTCAAATTTATTCAAAAATTCTCCTGATATTTTTTTAATCGCTATTTCCGGAATATATTTTATCAAATTTTTTCTCACGCCAAGTTTTTTTGATTCCTCCCGAACTTTCTTGGCTTTATTGATAATTTTGTCAATTTTAGTCTTTAGTTCTTTGGCTTTAGCTTCAGTTGTTTTAATTTTTTCTTCCATAATCAAACTACCCAGCATTGTTTTCCACAACGCTTTTCTTTGATCAGTTGTTCTGCCAAATTCCTTTGTTTTATTCTGATGTTGCATGCGTGTAAATCTTACAAATTACTAATTTAGCTTACTCGGCTTTCTTTAAATTCAACCCGAAATCGCCTACTGCCTTTTTAATTTCTTTTATCCCCTTTGCGCCCATTCCTTCCAATTCGGAAAGTTCTGTTTCGTTGAGAGCTACGATATCACCAACATTCTTTATCTTCGCTTTTTCTAAAACATTCACTGTTCGAGTGGAAAGATTTTTCAATTCAGTTATTTCAATTTTAGCAGAATCCGCTTCTTCCTTTTTTGATTCATCTTTTTTGGCTGGATTTTCCTGCATAACAACTTCTTCTTTCTTTTCTTCTTCCTTTCCCGCTTTTTCAAATTCTTTGAGTTTAGAAAATTGCTCTACCAGGATTTCCGTTGCTCTAGAAAAAGCTTCCTCCGGTGCGATGCTTCCATCAGTAGTTATTTCTAAATTTATTTTTTCAAAATCAGTTCTTTTTCCCACCCGAGTGTTGGAAATAGTATAATTAACTCTTCGAATTGGAGTATAAATAGCATCTATCGCAATCACGCCCACTTCTTTTTTCTCACGATCTTGCTGTTCAACGGGAATATATCCAATTCCGCTGGAAATTTCCATTTCCATTTCAACTTCTCCTTTCGGACTAGTAATGGAAGCAATGTAAGCATCTCCATTGACCACTTCAACATTTGAAGAACATTCAATTTGAGAAGCAGTAATCTTTTTTTCTCCCTTAACTTTCAAGCTTACTTTCACATTTTCTTGACTGTGCAGTTTGAATCTAATTTGTTTCAGATTAAGAATAATTTGAATCACATCTTCGGCTACATTCGGAATGGTAGAAAATTCGTGTTTGACATTTTTTATCTTCACTGAAATAATCGCTGCTCCAGAAAGAGAAGAAAGAAGCACTCGACGCAAGGCATTTCCCAGCGTTGTGCCATATCCCGGATAACAGCCGTCAATTTCAAAATTGGCGGTTTTGTTATCAATAGAGGTATACTTAGGTTTTTTAGGAAGCATTATTTGCATAAATTTTCTTTACGAATTACGAATTTTTTACGAATATACTAATGAATCTCATTTCGTATTTCGTTAATTTCGTAGTTCGTAAATATTTTAATTTTATCTTGAATAATATTCTACCACAACTTGCACATCGATATTTGTTCCGATTTCATTTCTTTGAGGATTGCCTATAATTTTTCCTTCTTTCTTAGCACTGTCAAAAAATATCCAGGAAGGAAAATCTTTTTTATTTTTTAATAATTGTTCGATGTTTTTAAAATAATTTCTTTCTTGCTTAGCATTATTTATTCCGATTGTCTGCCCTACTTTGACTTCATAAGAAGGAATAGAGACTTTTTTCCCGTTAACACTGATCAATCCGTGATTGACTAATTGTCGCGCTAGTGCTCTGGAACTTGCCAAACCCATTCGGTAAACTACATTATCCAAACGCATTTCCAATCGAGCTAAAAGCAAATCGCCCGTTATACCTTTTTTGCCTTTCACTTCTTCAAAATGATTTCTAAATTGCTTTTCCAAAATTCCATAAATTCTTTTAATTTTTTGCTTAGTCATCAATTGCATTCCGTATTCACTAAGTCCGCGCTTTATTTTTTTACCATGCATCCCCGGTCCGTAAGCGCGCTTAATCATAGCACATTTAGTACCATTACAACGATCGCCTTTGAGAAAAAGTTTTTCTCCGGCCTTTCTACATTTTCTACATTTCGCATTTATATCTCGTGCCATAATATATTCATATCGCATTATTATACTCTTCTGGGTTTCTTTGCCCGGCATCCATTATGCGGAATTGGGGTTACATCCTTAATTAATATTAAATCAAATCCATTGTTAGCCAACGCTCGAATAGAAGCTTCTCGTCCACTACCCACTCCCTTAACATATACTTCCAATTCCTTAATTCCATATTTTCTCACTTTTTCACTCACATTTGCTACCACTTGAGTAGAAGCATACGGCGTAGCTTTTTTTGCGCCCTTAAAACCAAGCATTCCTGAACTTGCCCATCCTAACACTCCACCGGTTGCGTCAGAAATACTCACCATCGTATTATTGTAAGAGCATTTAACTATCGCTCGGCCTTTGGAAATTTGTCTTTTTGCTTTTTTGACTTTTTTCTCAACCACCGCTTCCGTTCCCTTTGATTTTTCCACAGCCAAAACCTCAGGCTTTATTTCTGATTCTTTTTTCTCTTCAGTTTTTATTTTTTTTTCTTCAGCCATAATTTGATTATTTCTTCTTAAGTTATTTCAATTTGTATATTCGTACATTCGTAAAAAATTCGCCCGCCTCGACTCGCGGAGACCGCTTGTCGACGCGAGGCGGGTATTTCGTATTACTTTCGTATTTCGTAATTCTATGTTTTTTCCGTCTTCACTCTTCCGGAGCCCATTGTTTTTCTAACATTTCCGCGTACAGTTCGATTGTTCGTTTTAGTTCTTTGGCCTCTGGTTGGCAAACCTTTTTGATGCCTTGTACCACGATAACAACTGATTTCTTTGAGTCTTTTTATATTATTTCTCACTTCATGTCTCAATTCTCCTTCGGATTTTACTCTTTTTTCCACATAATTCCTGATACTATTTTGTTCATCATCACTAAGATCCTTTGTTTTTTTATCTTCAGAAATCTTAAGTTCACGCAAAATTTTAGACGCACAAGAATTGCCTATTCCATAAATATAGGTGAGAGAAATAACTATTCTTTTTTCATCCGGAATATTAACTCCTGAAATTCGTAGCATATTTTTATAAATTCGCATGGGCGCATTCGCCCGCCTCGACTCGCGGAGACCACTTGTCGACGCGAGGCGAGTAGTGTGCTATTCGCATGCTAGCCTTGGCGCTGTTTATGTTTTGGATTAGAACAAATAACAAAAACTTTTCCGTTCCGTCTAACGACTTTGCATTTATCGCAAATTTTTTTTACTGATGCTCTTACTTTCATAATAAATTATTCGCATGGACGCATTCGTAGTGCGCTATTCGCATGCTATTTCAATCTTTGCGTTATCCGACCCTTAGTTAGGTCATACGGACTCATTTCTACGATAACTCTGTCTCCAGAAATAAGACGAATATAATTCACTCTCATTCTTCCAGAAATGTGAGCCAAAATTTCATGTCCATTATCTAATCTAACCTTGAAAGTCGTACTCGGCAAATTTTCAATCACTTCCCCTTCTAATTTTATTAATTCCTTATCACTTCCCATAAACAATAAAAAAATAGACGGAATTTTTCAAGGCTGGCAAAAAAAGCCTTACGCCTTGGGACTAAAATACAATCCAAATTCCTGATAACAGAAAATTCCCTCTATTTATATTTAAAACTTCCTCCCTATATTATCGCTTCTTGGTTTACTTGTCAAGTACTATCTCTACTCGGTTTGCTATTGAAGGTATTTTACTGTTTATAAAAGACGGCTGATACTCCACATTAGCGTTTTTTATATTAGAAAAAGTACTTAAATAAGCAGACAATTCTTCATTATTTTTCCCCATAATTTCTTTTTTTATCGCTTCCAAATCTAAATTAGGAATAATTTCCCCAACAGCGTGAAATTTAATATCGATAGTTCCCGCCGTAAAATCCGTATTAGCTTTTCCAAAATCAAATTTTATCGAATTATTATCTATGTTGATTGCACCATTTTTAGCTTTGGCTATCATTTTAACGGCTATCTCATTTATATCTTTTTTTGCTACAATAATTGCCTTAACTTTGGTTTGAATAGCAATCTCAAAAGAATCCGCCACATCTCCACTGGAATTGGATAACTTATAAACCGGCTCTTCTTCTTTTATAGCATCTTCTAAAATAATAGCTTCTTCTCCTGACGCTTCCGCCAATTTTCTTTTTATTTCTTCTTTAAAATTGGTAAGTATTTTTGTCTTGGCTGAATTAATATCCTCATCTGTTATATAATTAGCCGTCTGATCTCCACTTCCACCGCCCTTCATCGCTTCTTCCGATTTGGCATAAAATTTGGCATATTTTTCTTCTCCACTTCCTTGAAATCCAGGAATAGTAAATTTATCCGGACCAATATTGAAACTTTCTCCCGCTTCATCGGCTATCACTTGCGCTTCCACTGTCCCTGGTTTTGTTTCTCCCGCACTCGTTTCCATTCCAGGAATAGTTATTCCATTTATCAAGCGAAATAATTTTCCATCGCTACTCAAAAATCTGGTAGTGGCGACTAACGGTTGAGGGCTGGAACTATATTCATTATAAATAATAATTTTCCCGCGCGCTTTCTGATTGGAAACCGCCTTATTGCCTGAAGCATTGAAACTTTCTTTTAGGGAAGTTTCGACTGAAATTTCTTTAGCCGGAATAATTTCTTTTTCAAAATCAATTTTGCTGGTGCTTGTGCTTCCGGCGACACTAGAATCAATTGATTCCGTTTTTACATCGGCCGTAATGGTGAGTGTCGCTTTTGGCAAAAATAGATAAGAAATTATGCCAATCAGGGCGAAAATTGAAAATAAGCCAAAAACCAAAAACCACTTATGGTCTTTTTTAGATAAATTATAATTTTTAAATTCATTCGAGTGAGATTTTTTCCGATTATCTTGAAAAGCACTCGGTTGGTAAAAAAAATTGTCTATTTTCTCTTTTTTATATTCATCTTCGACCACCTCTTTTTTACTAGAAAATCCCAAAATTGGCGCGCTTTCAGTTTTTGTCGAAATATCCAGATTTGCTTTGATATTTTTTTTCTTAGTATTATTTCCAAAACCAGAAACTAATTCCTTGTGGGTTATCTGCTCCTTGACCGGTTCGGACTCTTCATTGATTTTTATTTTTCTTTTTATTTTTATTTTTTCCGCATAATGCGCCGGATTTTCTTCCTCGCCTTTCTCATCGAAATAACTTTCTGAACCCATCCCGCTAAGCCGAGTTTGGTTTCCCCTATTTTCAATCGTTCCGTTTTCGGATGGATAAAATTCTTCCCCACCCTCGCTTATTCTTTCTCCGTCTAAATCAATTTCTCCATCGGCGATGTTGTCTATTTTTTGCTGAACAAAAATACCGGCTTTTTCGATAAGCACCTTACCCAATCTATCTTGAGTTACTATCATCAATTGAATCTCGTTTTCATCCGCTTCTTTTTTGAGAATTTTCAAATTAACTATGCTCTGAATAAGCAAAGCTCTTTTTGGCACCACGATAACCACTTCGTTAGTCCGAGCTTTTTTCAACCTCTCCACAATAGAAGTTATTTCTTCATCGATGTCAATATAAAATGTTTGATGCATATATGTATAATTTAATTATTTTTGTATCATTTTCACTGTCCGCCGAAGTATTCCCGCAATCACTTTTTCTTCACCGGCCAGATCCAACGCCAAATTAGCCAGCCCCATTGGTGTAATATCTTGCGGGTCTTTCAGTTTTCTTGTTTCATCCACAATATTCACTACATCTTTCGGTTGCAAAAAACAAACTTCAATTGGCTTGGCAAAGGGCAGATTTTTTTTCCAATAAGCGGAAAGCAAAGATTTTTTTATCCCCGGCAAGCCCGAGCCACCTCCACAAAGAAAAAAACGATGAGGCAATATATCCGATTCAGTAAATTCTGATAAAGTAAGTTCTATTCCACGAAGCCAAACATCGCAATCATCAGAAAGTATTTTTTCAATTTTCATACTCACATCGCGTCCTAACTTTCCTTCAGCATATTTAATCTTAAGCATTTCTGCCTCTTCAAATCCAATATTGAGTTCTTGCGCCAATCTTTTAGTGAAAGCTCTTCCTCCCAAGCCAAACATTTTTGTTCCTTCCAATCCACCATTTCGAACGACTGCAATATCCGTTGTTCCTCCACCGATATCGATAAAGATTGCGCTAAAATCCAAGGAATCTTCCACGCCCATCGAGCGAGCCACTGCATAAGGTTCAGTGGCGATACTCAAAAGATCTAATTTCAATTCTTCCGCAATTTTGGTCAACGCCCCAAGATGCATCATTGGCGCATAAGCATTGAAAATGGAAATAGAAACATCGCGTCCTTGAAATCCCACTGGATTAGAAACTTTATATCCGTCAATTCTAACATCCACAATCACGGCATTGATTAGTTCGATCTCTATTTCACTATGTCCCGTCTCCCAAGACAATTGACTTCGAATTCGATCAAACGCTTTTCTTTGAACTTTTTGAATAATATTTTTCAGTTCCGGCAAATCAATTCTAATTTCCGGATTGACTCTTTCATAATGCACGGTCGTAGTAGTTCCTTTGACCAACTCACCAGCAATTCCAATGATAGCTTTTTCAATTTTTTTCACACCCGACATACTCTGCGCCTCTGCAATTGCTCCTTTGCAATTACCAATCACGCCGGAAATGTCCGACACGGCTCCGCTATGCATATCTTTGAGTCCTTGGCGCGCTCTGCCCACGCCTTTGACCACTCCAATTCCCAAATCCTGATCAATCTTAAAAACCAACGCCTTTACCACTTCCGTGCCGATATCCAAAGACAAAATATGCTCCGAAGAGGATCTACCTAATCCTAAAATTTTAGAAAAAATAGCCATTGCAAAAAAATAATTTTGTTTTTATTAACTACCAAAATTATACCACATATTCCAGAAAATAAAAAGCGAAGCCTGTCTCACATGAGTAGCCTCGCCTTTTTATATATTCAAGATTATTTTTATTCCACCACTATCTTTCGAAACTCTCTTTTTCCGACTTTCAAAATTTTTCCCTCCATAGCTTTTGAAATTTTAGTCTGAATATCTTTTATTATTTCGCCATCAAGCGACACTCCACCTTGTTCGATTTTTCTTTTGGCATCCGCATTGCTCTGCGCTAGTTTTATTTTCACTATAAAATCAATCAACCTTTCTCCTTCATTAACTTTTTCTTCTTTGACTTCATCCGGCATTTCTTTTCTAGAAATAACTTTTTCAAAATATTCCTTGGCCTCATTAGCCTTTTTTTCTCCGTGATAAATTTTCGTTATCTCAAAGGCTAATTTTATTTTAACATCCCGCGGATTAACTTTGCTGTTTTCTAAATCTTTTTTTATTTTTTTAATTTCTTCTAAAGAAATTTCCGTACACAACTCAAAATATCTCACAATCAATTCATCTGTGAGCGACATAACTTTTCCAAACATAGACTCAGCTTCTTCCGTAAGAGAAATAAAATTATTCAAACTCTTGCTCATTTTATCAGTTCCGCCAAGACCCTCAAGCAATGGACAAGTCAGAACATCTTGCGGTTTTTGGTCATATCTTTTTTGCAATTGCCGTCCCATAAGCAAATTAAATTTTTGATCAGTACCTCCCAGTTCAACATCAGCTTTAAGAACCACACTATCATATCCCTGCATTGCCGGATACATAAATTCTTGCATACTAAGATCGATATCGTTTTTTATTCTCTCTTTGAAGTCTGCGCGTTGTGCCATTTGCGCATAAGTAATTTTTGAAGTTAATATTATCAAATCCTTAAAACTAAGTTTTGCTAACCACTCAGAATTATATCTTACTTCCACTTTTTCCATATCCAACATAATTCCCGCTTGCTTTTGATAACTTTCCATATTCTTTTTTATATCTTCTTCTGTGAGTGGTTTTCTCGCTGAGGCACGCCCTGTCGGGTCTCCAATTTTCGCGGTGAAATCACCAATCAAAAAAATTACTTGGTGTCCTAAATCTTGAAATTGTTTCAATTTTTTCAGCACAACAGCATGTCCCAAATGCAAAACCGAACCAGTTGGGTCTATACCTAATTTTATTCTTAACTTTTCCCCCGCCATCATTCTTTTTTTCAAATGATCTTTCACTATCACTTCTTCCGTTCCTCTTTCTAATAATTCATCAATCAATTTTTCATCTGTTATAATTTTTGCCATAAAATTTATTGTGTCATTCCCGTACCCGTTTTCACGAGCATAAACTCCGGCGGGAATCCAGTCTTATAATTTATCTTTATATCCTAAATTTAGCATTATTATTAGTTGTTTGCAAGAATTGAGACGCAAAAAGAGGGCTTACATGATAATACATATGCAAGCCCTCTCCTTTTTTTCCGGCTTAATAATACCCACTCGCTACAAAAATGACAAACAAACCGACTGTCAACACTATTGTCATCAAAACAACAGCTCTTTGTTTTTTCATTTTGCATCTCCTTAATTTTTTTAATGCATCGTTCTTGCCAAAAGTATCATTTATCGATCTGGTCGTTTAGACCAATAACTCTCATAAACGAAAATCGCCCCCAACCACAAAGCAATGAACGCTACTGAAAATTGAACTGGCCAAAAATAAATAGCGTAAAGACAACAAGAAACTAAAACCAGCACCAGCGAAGCCAACACTAAAGCCAATCCTGTCAATGCAATTATTACCAGCATTTTCTTTATTGTAATTATTGTCAGTATCCTTTTCATTAGTATAATCTCCTGTATTGTATGTTTTTATTTTTATACAAATTTTCTCAATCACCCGATTTCTGCCTCAAATTAGATCACTAACTAAAGGCAAAAACCGGGCAATCGAGTTTTGGTTGAATTTTTAATGTACGATTTTTAACTATGAATACTAGCATATATCTTCTATTTTGTCAATACCACATACCAACTCCTGAATTCAAACTCCGAAGCCCCTTTTTGCTAGAATAGAGCGTTAACCTTTAATTAACGCTATGAGTATGCCAAA
>PCRW01000018.1 GCA_002772115.1 Candidatus Moranbacteria bacterium CG23_combo_of_CG06-09_8_20_14_all_35_22
ATCTGTGGCTTGGCCTTGTGCTCCACCCATCACTTGATGGATTAACACTTCGCCATTAGGCAAAATCATTCTTTTCCCTTTCGCGCCGGAAGCTAAAAGTAAAGCGGCCGCTGACGCTGCCATTCCAACACAAATTGTGGAAACATCTGGCTTCACATATTGCATCGTATCATAAATTGCCAAAGCCGAAGTCACTTGCCCACCAGGAGAATTGATATAAATTTTGATATCCTCTTTGGAATTTTGTTGTGTCAGAAACAAAAGTTGCGCAATTATCGAATTGGCCACTGCATCATCAATTGAACCGCCCAAAAAAATAATCCGGTCTTTAAGAAGCCTCGAATAAATATCATAAGACCGTTCGCCATAACTGGTTTTTTCGATAACGGTTGGAATCAAGTATTGGTTATTCATAGATATCATTTACGAACTACGAAATTAACGAAATACGAAACGATTAAACTCCACTTTCGTACTTTCGTATTTCGTATTATTTTCGTAGTTCGTAATATTTAAAGTTTTTCTAAGTATTCAAACACTTTCTCATTTTCCAAAACACTCTTACTATAAGTATACAATCCTTCCATATCAATATTCTTTTGCATATCTTTGACATTCTTGTAATATTGCAAAGTTTTATTTATCTCCGCTTCTATTTCTTCGCTAGTCGCTTCCAAGCTTTCTATTTTTGCCAATTCCTTGAGTGCCATCGCACTGATCACTCTTTTTTGCGCTTGTGGTTCCCAATCAGAAATTAGCTCTTCCTTATTTTTTTTGATTTGAGCTAAATATTGATCCACATTCATCCCCATTGGCACCAATTGATATTCAAATTCTTGCAACATCCGTTGCGCCTCTTGATGGACTAAAATTTCTGGCAATTCCACCGTTGAGTTTTTTATTATTTCTTCGATATATTTCACTCTCTTTTCATCTTTCATTTTATGCAGAGTTTCATATTCCATGCCTTCGCGCATATTTTTCTTAAGCGCTTCCAAATTGGAAAAATTTCCCAGCGACACTGCAAATTCATCGTTGATTTCTGGCGTTTGCCGATCTTGCACTAAATTAACTTTCACTTTGAAACTCGCCAGCTTTCCGGCTAAATCTTTTTTATGATAATCGGCGGGAAAATTCAATTCAAATTCTTTTTCTTCGCTTTCTTTCATTCCAATAATTTGTTCTTCAAACCCAGGAATAAAAACTCCTCGACCAATAATGAGTGAGTGTTTTTTACTTGTTCCATTTTCAATCGGCACTCCACCAACTTTCACTTCAAAATCAATTTCCACGCTATCATTTTTTTGTGCCTCGCGCGTCACTGTTACCAGTTTTACCCGACTGTTAGCTAATTTTTCCAATTCCAATTCTAATTCTTTTTCATCCACTTCTGGCTTCTTGTCAACATATTCTTTGTTTATTTCTTTTATCCCTTTGACATATTTCTCTTCTATTTTAATTTCTGGCATTACAGAAACAACTGCTTTATATTTCAAATCTTTCCCTTCTAAAATTTCCAGCACTTCAACTTTCGGACTGCCAATAACTTCCAATTTTTCTTTTTCCGCCAGCTGGCGGACAAAATCTGCATAATTTTTCTGAATCGCTTTTTGTGCCGCGCCGTTGAGAATCACGCCTTGACCAACTTTCTGCTCAACTATTTTTCTTGGCGCTTTGCCAAGACGAAAACCAGGAATATTCAATTCCTGTGAAGCCTCTTCCACTGCTGGCTCCAAATATTTTTCCCATTCCAAACAAGGAATAGCCACTTCAAATTCAATTTGCGACTTAGGTAGATTCTTAACCATTCCTAGAAAATTTTTAAATTTTTAAATTTTATAAATAATTTTTAATGCCTAAATTTTTAAACATTAAGAATTAAGATTTATTTAAAAATTAAAAATTAAAAAATTAAAAATTATATTAATAATCCAACTATCAAAAGCGCTACGATGTTTAGGATTTTAATCATCGGGTTAATCGCTGGTCCGGCGGTGTCTTTATATGGGTCACCAACAGTATCACCTGTCACTGCCGCTTGATGAGCAAAACTACCTTTTCCGCCAAACTTACCGTTTTCAATATATTTTTTAGCATTATCCCAAGCGCCTCCTCCGCTCGTCATTGAAATTGCCACAAAAATTCCCGTTACTATTGATCCAACTAAAAGACCGCCCAAAGCTTCAACGCCCAAAGCAAAACCCACTACTATCGGAGAAATAACCGGAATCAAAGCTGGAACAATCATTTCTTTTATCGCTGCTTTAGTCACGATATCCACCGTGCTACCATAGTCGGGTTTTTCTGTACCGTCCATTATACTAGGTTTATTTTTAAATTGACTGCGCACATCTTCCACCACAGCTCCCGCTGCTTTGCCCACCGCTTGCATACAAAGCGCTCCAAAATAATAGGGCAAAAGACCACCCAAGAAAAGTCCGGCTAAAACTTTCGGATCGTTAATCATAAATTGGAAAGTTCCAGGAAGACTATGGGTAAAATCAGCAAATAAAACCAAAGCTGCCAGCGCAGCTGAACCAATAGCATATCCTTTAGTCACTGCTTTAGTAGTGTTTCCGACAGCATCTAATGGATCAGTAATATTTCGTACCTCTTCACCCATCTCGGCCATTTCCGCAATTCCTCCAGCGTTGTCAGTGATTGGTCCGTACGAATCAATTGCTACAATTATTCCCGCCATTGAAAGCATTGCCATGGCCGCAATTGATACACCATAGATTCCTGCTAGAGAATACGCTGATATTATCGCTATTACAATTAGAATTACCGGCCAAGCAGTTGACTTCATAGAAACCGCTAGTCCCGCAATCACATTAGTCCCGTGTCCCGTTTGGGAAGCTTTGGCAATATCTTTTACGGGTTTATATTTAGTAGAAGTATAATATTCTGTAATCATAACCATGCCTGCGGTGACAGCCAATCCGATAAGAGAAGCTAAATATAAATTCCAAACTGAATATTGTCCGTTTTCTGCCATAAAATATTTTGTTACAGGATAAAAAGCCATTGCGGCCAAAATTCCCGCCACCATCAAACCTTTATACAGCGCGCCCATAATATTTTTATCTTCATTTAATCGCACAAAAAAAGTTCCAATGATTGAAGTGATGATAGAAACAGATCCCAGCATCAACGGAAAAATAATTGCATTAGAAAAATTTTCAAAAAGCAAAGAACCTAAAATCATTGTTGCAATGGAAGTGACAGCATAAGTTTCAAAAAGATCAGCTGCCATTCCCGCGCAATCTCCCACATTGTCTCCAACATTATCCGCAATTACCGCTGGGTTTCTTGGATCATCTTCCGGAATTCCCGCTTCAACTTTTCCCACCAAATCCGCACCCACATCGGCCGCCTTGGTGAAAATTCCTCCACCTAAGCGAGCAAAAATTGAAATTAATGATCCTCCAAAACCAAATCCAACCAGCGCGTGAATATCTTTAGTTATAAAATAAAATCCGGCTGTACCTAAAAGAGCCAAGCCGACCACCAAAAGTCCTGTGACACTGCCTCCGCGGAAAGCTACAGTTAAAGCTTTTTGCATTCCATCTCTAGCCGCTTCAGCTGTTCTAACATTGGCCCGCACTGAAACATTCATTCCAATATAACCTGTCAGAGCGGAAAGAAAAGCACCGATAAGAAAAGCAATGGCAGTTGTCCAACCAAGAAAAGGAGTGAACCCGATAATTATAAAAAGTACCCCCGCCACCACCGCCACAGTTTTATATTGTCGATTGAGATAGGCTTTCGCGCCTTCTTGAATCGCCTTAGCAATCTCTTGCATTTTTTCATTGCCAGCAGGCAATTTCAAAACCATCCCAATAAGAATTAGACCATAGATGATAGCGATAACTGCGCCCCCTAAAATAAATGCTGTTGTCATAATTTTTAATAATTTCCAACCTTTAATTTTTTAAAAATTGGTAATTGTTTAGAAATTAGTAATTGATAATTAGAAATTTATTTTGCTTCTGTGTCATTCTGTATTTCTTCCCCGCCTGCATCGCTATGCGAAGCATTGCGGGCAGGTGCATCATTCTGTGTTTTTATTTCTTCTGTGTCTTTCTGTGCTCCAACTCCTTTAATATCAATTTTCCAACCAGTTAATTTAGCAGCCAAACGGACATTTTGACCATGCTTGCCAATCGCCAAAGACAGTTGATCTTCTAACACGAAGACTACCGCCTCTTTTTTAGCTTCATTGATATCAACTTTCAAAACCTTAGCTGGCGAAAGAGAAGCCGAGATAAATTTTGAAACATCATCATTCCATAAAATTATATCTATTTTTTCTCCCGCCAATTCATCAATCACCGCTTGTACTCGCGTGCCTTTTTGTCCCACACAAGATCCAATTGGATCAATTCCATTTTCTGAAGATGCCACAGCAATTTTTGTTCGTTCACCGGCTTCGCGCGCAATGGATTTTATCTCCACTGTTCCCGCAAATACTTCCGGCACTTCCAATTCAAAAAGTTTTTTGATAATCTCCGGATTAGTTCGGCTAAGAGTGATTCCCGGACCTTTGGTGCCGGCATCCACTTTTTGCAAATAAACTTTTATCCTCTGCCCCATCCGATAATTTTCTCTTTCAATTTGTTCACTAGGAAAAAGCACACCAACTGATTTTCCCAAATCGACAAAAATATTTTTTCCTTCCACTCTTTGCACCACGCCATTTATAATTTCTCCTTCCTTATTTTTATACTCATCATACATCGCATCTCTTTCCGCTTCACGAATTCGTTGAATGATAACTTGCTTGGCAGTTTGCGCCGCCACTCGACCATAATCGCTTTTTTGTTCCAATTCCGTTTCAATGATATCACCAATCTTGGCCGATTTTTTTATTTTCTTGGCTTCTTCCAGCGTCAAATCTCTTTCCAAATTAAATCTCGGCAATCGCTCCTCCTCTGAAGCATCCGCGGACTCTGCAAAATGAACAGGTTTAGATTTATCCACTTTATCCGCGTTCTTATCCGCTTCATCCGCGTCTATAGGAAATTCTCGCATTGTTTCATCTACTACTTCTTTGACGAGAAAGAATTTTGCTCCACCCGTGAGCTCATCAAATTCAGAGCGGATATTTTGTCCGCGCTTGCCATAATCTTTTTTATACGCTGCCGAGAGCGCCGCTTCCACTGTTTCAATCACTTTTTCCTTAGGAATTCCTTTTTCTTCACAAAGCGCGGAAATAGCCGAGCTAAAATCGCCGACTCGTCCGCCAGAATTATTTTCCTCATCTTTTTTTTGCTTTTTTTTAGACATATTATTATTTACGAACTACGAAATAAACGAAATACGAAAAATTCATATTAATTTTATTTTCGTACTTTCGCCCGCCTCGACTCGCGGAGACCGCTTGTCGACGCGAGGCGGGTATTTAGTATTAATTTCGTATTTCGTAAGGGTTTATTATTAAAAAAGGTTCGCTTCTCGCGAACTCCACTACTGTACTATCTTACATTTAGATACTAGCAAACTAAACGATTTGCGTCAAGGACTCGCAAAAATTTAATTTCCGGAAAGTACCTAATTTTTTAGTACTTACGCTAATTTTTATTCAGGATTCTCTGTCAATAAAATCCGTATAATTATTCTTGTTTATTAGTGTTATATTACTCTGCGCATAAGTTTTCAAAAATATTTCTGGTATCTTAAATTTATCTTTTTTCCATTTAATTTCAAAACCACTAAGTTTTCCCCCCGCATCTTCGAGATAATCAATTTCTTTACCTTCTTTGGTGCGCCAAAAATATGCATTGCAATCCAGCCCATTATTACTGTTTGATTTCAACCTTTCGCTAATCAGAAAATTTTCCCAAAGCGCTCCCACATCTTGACGCAGATTCAAGGGATTCAAATTATTGATGATAGCATTTCTAACCCCCGTATCGAAAAAATATATCTTGCGAAGCTCTTTTAATTCGCTACGCAAATTTCGACTATATGGATTAAGCCGAAAAATTATAAACGCTTTTTCTAGAATTTGAATATAATTAGCCACTGTATTTTTGTCTATACCCACGGTTTGTGCTAATTCATTATAGGAAACTTCGTCACCAATTTGTAGTGCTAGCGCTTGCAATAGCTTCTCAATCGCTTCGCTGTTTCTGATGCCTTGAAATTCCAAAATATCCTTGTATAAATAACTTTTTGCCAAACTTTTCAAATTTTTCTCGGCTTCTTTTCCACCCTCAATCACTTCCGGATACATTCCAAAAATAATTCTTTGCTCCAACAGTCGATTCAGCTCTAGATCAGAATAGATAGCCTTAAGTTCTGAATAAGAAAAAGGGTAAAGAAAAAATTCATTTTTTCTGCCTGTGAGTGGTTCCGCAATTTTGCTGGAAAGATCAAAGGAAGATGAACCTGTAGCAATTATTTGAATCTCCGGAAAATTATCAGCCATCAATTTTAGAGTCAATCCAATATTTTTTATTCTCTGGGCTTCATCAAGAATAACTATTTTGGCTTTTCCCAAATAAGCTTTTATTTCGGTAGAAGTTTTATCCGAAAAAGCCTCTCTGATATCTGGTTCATCGCAATTGAGATAAATTGATTCAGCGAGATATTTTTTTTGAATTTCTTTGACTAAGGTAGTCTTGCCAACTTGTCTAGCGCCATAGATAATCACAATTTTGCCTTTAAAAAGGGCTTTTCCCACAGAATCTTGAATTTTTCTCTTTATTATTTCCATATATTTTCTCTTTTTAGTGAATTAACTAACCTAATTATATATCTTTTTAGTGAATTTGTCAAACATTCTTCCCTCTGCTGATATGCTAGTTATAAAAATTTGACTTTTCTCCAATTTTGTGCTAGTATTTAGCGTTAGATTGTCATTGCGAGGAAGCATAGCGACCAAAGCAATCTCAATCGACACGGCTCAAAATATAAGGCGCCGAATGGTCGGTTCCTTAAAAATTTAATTCAAATAGGATAAACAAAAAAAATTAATTCCGCCAATACGGTGGGAAAGGAAGTGAAACATGGCAACAACAAAAACGGAAGGAATTCAATGGGTTATGACAATAATCAATACCATTCATAGTGTTTTTGACACTATGGGGGGTATGGCAGAAAAACTTCCTCCGGAATTTAGACAAAAAGTTCCAGGATTTCTTGGTATTTCCCTAAATGATGAGCAAATATTCTGGGATCTTATTGGTCAACTTAATTCGGAACAAAGCATCCTTTTAAACAATTTCCTAAATAAAAAATGCAACGAGCAAGAAAGAAACCGTTTTATCAATATCGTTGCAGGAATGGAAGTTATTCCAGGAAAACCAGAAGAATCCGAAAAAAAATTTGACTCAAAAACCGGTACTCTTGTTTTCGAAAAAAAGAAAGCTGGTGCAGAAAGAATTGATAATCGCAAGCTTTTTTTGGAAAAATTTGCTACAATCATCCAAAATAATTTTGGTGGCGATCTAGATAAAACCTATGAATTCTGCGTAGGTGGACGAATGATCGTAGAACCACTTTCCCAAAAAGTAAAGAAAATTTGGGATGGGTTTGAAATAATTCCACCGATTGATCCAGACAACAAATATCAAGGACCTATTCAACAACTTAAAAAATCTTTCAAAAAACTTTTCGGCCGATAGGCCACAAGGAGGATACGATGATCAATTTATACAATCGCGTTATGGCATGGGCTGGAGATGTTTGGGGATGGATAGTTATTGGCGCAATAATCACGATGATTCTTATCCTTATGGGATTTTTCTTGAATTTAATGGGAATAGGAGGGGCTAATTTTATAATTGCCATTCCTTTTCTCGCTTCCCTGATCGGATTATTAATTATCCCGGATATCACTATTAATATTTTAACAGCAGCAGTGGTTTCAGGGATATTCCAACAACCGCAAACAGTTCGAAGTGAAGTTAAAACTTTTTTCTTGGAATATATTAAATTTATCGGCGGATTAATTTTTGGACTTTTGCTTATTTTCTGTTTTTTAGGATTTATTCCTATTAGTGAAAGTCCAATGGTATTTTTCGCTCTCGCAATTCTTATTCCAACTACAATTCTAACCTGCATATTTTTTGAATTCGAAGGAAATTGGGGGAAAAAACTCACTTACTGGTCGCTTGTATTACTTATTGCGATCAGCTTCGCAAGGCTTATCCCTAATGATGTATACAAGCAGTTTATTGGGTTCTCTCCTTTCTCTCTTTTTCATCGCTCTGAAACTCAAAAGATCTTGGAGGAAGTAGAAAAACAAATAGCAAAAAATATTGACAAAGCTCAAGCCGAGAAACTCCAAACGATTTTGGATAATCTCGGAGACAAAAAAGATCTTACAGAAGCAGAGCAAGTTGAACTTAATAAAATAAGAGAGAAAGTCAGCAAAAAAAGTCTGCCCGCCCAGACTAAAAAATTAGGTGGGATAGTTATTGAAAAAACCGAGAGAGCCATTAATGAAACAGTTCATTGGTGGCAATCCCAAAAACTCGGCACCAGCAACACCAGCGCCAATAATAAAAAAGGGGGGCTTATAGCATCTTTCACTCCCCAAAAGTCAGAGAGATTCGGTAAAACGCTTTTGTTGACCCTCTCTCCTGGCGAGTATTCAATCGATCCGCCCAACACTGAAAAAAAATCAACTCGGTTTCGTTTAAAAGGCGAAACCGAGTATAAAAAAATTGGAGAAGGCAAAAACTTTGTAGTCTCCAAAGTTTTATTAATAGAAGGATTCTTCTCTGATTGGGAGAAGAATATGGAAATAAAAATCTATAGACTTTGAAAAAACCGGCTCACCCAAGGAACACCTTGGGCGAGCCGTTTTTATTTTGCAAAATTTCCAAAAATCCTAAAACAATGCCCCCGTCGCGCGCAAAGCTGCGTCGATGGCGCGGATGATCACAAAACCAGAAAGCGCCACGATTATCCCAATGACCGAGTAGGTCATATTTTTTTTGGCCGTTTCAATCATCTTGTCATCGCCGG
>PCRW01000073.1 GCA_002772115.1 Candidatus Moranbacteria bacterium CG23_combo_of_CG06-09_8_20_14_all_35_22
GACTCTGGAATTACCATCTCGATTCTGCGAGCTGATCATTCCAGAATCATTAGGATGATTCTGTGCGAAAGCACTGTTATTAAGCAACGAGTCTAATAATTATGCTTATTATTTTTTTCATTTTTGGTCTTATTTTTGGAAGTTTTTTGAATGTTTTGGTGTACCGGCTTCACACAGCCGAAGAACTTTTTCTTTCTCGTTCGAAATGCCCGCATTGTCAAAAACCAATTCGTTGGTATGACAACATCCCAGTGATTAGTTTTGTGATTTTGAAATTTCGTTGTCGCGATTGCCAAAAGAAAATTTCTTGGCAATATCCAATCGTGGAAATTTTTACGGGACTCGTTTTCGTGCTAATCGGTTGGAAATTTTTTGTCTTGACCGACACTGCTTCTTGGGCATCAACCGCGTACTATCTTTTTGTTGCCAGCGCGCTTGTCACAATTTTAGTTTATGATTTCCTTTATCTGGAAATTCCAATGATTGTTTTGTGGACGGGAATTTTTGCTTCCATTGCTTTTGGACTTTATACTGATTGGATGATAATTTCCCAAGGTTTGACCTTTGGAATTTCTAAGGTCGAACCTTTATCGATGCATATTTATTCCAGTGTTTTGGCGGGTTTTTTAGCCTTTGTTTTTTTCTTTGCTCTTTCGGCTGGCTCACGGGAAAAATGGATGGGAATGGGGGATGCCTATTTGGTAATTTTTCTGGGACTAATTTTGGGCTGGCCGGAAATTTTTTTAGCGTTGTTTTTGGCTTTTGCAATCGGAGCGCTTTATGGTATAATAATGTTAGCCTTGAAAAAGAAAAAAATGAAAAGCCAAGTGCCGTTTGCGCCGTTTCTGGTACTAGGAACTTTTTCGGCAATATTTTTTTATGAACCGATTGTCAGCTGGTATCTAGGATTATTTTATTAAAAATTGATTTGGAATAATTTGAGCTTTGGATAATTTAGGTTTAATATTACAATGTCTGATAAACAAAACAAAAAAAATAATAATGTTTTTTCTAGGCGAGGTTTCACGCTGTTGGAGCTGATGGCTTCAATTGCAATTATAGGCATTATGACTGGAGTCGGATTGGCTTCTTTGAGTTCTGCCAAAAGACATTATGCTTTGAAAACAGCTCAAGAGGAAGTGACTTCTGCGATAAAATTGGCGCAAAGTTATGCTTTGCAAGGAAGAGGTGTTGCTGGTGTAGAAAAAGTTTGCGGATACAAGTTTGTGTTTACAAATAGCAGTACTTATGCAATTTATTATTACACAATGAGTGGTCAAAATTGCACAGGGAGTATTAATATTAACAATTCGACTCAAGTTGTTGAAACTCAAACCCTAAAAAATGGCGTAACATTATCTTCGCCTGCGGTATCTAATACGATAATATTTTTTACTATTCCTAATGCAAAAATATCCGGAGTTGGTGTTTCTAAAACATTTACATTTACTGTTGGCACTGGTTCGAGTGCGGAATCAAAAAAAATAATCGTAAGTTCAACTGGTTTAGTAAGTGAAGTTAAAGCAACTCAAGACTAAAAAATGAATAAAAAAAGATTTTCTAAAAACAAAAAATATGCTGGCTTTTCTTATGCAGAATCCATTCTGGCCGTTTTTATTGTGTCTTTTGAAATGCTTGTGGTGGCAAGCTTGATGTCAAGCAGTCTCAAAGAATCAATGGACAGTCGCAATCAAATCATCGGAGTGCTTCTCTCGCAAGAAGGCATTGAATTGGTGAGAAATTTGCGCGATAACAATTGGGCGAAAGGCGATGATACTTTTACTGATTTTCCAACTGTTTCAAATGATTGGTGTCGAGTTAATATTGATAATATTATTGGATGTGCTCCCACTTATACTGATAGAATTTTACGAATAAGATCATCTGATAAGGCTTATTATCATAATGCTACTGGCACAGCTACTAAATTTAGGCGAGTAATTAAGATTGATTACGATGCACAAATAACTCAAGCTGAAATTACAAGTATAGTGTCTTGGGGAGTTTGGGATGCTAATATGGTTAATCTGACTGATACTGTATGCAATTCTTCTGCTAAATGTGCTTATACCACAACAACCCTAACTCGTTGGGGTGGAATGTAAAAATATGACAAATAAAAATCTAACAAAAAACAATGCTGGCTTTTCTATTTTGGAACTCTTGATTGCAATGTTCATTTTTGTTTTGACAATTATCACGGCTGTTTCAATTTTTGCCAGCGTGTCTTCTACTCGGCAAAAAAGTCGAGAGATTCAAAGAAATATGGAAGATGCTCGAACGGCCTTGGATCTGATGGCGAAGAATATGCGAATGAGCATTGGACTTAGTGAAGTGGGCATTAATCATCAGGAAATTTATATGTTCAATACTTCACAGGGAGACTGTATTAGTTATAAATTTGATTCTGATAATAAATTAAAAATAAGCCAAATACCTTCAGTGAATCCGAGTAATTGTAGTACAATAGCATATACATACAATCCTATAATTTCAAGCGATGTTTCGGGAAGTTTTTTAATAACCACAACTTCAGCCACTGCTACACCGAAAATAGTGGGCAAAGCGACGATTGTTTTGACAATAGACGGCACAACAACTATACAAACTACAGTTTCGTTTCGAGATTATGGGGGTATAATTCAATAGAAATTTATTATGTGGGAAAAAAAATCGTTGAATAAAAAAAATAAAGGTTCAGTTTTAGTCGTCACTCTTTTGATTTTGGCGGTAATTTTGATTTCAGTATTGAGCACAACTTTAGTGGCGGTGAAAGAACGCAAGGCTTCAATGGGTTCCGCTATATCCAACAAAGCCTATCAAACTTCAGAGGAAGGCATTGAAACAGTGATGCAAGCGATAACGCGAGGGAATCATGATTATATTAGTAATAACAGTAATAGCGTAAATGATTTACGCGGGAATTTGCCAAACGGTCTTGATTGCGATATGAATACAGGGCTTTTGGAAGGTACTGATTATAATGTTCAATTATTAGATAGCGCTTCTACCCAAATTGATTGTTATGATTCTACTAAACCTGTTTCAGAAATCGTCAAGATAAAATCAGTGGGCACATCTTCCAATTCCAAACGAGCAGTCAAAGCTCTAGTGTTAAATAAAAGCACGAAATTACTGATGCATTTCAATGGTGAAGATCCTCCTATGGATAGTTCATATTCTTATGCCGGATATGATATTATTAATCAGGGGGTTACTTTTCCTAGCCCCGATCCTATTTTAGATGGTACGGATTACGCGACTTTTCCTAGTTCGGGTATAAATTATATAAAAATTGAAGACAATGATGATAACGATGGCATTGATTTCAATTTTCTCGACCAAGATTTTACCATCGAAGCGCGGGTAAAGATTGAAAATACTACAAGTTCACTTCCAACAATAGTCAGTAAATGGAGCGATGAGCCATCAGAAATACAATTTAGATTTTATTATAATAATAATTTGGCTGATTCTACTAATTATCATAAGTTGAGTTTTCAATATCGTACAACAGCCGGAACATCTAATACATGGCGTTCTGAAGTAGTAAGTTTGAATGACTGGCATCATATAGCGATAGAAAGAAAAGGCACAAGCGCATATTTTTTTGTTGATGGGATACTTAAGGGAACTGCAAGTAGCGGTAGTCATGAAATAAATAATATGCCAGACCAAGATATTTATGTGGGGACTTTGACGGATTCCTTTACTCAATGGTATCAATTCATTGGCGATATGGACGAACTGCGCATCACCAAAGGCATAGCTCGTTTTCCCATATCTACAAATTTTGCTCCTTGGGAAATCGAATACGAACCGAATAACTAGTTTCTTTTTTCTTAGCCACTCAATGCTCGCTTGGGCATTGAGTGGCTTTTCTTTTATGCTATAATAAAACTATGCGAAAAACCGAATTTGCTAACGGAGAATTTTATCATATCTACAACCGCGGAGTGGATAAACGCGAAGTATTTTCGGATAAATTTGATTACGAAAGATTTCTAAAATCAATGAAAGAATTCAACAGAATAGAGCCAATTGGAAGTTTATACGAAAAAAGTTTCAAGGATGCCAAACTAACGCTTTTGGAGTCTAAATCTCCAATTGGAGATTTAGACTCCAAAAGCTCCAAAAGCATTCCAATAGTTGAATTTGTGTGTTATTGCTTAAATCCAAATCATTATCACTTTATTATCAAACAAATAATTGATGGAGGAATAGCTAAATTTATGCAAAAAATTGGTATTGCATACACAATGTATTTTAATAAAAAATATTCTCGTTCAGGTTCTCTTTTTCAAGGCACTTTTAAATCCATCCACATTGATTCAAATGAATATCTGCTATATCTTTCAGCTTATGTGAATAAAAATAATTTCATTCATGGCTATAATAATTCTAATTGGAAATATTCTAGTTTGGCAGAATATGAAAAAGAAAATGACCAAGAAAATAAGCTTTGTAACACCGTTCCTATTTTAGAGCAATTTAAAGATAAAAAAGATTATATGGAATTTTTAAATGACAATGCGCTTTATTTGAAAGATAAAAAAGAAGAAAATAGATATTTATTGGAAGAATAATGGATATAAGCAGTAAGCAATTTGGAGTCTAAATCTCCAATTGGAGATTTAGACTCCAAATTGCTCTAATTTAATAGTTATGGATAAAAATCAAATTAAAAGTCGAATTGAAAAACTTTCTCGAGAAATTAATAAATTTCGTTACGAATACCATGTTTTGGACAAGCCGGATGCGACGGACGAAGTTTATGACTCCTTAATGAAAGAATTGCGCGAACTGGAAGAAAAATTTCCAGATTTAAAATTGGCTGATTCGCCGACAATGCGAATTGGCGGAACGCCACTGGCAAAATTTGAAAAAGTAAAACACCAAATTCGCCAATGGTCATTTGATGATGTTTTTGATTTTGAGGAACTTGGAAAGTGGGAAGAAAAAGTAAGACGATTAGTGGAGAAGAGCCCTCTCCTGAATATGGAGAAATTAGAATATGTTTGTGAAATCAAAATTGATGGACTGAAAATTATTTTAAATTACAAAAACGGAATTTTTGAAAGAGGGGCGACGCGCGGAGACGGAGTGATTGGGGAAGATGTGACGGAAAATATAAAAACAATTTATTCCATTCCACTGAAACTCAATTTGCCGGTAGATTTGGTGGCAGTGGGAGAGTGTTGGCTTTCAAAACACGAATTAGAACGAATAAATAAAACAAGAAGAGAAAAAAAGGAAGCGTTGTTTGCCAATTCTCGAAACGCGGCAGCTGGATCAATTCGTCAACTTGATCCAAAAATTGCGGCGAGCAGGAAATTGGATAGTTTTGTGTATGATATTGATAAAATCGAGGTTTCACCTCGAGAAACTCGAGGTGAAACCTCGATTATTTTGCCAGAAACACAATCAGAGGAATTGGAATTATTGGAAAAGTTGGGATTTAATGTGAACAAAGAAAGAAAATTATGCAAAAATATCAAAGAGATACAAAATTTTTATGACGAGTGGAAAAACAAAAAAGACAAAGAAAATTATGGCATTGACGGTATTGTGATAAAAATAAATTCGCGCACAATTCAAACGGCGTTGGGGTATACGGGAAAATCTCCGCGGTGGGGCGTGGCTTACAAATTTCCAGCCGAAAAAGTGACGACAGTAATTGAAGATATCAAAATTCAGGTTGGTCGCACTGGGGCGCTCACTCCCGTAGCACATCTTCGGCCAGTTGTTGTAGCTGGTTCGACAGTTTCGCGAGCGACGCTTCATAACGAGGATGAAATAAAAAGATTGGATATAAAAATTGGCGATACAGTCGTGATTCAAAAAGCTGGTGATGTCATTCCGGAAGTGGTGGAAGTTTTGAAAGATTTGCGCACGGGAGAAGAAAGAAAATTCGAAATGCCGACGGTTTGCCCGATTTGTGGAAGCGCTGTGAAAAAGGAAAATTTAGAGGTTCGACCTCTCTCGACCAAAGCGACCCAAAGAGGTCAAACCTCCGAAGTTGAATTGAGTGCGGCTACTTATTGCGTTAATAAAAAATGTTTTGCACAGGAGAAAGAAAAAATTATCCATTTTGTTTCTAAGAAAGGTTTTAATATTGACGGACTAGGAGAAAGAATCGTTGAACAATTAATGAATGAAGGATTAGTTTCGAATTTTTCTGATATTTTTGAACTAACAAAGGGAGATCTGGAACCACTGGAAAGATTTGCCGAAAAATCAGTTGAAAATTTGCTTGGCGCTATAGAAGAAAGCAAAAAAATAAGTTTGCCGAAATTTTTATTTGCGCTGGGAATCAGACACGCCGGAGAAGAAACTGCAGTATTGGTAAATCGTAATTTGCAAGTAGTAATTAGGGATAAGAAAATAAATTCACTAAGTGATATAATAAATTATTTTCCAAAAATTAAGATAGAAGATTGGTTGAACATTAAAGGCATTGGAGAAAAATCAGCCGAGAGTTTAGTGGGTTGGTTTAGCGATCAAGAAAATATTAGAGTCTTAGAAACAATGGAAAAATTGGGAGTGGAAATTATTGTAGAAAAAGAAGATAAAAATAGGAATAAAAAATTGGAAAATTTGACATTTGTTCTTACGGGAGAACTTACAAGCTTTACAAGAGACTTGGCAAAAGATATTATAAGAAAAGAAGGGGGAAATGTTTTTGGCTCGGTGAGTCGAAAAACTGATTATGTTTTAGCGGGAGAAAATCCTGGCTCTAAATTTGAAAAAGCTAAAGAATTAGGAGTGAAGATTATTGGGGAAGAAGAATTTAAGAAAAAACTAGGCTTATAATACGAATGATGCGAATTTTATGCTAATCTACAAATATGCAAATATTTGTAGCATTCGCATATTCGTAGATTAGCATTCATTCGTAGATTTGTATTATGATTAATAAAGACGAAGTTCAACACATTGCCAATCTCGCTCGCATTGGAATGAAAGAAAAAGAGATTGAAAAGTTTTCTCATGACTTGTCGTCAATTTTGGATTTTATTGAAAAACTTAAGGAAGTGGATATAACAGATATCGAACCGACAGCGCATATCACAGGACTCCAAAATAAATCTCGGGAAGATAAAATTGAAAAATTTGAAAATATAGAAGGGATTAGAAAATTATTTCCGGAAAGCAAGAACGGGTATGACAAGGTAAAATCAGTGTTGTAATTCTTAATTTTTTAATTTTTAATTTTATAAATAAATCTTAAATCTAAATTTTTAAATATTAGAAATTTTAATTTATTTAAAAATTGTAAAAATTAAAAATTATAAAATTTTTTATAGCATGATCAAGGAATTACATAATAAATTAATATCTGGTGAAATTACTTCAACTCAATTAGTGGAGCAATATTTTGCTGTGATTTCTCAAAAAAATAAAGATATCAATGCCTATTTAACTTTGACTAAGGAATTAGCATTGGAACAGGCCAAAAAAGTGGACGAAAAAATTTCACGCGGTGAAGAAATTGGAATTTTAGAAGGTATTCCCGGTGCAATTAAGGATAATATTTGCATTGAAAATGTCAGAACAACCGCCGGATCAAAAATTTTAGATAACTATGTTGCTCCTTATGACGCGACTGTTATAAAAAAATTGAAAGAAGCCGGAGCAATAATTCTGGGCAAAACAAATCTGGATGAATTTGCGATGGGATCTTCTACGGAAAACAGTGCTTATGGCGCGACAAAAAATCCACATGATCTCGAAAGAGTCTCCGGCGGATCTTCTGGCGGATCGGCCGTAGCAGTGGCTTCTGATATGGCAGTTTGGTCTTTGGGATCAGACACAGGCGGATCAATTCGTCAGCCTGCTTCTTTTTGTGGAATAGTTGGACTCAAGCCAACTTATGGACGAGTGTCTCGATATGGTCTTATCGCGATGGCTTCAAGTCTGGACCAAATCGGCCCAATGGCAAAAAGCGTAGAAGATGTGGCGATAATTCTTTCTATTATTTCTGAAAAAGATAAATTAGATGCAACTTCAACTCCAAGTGTGAATAAAAGATATGAAGATTATTTAACAGGTGAAGTGAAAGGTCTAAAAATTGGAATCGTCAAAGAATATTTGGCAGGATTGAACGAAGATGTCAAAAAAATAATAAATGGTGTGATTGAAAAGTATAAAAAATTAGGAGCCCAAATTGTTGAAATAGAACTTCCTAATGCCAAATATGCTTTGCCGACTTATTATATAATCCAGCCTTGCGAAACAAGTTCTAACCTAGCCAGATTTGATGGGATAAAATACGGGATGCGTGCGGATGACAAAAAAAATTCTGATTATAATCCAGATGGACTACCGAAAAATTTATTAGAAAATTATTTGGATACAAGAGCCTATGAACTTGGCGCGGAAGTGAAGCGCCGGATAATGCTGGGGACTTATGCACTTTCTGCTGGCTATTATGATGCCTATTATCTTCGAGCGCAAAAAGTTCGCACACTTATCAAGCAGGATTTCCAAAAAGCTTTCGAGAAAGTAGATTTGATTTTGACTCCAACTACTCCTTCAACTGCTTTCAAACTTGGAGAAAAAAATCAAGATCCACTTCAAATGTATCTGGAAGATATTTTTACTATTACTGCTAATATTGCCGGAGTTCCCGCCATTTCCGTGCCGGGGGGAGAGATAAAAATTAATGGTAAAAATTTACCTATCGGTTTTCAACTGCTAGGCAAATGGTTTGATGAAGAAACTTTACTCAACACGGTGCATGCTTTTGAAGTTAACTAAAAATAAAATTATCCACAGGGGGGGCTTGCACTGGAATTTTAATAGTGATATAATATCATTGC
>PCRW01000015.1 GCA_002772115.1 Candidatus Moranbacteria bacterium CG23_combo_of_CG06-09_8_20_14_all_35_22
TATTAATTGGTGTGGGACAAGGGAATGTTTTTCCATTCCAAACTTTGTCGACAAAGCAGTTTTTCAGCTCGCTCTGGCTCGGCCATAATTTCTTCCACCACTTTTTCCATCCGCATACCTTGCGAACCTTTGACTAAAATCAAATCCCCCGGTCGAATTATCTCCTGCAATTTTTTGCCGGCACTCATTGGATCGGAAAATTCAAAAAGTCTTTCTGGACTGATTTTATGTTTTCTAAGTTCTTCCATGGCAAACTGCATTCGTTCCCCCACCGCAAAAAATATTCCGTTTTTAATTTCAAAAAACTTTCCCGCTAAACTTTTATGCGCACTTTCTGTTTCTTCCCCCAACTCCAGCATATCCCCCAGTACAACAATTTTTCTCGGTGCTTGAATATTTTTAAGCACTTCCAGCGCAGAAAGCACAGCAATCGGCGAAGAATTGTAAGAATCATCAATTATAAAAGTATTTTTAATGCCCAAAATCAAATTCATCCGCCCAGTCGGCATAGAAAAATTCGTCAAGGCTTCGGAAATTTCCACTAAATTAAGTTTGAAATATAAACCAACAGCGATAGCAGAAAGTGCCGCATAAATATTATGTTTGGCTAAAATATTATTGAGTCTAATCGGAATGCTCGTGCCTTTATAATTCAATTTAAAAGAAAGCCCCTTTATGCCACCGCCTTGGTTGGAATAATTATATAAAACATCCGTGGCGCAAATATCTGCTTCTGGCGAAAAACCAAAAGTTAAAAAAGTTATATCCTCTCTTTTATTTTGCTCTTTAAGTTTTTTTATTTTCTGATTATCCAAGTTGACTGCCGAAAAACCATTGGGAATTAAATTTTCTACCATCGTCCATTTTTCTTGGGCAATTTTATCCACTGTTTTGAAATATTCCAGATGACTTCCAGAAATTTCCGTAATAATTGATGCTTCACAAGGAATAAAACTAGTTAGATATCCGATATCACCCAGCTGATCGGCGCCCATTTCTAAAATCAAAATTTCCGGATATTTCAAAGGAAGAATTAGAAAAACTAACCATTTTAGAAAAATTCCCAACCATTTTAAAATTGATTTTCCGCCACTTTCCGCTCCGATTATCGCCAACGGCAAACCGATTTCATTGTTATAATTTTTTTCCGTTTTTTTGGCAAAAAAATGATTTGAAAGCACCGCATAAATTGCTTCCTTGGAAGAAGTTTTACCGACTGATCCCGTAATGCCCACCACCCGCGGTTTATATTTTTTCAACAACAAAACAGCCATGAATCTCAAGGTTTTTTCGAGAAAAATTATTTTTTTGGATTTATCCTTCTGTTTTGTCATTTTTTTCTTCTTGTTTTTTTTCTTCCTCCTTTTTAGCTTTTTCTTCAGCTTCTTTTTCTTCTTTTTCACCGAGCATATAATATTCACTCAAATTATGAGTTTGATTAAATTTATTCAGATCAGCTTGGATATAATCTTGGGTTGGTTTGATATTTTTATAATCTAATAAAAATTTCATCAGTTCTCCGAAAGCTGGTGCAGCGCTGGATTCAGCCCATTCCACTGTCTTGGGATTATCTATTCTAACCAAAATTGTAAATTGAGGATTATCTGCGGGAGCAAAACCAGCGAATGATCCGATATTTGTTCCTTCTCGATAACCTTTGGAATCTGAATTAGCAATCTGCGCAGTGCCCGTTTTCCCCGCTACTAGATAACCTGGAACTCCTGCTTGCTTGCCATGACCATTCTTAACTACACTTTCTAATATTTGTGTAATTTCATTATTCGCTTTTTGAGAAAGTACTTTCCTGACTTCTTGAGGCGCTATCTCTTTTATTCCATCCTTATCGTTAATTATTTTTTCTACAATTTGAGGCTTCAAAAGAATTCCTCCGTTAGCAATAGCATTGTAAGCGCTAACAAGTTGAATCGGAGTTACTGTTATCCCCTGTCCGAAAGAAGCCGTGAAAAAATTTATATCACTCTTTATTTTTTTTAAATTTACAATGTTTCCAGTGCTTTCCCCAGGAAGCTCCACTCCGGTTATTTCACCAAAACCAAATCTTTTGACATAATCGGAAAAATTGCTGTTGCCAAGAAGTTTTTGAGCGTATATCGCGCCAGTATTTAGAGACTTTTCCAAAACTTCCGTCATTGTTTGAATTCCATTAGTTTTAAAATCAGAATTTCTTATCGTATAGCCAGCTTCTTTCACCGCACCCGTATCAGTATAAGTAGTGTCAGGACTAATTTTTCCGTCGTCCATGGCTGAAGCAAGAGTAAAAGTCTTAAAAACGCTACCACATTCATACGCGTCACTCACCGCTATATTTCGAAAACTTTCTAAATTTTCTTTTTGATAATTGTTCGGATCAAAATTAGGATAGCTAGCCATCGCTAGAATTCTTCCTGTCGAAGAATCCAAAACGATAATTGTTCCGCGATCTGCTTCAAATTTTTTTATCGCACCTTTGAGAATTTTTTCCGTACCATATTGGGCAATACGATCAATTGTCAAAATCAAATCATCTCCATCTTGTGCCGGAACCAATTCTTTTTTTCCAATCGAAATCCATCTTCCCAAATTATCTTTATTTTGAAAAAGATTTCCCTCTTGACCTTTGAGTTCTTTGTCAAAATAATTTTCAATTCCATAACGGCCACCTAAACTATCACCTTTCCAACCCACAAAACCCAATATTTGAGAAGCTAATTCTCCAGCCGGATAATATCGAAAATTTTCTTCTGACAAATGCACACCGACCAATTTCAACTCCTCAATCGCTTTGATTTCATCCTCGCTTAGTCGATGTTTCAAAACTTCATACATATCTTCCGGTTTTTTCAATTTTTCCTCTACCTCTTCTTCTTCAATGTCTAGCGTTTTGGCGACAATTTCCGCCAGATCATTACTGTTCTCTATTTCTTTCGGAACAGCAAAAGCCATTTTGGCATTTTTATTCACTGCTACAGGATAAACTCCACTGCCGTCTTTCAAAAATATTTCTCCTCTTTTCGGCATTAAATTGGAAAAAACAGAATGCTGACCTTGCGACAAAGATACATAATAATCGCGCGAAAGAATTTGCAGATTATACAGCCGACAAATAATCAAACCGGAAAAAAATAAAATAATAAAAAATAATAAAAAAATTCTGACCTTGAAATAATCGACTGTTGTCTGGCACCGATTTTTTGTTGATTCCGCCATAACTATAAAAGTATTATTTCATCGCTATCGGACCGTTCAAATTAAAATAAGTTATTTCTTGGGTACTAATTAGATTCAAATTTTCCGCTGTTTTTTCAATATTATACATCGACTTGAGTTCCACTTCCTTGATTCGCTGGCTTTTATTTATCTGCGAAAGACTAGCGATTTGTTTTTCAATTTCTCTTATTTCATATCCCTTAGTAGCCAAATCATTCACTTGGTACAGATAAAAAACGCCTAGGATAAAAACTATTGCCATCAAGATAGAAGCTGTCCCTTTGAAATTCAAACTAAGACTTCCTCGACAATTTTTTAGAAAAGCGTGGTTTTTCTTGAAATTCGCTCGCATACTAAAAACCGAGCAATTGGCGGAGATGCTTTTCATTTTTTTTCGTCTAGATTCAACGATTAAAAATCTCGGCATTAAATTTCAGTCCCCCTGAAAATTAATATTTGGATTGTTTGTTTATTTTAATCCGATGCGAAACTACGAATTAAATGCGAATCTACGAACAAAAATAGAATTTTTTATTTTATAATTTTCGTATTTCGTTTATTTCGTATTTCGTAAAACTTCACACACGCGAAGTTTGGCGCTTCTTGATCTTGGATTATCGCTAACTTCCAAGTCATTTGGCACTATCGGCTTTCTTGTGATGATTGCAACTTTCGGTTTCTTTCCACAAACACACTGCGGAAAGTCTGGCGGGCAAATGCATCCCCTAGCATTTTCCCGAAAATTATCTTTAACAATTCGATCTTCTAATGAATGAAATGAAATTATTACCAATCTTCCCCCCGAATTCAGTCTTTCAATCGCTTGGCTAATAACTTTTTCTAAATTTTCCAATTCCTTATTGACTTCAATCCGCAATGCCTGAAAGGTTCTAGTGGCAGGATTTAATTTAAAATGCCTAAATCTTTCCGGAATGGCTGAACTTACAATTTCAGCAAGTTCTTTGGTGGTTTCTATTTTTTTATCTTTTCTATATGCAATTATTTTTCTGACAATATTTTTCCAAAACTTTTCTTCCCCGTATTCTCGAATAATTTTTCCTAATTCTTCTTCTGTATAATTATTTACTATGTCCTTAGCAGAAATTTCTTGATCTTTTGAAAGTCGCATA
Source organism: Candidatus Moranbacteria bacterium CG23_combo_of_CG06-09_8_20_14_all_35_22 (assembly GCA_002772115.1). GTDB lineage: Bacteria > Patescibacteriota > Minisyncoccia > Moranbacterales > UBA2206 > UBA2206. The sequence goes on from PCRW01000015.1 coordinate 4,338, forward strand.
TCAATTTTTTCATCTATCTGAAAACTCATCCCTTTGCCTCCCAATTGATCGCTTGACCAACCCAGATCCGCCAAAATTGCATCAACTTTTTCTATTTTTAAATCTTCTAAAATATTTTCTAAATTCTCAAAATTATCATTAACTAGAATTACTCTCTTATCATTTTTCAAATCCGATTCATGGATTGCCTTTTCATCCGCATCAATTCCAATCAATTTTCCGTTTTTAATTATTTTTAAAATTTCTTTCGAATGACCACCACCTCCGAAAGTTGCATCGACCACAATATCGCCTTCCTTGAGATTCAGCGACTGGATCGTTTCATTAAGCAATACCGGTTTATGAATAGACATGCTGTATTAAATTTTTAATTTTGTAATTTTTGTAATTTTTAAATAATTTCTAATGCTTTAATTTTTAAAAATTAAAAATTTAGATTTATTTATAAAATTAAAAATTATAAAATTAAAAATTTTTTAATATACTCCCAGCTTCCCCAACTGTTCTGCGATTTCATCTGTGTTTTTTTCGGCATTCTTTTTATATCCTTCCCATTTCTTTTCATCCCAAATTTCTAGTCGGTTATACACTCCCGCAATGATGACATCTTTGTCGAGGTCAGCATAACTTTTCAAAAAATCTGGAATCAAAATTCTACCTTGCTTATCAATTTCACAATCCACTGCGCCTGCCAGCATCGAACGAACAAAACTTCGCGTGGATGATTCACCAATTGGAAGTGTTCCGAGTTTTTCCGCCAATTCCTGCCAAACTTTCATTGGATAAATTATGAGACATTTATCTAACCCTTTCGTCACCACTATTTTATTTTTCAAATCACTTCTAAATTTACTTGGAACCGCCAATCTTTTTTTCGGATCAATAGAATGTTGGTATTCACCGATAAACATAATATATTTACGAACTACGAAATTAACGAGATACGAAACATTTCAAAATCCCCTTTTCGTATTTTCGTATTTTCGTATTAATTTCGTAGTTCGTAATTCACCACTTCTCACCACTTCATTACAACTTAAATCTATTTTACCCCACCCAGCTTCATTGGTCAACACTTTTTTCACACTTTTAAAAATACAAAAAACGCCCATTTTAGGCGCTTTCCAAAAAAGTTATACACAGCCTGTCCCCAAAAACTACTTCCCTCTTATATTTTACCCATAAATTCGATCAATATATTTCATAAATTTCTATCCTAACATCGAATGTTAGGATAGATCTTAGGATAGATCGTCATCCATAATATTTTCCATTTCTTTTCTTTCTTGCATTGCAATTAAATTTTTCATTGCAAATTCTTTATATTCGAAATTATTTTTAAACTGGCCAAGCACTGCCCCCTTAATTAAAACGACTGGGTGCTTATTTTTCTCGCCAATATATTCTTTAAAACTAGACCAAAAATATTTTCCAGCTGGAGCGATTTTATGCACTTGGCTATTGCAATTCACATAAGCCGAAACATAAAGAAGATATTCGTTCGTATCTATGTGAGATGATTTAAAACTTCCTTGAAACAAAACGCCTGACCGTTTGTTTTTTTTATTAAAATATTTTGTATATCCATTTCCCACTTTTTGCATAAAAGTTTCAATTCCTTTTTCTTGAATTTGTCTCAAAATCAAATGATAGTGATTGGGATTCAAACAATAAGCAATAATTTCTACCAGTGGATCCTGTTTTTTCTTCCTAACATTCGATGTTAGGAAGAATTGTTCAAGGGTATCACTGGGATTATTTTTCTTATAATCACGCCAAGCAATCATCGCACCATTATTTTTATCATTCATTAAGCGCAAAGAAAATAAGAAACGCCAATAATCTATCTCACTTAAAAATACCTCTCGTTTATCAACGCCCCGATTGAAAATATGATAATATTCTTCATTTGTCAAAGACACTTTTCTCATAATTCTATTCTACCCTAACATTCGATGTTAGGGTAGGTTATTTAAATTATTATTAAAATCCTTTTATCTCTATCTTATCAAGTTTTCCTTTTTCGATATGTCCAAAAACTTTAGCAACTTTTTTGAGCCACAACTTTTTTGCTTTGATATTACTTTCTCTGGTGAAAATTATTATCTTATCAAAGCCAAGATAGGCTGATAATACCATTATGTCTCCATTTTCTGGACATAAAACAGAACCGATATTTCGTCCTGGAATTTCAACTCGAGCCTTTATGCCTTTTGCGCCAATAAAATTTTGAAAATATTTTTGATTTTTTTTGAGTATTTTTATGGCTAACTTTTTTTCTTCTAGCGATTCAGTAATTCGCCCCAAAGGACAAAATTTTATCCCAAATCCTTTTTTTTCAAATTCTGCGCTAATATTTGTCCCACCGCCAATGATAACAACTGTCGAATATTTTTTAGCAAAATTTTTCAACTCTTTTAATATCTTTTCGCTTTTAATCCCATCGCCTGAAATTTTAATTAGTCCATTTAATTTTCTCTTTAGCATATATTTTTAACACTTATTTACATCTACATTTTACGCCCAAATAAAATAATTGGCAAAAAAATTAAACTATAAAAAAATACCTACTTGAATAGATATTTTTTATTAAAAGTTTTTATTATTTTTTTCTCCCCGCTTTTATTCTATTATTTTCGGACAAAAATTCTTTTCGCAGGCGCACTGATTTCGGAGTAATTTCCAAATATTCATCTTCTGCCATCACTTCCAGCCCTCGTTCAATATTCAAATTCATTGGCGGAACAAGATGAATAGCTTCATCGGCGCCAGAAGAACGCATATTGCTCATTTGTTTTCCTTTGGTCGGATTGACCGCCATATCTTCACCTTTCGACACATTGCCAATTACCATCCCTTCATAAATTTCCATTCCGGAACCAATGTAAAGCGTACCGCGTTGTTGCAGATTAGCCAAAGAAAATCCCAAGGCTTTTCCTGAAGCCATCGAAATCATTGAACCAACTTCGCGCTTGGAAATTTCTCCGGCGTATGGTCGAAATCCAATCACGCACGAACACATAATTCCTTCTCCTTTGGTATCAACAATAAATTGTCCGCGATAACCCAAAATTCCCCGCGTCGGAATTTCAAAAATCATTCGATTTTGATTGCCGTGCGATTGCATATCAATCATTATGCCTTTTCTTTTCCCTAGCGTTTCAATGATTGTTCCAGAAATTGTTGACGCCACATCAATTGTCACTTCTTCAAATGGTTCAGATTTTATTTTGTCAATTTCTTTGATAATTACTTGTGGTTGCGACACTTGAATTTCATAGCCTTCGCGACGCATGTTTTCCAAAAGAATTGCAATATGAAGTTCCCCTCGACCATAAACTTTCCAAAAATCTGCGGAAGTAAAGTCAATCTTGAGTCCAACATTTATTTCTAATTCTTTTTCCAAGCGCTCTTTAATTTGTTTAGTCGTCACGAATTTTCCTTCACGCCCAGCAAAAGGAGAATCATTAACTAAAAATCTAAGTGAAATAGTTGGCTCATCAATGGAAATTGCCGGCAAAGCAACTTGCTCTGCATTTTCACAAATTGTATCGCCGATTTCAATTTCTGGTAGTCCTGCCATCATTACAATATCTCCCGCAACCGCTTCTTGAATTTCCTGTCTTTCCATTCCATGAAAACTAAAAAGCTTGGTAATTTTTCCATTTTTAATTTCCCCATTTAATTTTTTTAAATATAAATTACCTCCATTTCTGATCGTTCCTTCATAAATTCGAAGAATTGCCAGCCGTCCCAAAAAATTATCATAACCTAAATTAAAAGGCTGGGCGCGAAGTGGAACATCTTTCTCCGAAACAGCTGGTAAAACTTTTTCCAAAACTAAATCAAGTAGTGGATTCATATTTTGACTTTCATCATCCAAATGCCGTTTAGCAATCCCCTGCTTGCCAATTGCATAAATTGTTTCAAAATCAAGCTGTCCATCACTTGCTCCCAAATCCAGAAACAGCTCAAAAACTTTTTCTTGCGCCAGTTCTGGATCAGAGGCCGGCTTATCAATTTTGTTTATAATCACAATTGGTTTTAGACCTAACTCCAAAGATTTTTTGAGAACAAAACGAGTTTGTGGCATCGGCCCTTCTTGGGCATCCACTACGAGTAGCACACTGTCAATTGAACGAAGGACTCGTTCCACTTCACTGCCAAAATCAGCGTGTCCTGGAGTGTCCACGATATTGATTTTTGTATCTTTATAAAACAAACTGGCATTTTTAGCATAAATGGTAATACCCCGCTCTTTTTCCAAAGCGTTAGTATCCATTGTCGCCCCCTCATCAGTTATCGTTCCTGTTTGTTTCATTAGGGCATCGGTAATTGTTGTTTTGCCATGGTCAACATGCGCGATAATGGCAATATTTCGAATCTGCATAAAATTATACTTTAATAAAAAATAAAAACGCTGATTTAACAGCGAAAAATTTAATCGCAACTAATATCCATATTAGCACCAAAAGATTATTATGTCAAAACTTATCGGCTCTATAATAAATAGTGTGGTGGATAACTAAAGAAGTGGTAGGATTTAAGTGCTTAAACATTAAACCCCCACCACCTCTATGAAACAAGAT
>PCRW01000077.1 GCA_002772115.1 Candidatus Moranbacteria bacterium CG23_combo_of_CG06-09_8_20_14_all_35_22
CCCAAATACTTAACCTTACCAACTAAATTCAGATAATTTAGAATGTTTTAATTTGTCTGAATTTAGTGGATAAAGTTAGTTTCGTAATTCAAAGTAAAATATAAAAAAATTGTCGTCGCTCAAAATTTTCCCCCACAGGTTTATCGGACAAATATCCTCCTTCGGTCATCAATCCGTTATAAGTTAAAAAGGCAGTATTATTACTATTATCTGCTGAAACTTCTACTTTATAGGTTCCATTTAAAGAATAATCATTTAGAATAGCAGCATAACTTCCATCATTTGGCATATAATCTGGAGCTTTTCCATCATCCCTAAAAAGCAGTGGTATAATTGTGCCATCCGGAGATTTAATGGTGCCATACACCTTAGCGCCAGCAATAGGTAAATCTTTTTGTAACACTGCATTCACAAGAATCGGCGAAGGATATTGAACAATGTTTCCAGTCATATTTTCGATAGAAAGTGCATATGAAATAAATTTGCCTTTACCACTGATATCAGAAGTAATTTTTACATCGTCATAATGTTTACCAGATTTTAAAAACACCAAGACTTTCCATATTCCCGACACATAATCATCAGCTAAATTAACCTTGAAACCATAATATCCCGCATTTCCCTTGCTAAGATCACTTGGGTATATTGACGATAAAGGTTGCTCTATACCATTAGTATCTATTACTTTAATTTTAAAATCATTTTTAAAATCATTGATATCTATCTCTTTTGAAAACATCAAAAGACAATCAAGCTGTGTTAAAGTAGAATCCACTAAAAAGGGAAATTCTAAGTAGGCTTTATCTGAATTGTTATTAGTTGGAATAGGTTTATTAATAGGAGGCGCTGTTGGACTATTGTTTGAGCTTGATATCTTATTGGGCAATGTATTTTTCTTTATTTTACTTTTATATTCCCAAATAAATATTCCTGCAGTAAAGATAAGGATAATTATAATAGCTAATAATATTTTTTTATTCATTTTTTTTGTTTTAATGATTTAGTTTAAATTTTAATGAAAGAAATTATGTGCATTATATTTTATTTTTCCTCCTCTCCCTCTGGAAGACCTGCCTGCCGGTAGGCAGGGATGTCACGATGTAATCATCGGGGCAGAGAAAGCTTTAGAATTTGATACCAACATTGCCCTCTCCCCAACCCTCTCCCGATTACGGGCGAGGGGGTAAAATTCTCTACTTTAGTATTTCTTCCGTCCCATCCGCAATCCTTCTATTTTTCACCGGATCATCAGCCACAATTTCTCCGTCTTTCATATAGATGATTCTTTTAGCGTGTTCGGCGGTATAGGTTTCATGAGTGACCAAAATTATTGTTCGTCCCATATTATTAAGATCCTGCAAAATTTTCATCACTTGCAATCCTGATTTTGAATCTAAGTTTCCCGTTGGTTCATCGGCAAAAATAATTTCCGGATCATTGACCAAAGCGCGTGCAATCGCCACTCTTTGCTTTTCTCCGCCAGACAATTGATTGGAAAGATATTTTTCCCTGTGTTCCATTCCGACTGATTTCAAAGCTTGTAATACTTTATTTTTATTTTTTCCATCCGGAGTTGCATCATAAAGAAGTGGCAATTCTACATTTTCAAAAACCGAAGTGCGCGGAAGAAGATTGAATGACTGAAAAACAAAACCAATTTTTTTATTGCGAAAATTAGCTAGGGTATCATCATCAAATTCAACTGTGTCCCGGCCATCAAAAAAATATTTTCCTTCCGTTGGTCGATCCAAAAGGCCAAGGACTTGCATCAAAGTTGATTTCCCGCTTCCGCTCGGCCCCATAATCGACAAGAATTCTCCTTTTTCCACCGAAAAATTCGCCTTGCAAAGCGCCGGCGTTTTCACCCCCTCATTTTCATAAGTCTTGCAAAGATTTTGGATTTGAATAAGCATATTCAGAACCACTGATTAGCACATGAACTCACTGATTTCATGTGAAATTTATTTCTCACTAGAAATTACTACCACTTTTTCTCCGCCTTTCAATCCAGAAACAACTTCCACTATTCCGTCATCACCCTTGAGGCCGGTTTGCACATTTATTCGCTCCACTGCGTTTTCTGCTTTCAAAACTTCCACATAATCTTGATCTCCATCATTTTTTACCGCACGATAGGGAATCATTACGACATTATCTTTTTGGAATGTATTAATATCCGCATCGGCGCTCATACCAATTTTCAATCGCTCATCTAGCTTGGCTAATTTTATTTTTATTTTATAATAAACCACATCAGAAATAACCGTCGAAGCCGGCTCGATTTCAAAAATTTCTCCTTCCAAATTTTCATCACTTGGCAAAGCATCAAAAGTTATTTTGGCAGATTGTCCAAGTTTTACATCCACAATATCTGACTCTGGAACATCCAATTGAACAAATGGTTCGCCTAAGCTAGAAACAGTCAAAACAGACGCATTCGCCACAGCGTTTTCTCCTAATTCAATATTTTTTTCGTCACAATGCCGTCCAGCGGAGAATAAAGCGTTGTTTCTCTTATTTGCGCAAGAATAATTTGCACCGCTTCCTCGGCTTTTTTTATCTGCGCTCTCTGGGCATCCTCTTGAAAATCATTATAGGTTTCATCTCTTTTTTTTATATCCCGCAAAGTTTTTTTCTGCACTTCCACTTCATAATTAGCTTTAGAAAGTTCGTCATTCAATGTCCCCTTATCAATAGTTGCGATCACTTGACCTTTTTTCACAACATCCCCCACTTCCACCAGCATAGAATTTATTCGCCCACTTAGTTTGAACGACAAATCTGCCTGAATTTCCGGCACAATTTCTCCTGTGGCTGAAACTGTTTTGGCAATTGTCCCGACTTTCGCCATTTCCGTTGTATAATCAATTTTCACCAGCCGAGTTTTCCAATAATAAATTCCACTAATAATTAAAATTATTAGAGCCAAAATTACATAAGTCTTTTTCTTTTTGAACATATCTTTAAATAATTTTTAATTTTTGAATTTTTAATTTTATAAATAAATTATAATTTTTAACTTTTAAAATCATTCTTTCTTGTTTAAAAATTAAGATTTAAGAAATTATTTAAAAATTATAAAATTGGAAATTTAAAAATTTTACAGCAAGTTTCCTTGCTTCTCCTTTGCATCTAGCGCCTCATTCACCAAAGCATCCGCGACAGAGTTTTCCTCTCTCGGTATATGCTTAAATATAACATTTTTGAAGTCCAACATCAAATTCCAAATTTCAATGAAATTCTTCTGCACATTTTCGTCTTTGATTTTATACTCATGATTCATTTGTTTCACAATTAGCTCGCTGTCTAAATTGCATTCAATTTCATATTGTTTAGTTTTATCTTTGCCTAAAAGTTGTTTCAATTTTTTGAGGCCATATATCAAAGCTGAATATTCCGCCACATTGTTGGTCGTCTCGCCAATATATTCCCCAAATTTTTTGTCCAGGGTTTCCACATAAATTCCAATTCCTGCTGGTCCAGGATTGCCCCGCGAACCACCATCAGTAAACATCACGATTTTTTCTGACATAATTTTATATTATTTAAGACTTACGCATTTTAATAATTCACTTAAATTATCCAATAAATAATCTGGCTGATATTTTTCCAAAATTTCTCGAGAATTAAATCCCCAAGAAACAGCCACGGCCTTAATGCCACTTTTTTTAGCCGCCTCAATGTCTCGCGTTTCGTCCCCAACGCCAAACACTTCGCTATTTTTGTGATCATACTTTTTCAAAATTTTTCGCATAAATCTACTCTTGGAAAACAATCCACATCCGCCATAAACAAAATCAAATACTGCTAAATTATGTTTTTTCAAAAAATAATCAATGTTTTCCTGAGAATTAGAAGTCAAAAGCGAAAGCGAATAACCTCTTTTTTTCAATTCCATCAAAATATTTTCTACTTCCGGAAAAAATTCCACGCTGTCAATTTGTCGACCAAATTCTTTTCTGGCAGAACGAATCACGAAAGGCATTTTCCAAAAAGATATTTGCCATTCCTTGAGAAGCTCCAAAGAAGAAAGATCTCGTAGGCACGGAATTTCTTCGGGCGATACTTTTTTAAGATTATATTTTTGAGAAATATTATTAAAAGCCGAAATCGCATACCAAAAAGAATCCACTAGAGTCCCATCAAAATCAAAAATTATTATTTTATTTTCCATAAAAATTATCTCCTTACCATCCTTTAGAGATTAAGGTTTTATTTTGTAAAAAATTCCTGTTTGAGAAAGTTTATTTTCTCTAAAATTGTTTAGTGTCCGCCGTCGGTTGTCTAAATAATTTTAGTTAGAAAATAAGTTTTCGAGTTAATTTTTTTCAAAATAAAAACTTAATCGACTCTCAAATCAATCAAATTCAACTGTATCTTTTTATTCCCACTCCATTCATCCTCTTGGATATTGAAAACCATTTCTATTTTATCATCCTTTTTCAAATCGGGAAATTTTTCGACCAAAGAAAAACCAATGGCATCAAAAATTTTTGGACTACCAGAATCGCTCATTAAAGACAATTTCCAATGTTTGCTTCCGTTACCCACAATTTTCAAATCACTAATAACTACACTCTTGGCCAAAAAAACCGGCTCCTCATTACCATTTCCAAACGGTTCCATTTTTTTGAGCTCCGAGACAAATTCCCAATTGATGTCATCCAGTGTTATCTCACAATCAACCTTGATAGCAGGCATAATTTCTTTCCCAGCCAATTCTTTTTCAATAAGGAGCGACATTTTTTCATAAAATTTTTCAATATTTTCTTGTTTTATCGTCACGCCCGCCGCTTGCGAATGTCCACCAAACCGAAAAAGTAAATCCGAACATTTGCCAAGCATTTCAATAATATTTATTTCTGAAATACTGCGAAGTGAACCGACAAATTCATTTTCTTGCCGTTGCAAAATCACACTGGGCTTTTGAAATTCTTCCGTTATCTTGCCAGCTACTAATCCCAAAATTCCCACCGGCCAATTCGGATTTTCAGCAAAAATAAATTTCTTATCCTTAAAAGAATTATTTACCAAAACTTGAATTTCTCGAAAAATTTCGGCTGTTATTTTTTGTCTTTTTTGATTATTACTTTCCACTTCCAACGCCATTTCTCGAGCTAACAACGGATTTTTTTCGATGAGAAGATTGTACGCGACATTAGCATGATCCATTCGACCAGCTGCGTTGATTCTCGGCGCAACTTGATAGGCCACTTTTTGCGTATCCGGAATTTTATCTTCTGAAATATCAATTCTACCCACTTTGAATATTTCTAAAAACCCCGCTCTTTTGGTTTTCGAAAGCACAATTAATCCGTACTTAACCAGAGTTCTGTTTTCTCCTAACAATGATACGCAATCAGCGATTGTTCCTAAAGCTAATAAATCCAAAGACCATTTCAATTGATCCTCTTTCTCCGGAGATATTTTTTTATAAAGTGCTTGAGCTAATTTGAAAGCCACTCCTACTCCCGCCATTTCTCTAAAAACAAATCCTGAATTGGGAATATTTGGATTGATAATCGCATAAGCTTCTGGCAGAATTTCCGGCGCGTGATGATGATCGGTGATGATCACATCAATTCCTCTTTTATTCGCTTCCTTAACTTCCTTAATATTTGTTATTCCGCAATCGACTGTGATGATAAGTTTGACATTATTTTCAAAAAGATAGTTGATTGATTTTTCATTCATCCCATAGCCTTCCAACTGGCGATCGGGAATATAGCAAATGACATCTTTGAATCCTAAATTTAAAAGAGTCTCGTAAAGCAGTGCGGATGCCGACACGCCATCCGCATCATAATCGCCAAAGATTGCAATTTTCTCTCCGCCAGCTAGTGAATTATCTCTAGCTGTTTTTATTCTTTCTACCGCTCTTTTCATTCCGGAAATTTGAAATGGATCGCTCAAATCTTTTTCGTAATCAAAATTGAAATATTTTTCAATTTCTTCCAACTTTTCCAACCTGCGATTTTGGAGAAGTTGCAAAATAATCGGATTATATTTTTCCAATAATTCCGTTGAGATATTTTCTTTTTTTTCTTTTATTTTCCAATTTGTCATAACTTAAATTAAACTAGGGAGATTATACTCCCCAGATTTTTATATTAATTTAATTTTATTTTTATTCGCATATCATTCGCCCGCCTCGACTCGCGAAGACGATCGCTCGTCGACGCGAGGCGGGTAGATTCGCATCGCCTTACCCGCATTTAGGACAAACAAATTTCGCGTTAAATTCCTGTTTATTAACATCAAAAATTTTCAGTTTCAAAACCATTTCTCCGGAACATTTAGGACATTCAAATCTTTGGTTGATATGAAGATCTTCTGCTAACTTCAAAGCATCCAATTCACTGGTACTAAATTTAATAAGATAACCCTCCGACCCAAACATCGCTTGAATTTTTTCTATGATTTCTTTCGGACTAATCATTCCTTGCACGATAAAATCTTTCACACCTAAATTCTGTGCTTTTTCTCGATCTTCTTCGCGTCCCATATGAGAAAGCATCATCACCGGAATTTTGGAAGTATTGACATTTTTTACCAAAGCTTCCTTCAGCGCAAAGCCATCCATTCTGGGCATAATTATTCCCGTAAAAATAACATCTGGCATTTCTTTAGTCGCTTTGTCCAAACCATCCAAGCCATCCACCGCCTCACTCACTTCAAAACCAGCTTGGCGAAAAATATCCGCATAAGTTTCTCGAATTGTCTGCTCATCATCTACCAACAAAATTCTAATTTTTTTATCATTCATAATATTATATTATTATTTTAACATCTACCACAATTGCCTCTTGATTATTATTATATACAATTAGAGGATTTATATCAAATCCGTCAATTTCAGGAATTTCCAGCGCCAGTGAACCTATTCCCAGCAGTATTTTCGCTATTTCTTCCAGATTATATTTCTTTTGGCCACGCATTGTGGAAAATAAAAATCTAATTTTTCCATTCATCAATGACTCTTCTGTTTGTTTGAGATTAAAGGGAGGAATTAAATAATCCACCATTCTAAATACTTCGGTATAAATGCCTCCCAATCCATAAATAATTACCGGTCCAAAAATTTCATCCTTTTTTATCCCAATAATAAGTTCCGCACCGATTTGCTCCATCGACTGGATGATAAATCGACTTCCAGGAAAATTTCTTTTCATTTTTGCAATATTCTCTTCTAATGTTTTTTCATCTTCAATATTCAAAATTAATCCGGCCTTATCAGTTTTATGCAAAATTTTATCACTATCAATCTTGAGCGCTACGGGATAAGAAAAATTTTCTTTCTGATAATTTTCCGCTTCAAAACTTTTTGTCGTATTTATTCCATACAGCGCCATAATCTTGGCACTTTCTTCAAAATATAGCGCTTGGCGATTTTCCAATTTTGCAAATTGGATTATTTCCAAAATTACACTGCGTCTTTTTTCGTTAATCATCTGCGTTTTAGTTTTTGTTTTTGTCTTTCTAAATTCATTCCATTGACTATATCCATCAATCGCCCTCACTACTAAATCAGGAAAATTAAAATTGCAAATTCCATTCTGTTTTAATTTTAAAATTTCTTTTTCCACTTTTTCGCCACCCAAAAAAACAGTGGTGATAATTTTATCCGTTTTATTTTTAAAGTTTATTATTTCTTCGGTAATTTCTTCTACGGGCGTCTGTTGTTGAGGCGTAAGCAGGCAAATAATTGAACCAACTTCTTCAATTCCTGAAATCACCTCCAAAGTTTTTTTATACCGATCAGCTCTTGCGTCCCCCAAAAGATCAATCGGATTTTCTACCGATGATTCCGCGGGAAGAAATTCACGCAATTTATTTTTCGTTTCTTCACTTAATTCAGCTAATTTTATTTTCTTACCATTAAACGCATCCGAAATCAAAACTCCCGCTCCGCCAGCATTGGTAATCACCACTACTTTTTGATTTGGTACCGCACACGAAAAACTAATAAGCTTTAGTAAATTGAAAAATTCTTCCAAATTATTGGCGCGAATTATTCCTGCTTTTTCAAAAACCGCCGAAACAATTTCATCGTCTCCCGCCAGCGCACCCGTATGTGAAGCAATCGCCTGTTGTGTTTTTTCATTTTTACCCGCTTTTAAAATTACAATTGGCTTTAAGCGAGAAACATTTTCCGCCATTTTGATAAATTTTTCTCCGTCTTTTATCCCCTCCAAATACATTCCGATTACTTTCGTATTTTCATCCTGTGCTAAAAATTCTAACATTTCCGCTTCTCCAATCTCCATTTTATTACCAATTGAAACAACGCTGGAAAATTTTATTCCTTCTTTTTTAGCACTATCCATTAATGCCACCGCCAATGCACCAGATTGACTCACAAAAGAAATATTTCCCTCTTCCGGCATCCCGCCGGCAAAAGATGCATTGAGTTTTAGGCTTGGGATTATAAAACCTAAACAATTTGGACCCAAAATATTCAACTCCTTTTCTTTAGCAATTTTTTTGAGTTCTTCTTCTTGTTTTTTCCCCCCTTCCCCAATTTCTGAAAATCCCGCCGAAATGATAACATAGTTTTTTATTCTTTCTGCATTGTTTTTAATTTCCTCATTCACAAATTTAGCCGGAATAGCTAAAATTGCTAAATCTATCTCATTTTTAATTTCTGCTAAATTCGCATAGCATTTCTTCCCAAAAATTTCCGCATATTTTGGATTGACCAAATACACTTCGCCACTATAGCCAAGTTCCAAAATATTTTTCGCAATCACATTTCCAATCTTTCCTTCTTCACTCGAAGCCCCAATAATTGCAATTGATTCTGGATTAAATAATTTATCTATAGACATATTTTTTTATTTTAATTCATTAGACTCGTTGCTTAATAACAGTGCTTTCGCACAGAATCATCCTAATGATTCTGGAATGATCAGCTC
>PCRW01000065.1 GCA_002772115.1 Candidatus Moranbacteria bacterium CG23_combo_of_CG06-09_8_20_14_all_35_22
TCCTTACTGATCAGATTAGAAAGAGTGGTTTTCCCGACTTGGCGAGGACCGCCGATAAAAACCATTTTATTGTCAAGATCCTGCTCGATTTTAGCTTGCAAGTAGCGTTTTTTTAGCATAAAGGTTAAATTAATTATTACAAGATTATTATACCATAGTATAAAAAAATAGCAAGAATTTTGTAGTTGGGTAGAAATTTCGTGTAGGTTTTTTATACGATGGTATCGTAACCTCCGCTTTTTTATTTTTTATAAATAAAGTATAATTAAATTAGTTAAGATGTTAGATACTATAGCTTTATGAAATCTCTAAAAAATCTTTTATACAAAAGAGAAAAAACTAAAAAAATAGCTTTGACGGATAAGGATATTTTTTATGTTTTTAATCGAATAATAAAAGAGGAATTTGGCAATGTTGGGGCATCGCGTCTCAAGGCGGATTTTTTCAAAAACGGGACGATTTTTATAAAATCTCAAAGTTCCGCTTGGGGAAGTGAGCTTTTTTCTAATCGCAATACGATTATGAAAAAAATAAATCAAGAATTTGGCGAAGGAATAGTAAAAGAAATAAAACTAAAGTGAATTTAATTCTAGACTTGTTAATTTTCAAAAATATTGTATAATAAAAACAGCAAAAGGGAGGTTATTAAAATATTTTTTATTATGAAGAAAAAAATAACTCAAGATTGGCAGATTGCTTTGATTCATTGGCTGATAGCCGGAATTGCAATGCCGTTTCTATTCAGTTTGATTTTTGGAATGACAATAATAAATGTGATTGAAAGTTTTGGCGTGATTGTTTGGCTGGCGATTTTGGGCGAAGTGATAAAATTTTTCTTAATTTGGATAAGCATTATTTATTCCGCAAAATATATTTCAAAAATGTTTATTATAAAAAATAGCCTGAATGTCGTGAGACTAGCGACGATTTATTTGATTATTTTTGTAGGGGGATTCAGATTGATTTTTTTTGATGGAAGCGATGAAATAAATTACATTCTTTCCGTCATTCATCTTCTGTCGCTTTTGGTTATCGCGCCATTCTTTTATTTTTCGAGCAAAAACTATATTAAAAACAGTGGAGAAGTTAAAGAAGATATAATTTAATGAAAAAATCGAATTCGTTTTATTTTTTTACAAATTAGTTTTTATCGAAACGGTATCTGAATCAGTATCGCCATTTTTATCTTTGACGGTGGCCTTAATTGAGATATCAGTGCCTTTTTTGGCTTCCGGCACGGAATAATCATAGTCAAAAGAAGATTTAGAAAAAGTTTTATCATCTTCTCCTTCAATAGACAAAATTATTTTGTCCACCCCAAAAGGTGCATCCGCTTTTCCTTTTATTTTTATAGTAGAGTTGCTTAGAGAGGTGGATATATTTATTTCTGGTTTGAATTTTTTAAAATCATCCGAACGACATTCTTCATCTGGAGTGAGACGAGAAGAGTAACCTTCTTTTTTATCTAACCATTTTTCAATAGCTTTTTCCCAATTCTTAAATTGCGGATCATCCTCTGGTTTTTCTGGTTTATCTGCGCGTGGATCATCTTTTTGGACATAGTATAAAATCGAATGGGCGTCCGCGAATTTTTTCTTATCTCTTTCTGATTTTGGACAGTTTTCGTTAGCCAAACAATAATCATCCGAACTGGGAATTTTGCAAACTTCCAATTCTTTTTTGGCATCTAATTTTCCATCCAAAACATTTTTGCCAGTTTCTTCTTCTTCGTATTTAGGAAATTTTTCAATATCATAATTAGCTAAGGATCTTTCCATAAATTCTCGCCAAATTGGTGCAGCTACATAAGAGCCGTCAGCCCCCTGCGCCATTATAGAATTATCGTTGTTGCCTGCCCAAACTCCGGCGGTGAGTGATGGAGTATAGCCGATTGTCCAACCATCGCGCCATTCATTGGTGGTGCCGGTTTTGGCTACGACAGGGCGATTTTCAAATTTGAGTGGATTGTTTTCTCCAAATACCGGTGCACGAAGTTCGTTGGTGGAAAGAATATAATCAACCATGGCTACATATTTTTCTTCAATAACTCTTTGTCCGTCACTGGATTTATATTCTTCTAAAGTTTCTCCGGCGCTATTTTCCACTCGCAAAAGAGAAACAGTTGGATGATGAATTCCCCCCGTAGCAAAAGTAGAAAAAGCATTGACATGATCAAGTAGTTTCACTTCACCTCCACCCAAAACTAGGGACAATCCATAGTCGGCAGTTTTTTTGAGTGTGGTGATGCCCATTTTGTGCGCTGTGTCGATGGAATTTTGCACTCCCGCCAGATATAAAGTTTTTACTGCGGGAACATTAAGCGACATTGCCAGCGCGTCTTTCATTTTGAGTAGCCCGCGATTTTCTCCGTCATAATTTTTTGGATTGTAATCTTTTCCACTATCAGTGGAAAAATTTGTATCCACATCCCAAAGATTGGTTTCAGGAGTGTAGCCTTTTTCAAAGGCGGTTAGATACACATAAGGTTTGAAAGATGATCCTGGTTGACGAAGAGCAGTGGCCACATTGAAGTTACCTTCAAATTGACAATTTTTTCCGGAGATGCAACCAGTCGGCTCGGCTTTGCCGAAATAATCTTTGGAACCAACCATGGCCAAGATTTGTCCAGTTTTTGGATCCATTGCGACCAGCGCCTGATTGTTAGCTTTGTAAGTGGCAGTATTTTTTTCGCTGTGGTTTTTGATAGCTTCTTCGGCAATTTTTTGTTTATCCCAATCGAGAGTGGTATAAACTTTCAATCCGCCTTGTTCCATCGCTTCTGAACCATATTTTTTTTCCAAATATTCTTTGACATACATAATAAAATGGGGGGCGCTGATATTTTCTGAAAAAGTTCTTATTTTGGAAAAAACATCCACTTGTTTAGCAGTGTCCGCTTGTTCTTGAGTAATGTAGCCAAGTTTAGCCATTTGATTGAGAGCGTATTCTTGACGAAATTTCAGATTTTCCGTGTGGGATCCATAAGGGGAATAATAGGAAGGAGCTTGGGGCAATGAGGCAAGAAGAGCGGATTCATCCAATGTTAATTCACTGGCGTGTTTGCCAAAAAAAGTTTGCGTAGCAGCTTCTATGCCGTAAGCATTGGAGCCATAAGGAATTTCGTTGAGATACATCGCCAAAATTTCGTCTTTTTCAAATTTTTGTTCTAATTCAATGGCCAAAATAACTTCTTTTATTTTTCGAGTAAAAGTTTTTTCTGAAGTCAAAAGAGATCGTTTGATTAGTTGTTGAGTGATTGTTGAACCTCCTTGGGAAGTGCCTAAATTGATAACATCTTTTAGCGCAGCGCGCATAATTCCTTTTGGTTGGATGCCGATATGATTGTAGAAATCTTGGTCTTCCAAGGCGATGGAGGCATATTTGATTGTTTCTGGCATTTGAGAAAATGGAATTTCCGTTCTTTTTTCTTCGCCATGAATTTCATAAAGCAGGTGATTGCCAGTGCGGTCATAAATTTTAGTCGATTGAACAATGACACGATTTTTCAGATTTCCAGGGCTAGGAAGATCTTTAGCAAACCAAGCAAAAACGGCAATCACAAAAAGCAAAACCGCCCCAGCAAAAACCAAGGCCAATTTTCCCAAGAATTTCCAATTAATTTTGAATCTAAACCGCCCGCGTCCGGAATTGCCATTTGAATTTTTCGGCGAAAAAATGTACATAAAATTATTCACTTAAAGCAATCTATATTGTATTATAAAAGAGAAAGTTTATCAAGAGAAAGTATAAAATTATCAGAGTATGTGTAAATTTATGCAGAAAATATTAATAAGCGATAGATTCAAAAAGAATACCAGCCCACTTGGAGACTATTTTAAACTCATTGATAAAAGACTCATGTATTGAATTTTTAGGATAGTAAAGAAAGCAATTTTGATAAAATCCATCAGTATTTGGATTGCTGAAAAAAAGAAGTGGCTCTTTTTGAGTTAATAAAAATGAATTATCGAACGAGATTATTTTAATGGGTTTTTCAGGATCATTTAAATTTGGAATTTTAGGTCTTGTTCCTGCTTTAAGTTTGTATAAAGCCAAACCTATTCTATTTCTTCCGATATAAGGGTGAGTATCTTTTCCATAAGAGAAGATAGTTAAGCCAAGATTATTTCCATATTCTCTAATTAATTTTTCTCCCCAATAATCTAACGAGGCTTTGTGTTTTAGTGTGCTTATATTTATATCGCGTTTATATGCTCTGAAAGCCATTTGTAATTTATTATCAACAATAGAGAATAAAGTTCCCCCAAATAATTCTCCATCATTACTATGAATAAATAAAAATTTATATTTTTGAGGATTTTTTTCAACTCGCTCCAGTATGGAATTTATAATTTCATCTTTTTTTAGATTAAAATTATCTCTACTCATTATCTCAGTTTGATAGATTGGAATAAAATTATCTGTCAAGTTTTTCACTGAAGCATCTTCAAAAGAATATTTAAAATTTTCCAGAAAAACCTTTTCTCTTTTTAGAATGTCTTTATAGAAAGACGGATAAAAACAAGACGATAAATTATTTAAAATTTTTCCATGCCAAATTATTTTATTATGTAATAAAAATTTTTGTTGCATAAAATTAATTATTTTTTTCTTAATTTTGTTAAAAATTCTAGTTCTTCAATAAATAAATCAGATATATTTAATTTAAGCAAATCATCAATTATTTTAATAAATAATTCCCTTTTTTCTTCGGATGTTTTTTTGGTTTTTAATAATTCGTAATAATAATAAATATAGTTATAAATTAAATCACTTTTCATTAATCTTGGGAGTGATTCGTGAGAATAATCAAATAGTATTTTTTTTCTAAGAAAAATACTATTTTCATACTTTTCTTTTTTATTTAAAACAGCGTTTATATTTCCGTGTTTAGTTCTTCGAAAAGTGCCAAGAATATTACTTAAAAAACCAATCTTATAATTTTTTAATGCAATAAGCATCCATAAAAAATGATCCTCATCATATTGGAGTGACTCATTGAAAAAATTAACATTTTCAAGAATTTTCTTTTTTACTAAAACAGAACAAGTTGGAATAAAATTACTCAAAAATAAGCCTCTAAAATAATCTTTTTGAAAACAGTCTCTCCCCCAAAAACGAGTATTGATAGTATTGTTGGCTAGTCGAGATAGTGGATGATAAGAAAAATCAAAATCATTTTTTTTCATAAAATCTAATTGTATTTCAAGTTTTTCTTTTTCCCAAAAATCATCAGAATCTAAAAAAGCAATTAATTCTCCTTTGGCCATTTTTATTCCAATGTTTCTTACTTTTCCTGGCTTTCCACCACTATTTTCTGTGCTTTTTACAATAATAATCCGAGCGTCTTTTTTGGTAAAAGACTCAATAACTTCAAGAGTGTTGTCAGTGCTACAATCATCAATAATGATGTGCTCATAATTTTTATAAGTCTGATTCTGAACACTCTCTATACATTCAACGATTAATTTTTCTCGATTGAAAACTGGAGTTATAATCGAAATCAATGGTTTTTTTGTGGTATTCATTTTTTTAAATTAATTATTTTTTAAAATTAAAGCTATTTTTTCTCTAAATTTTTCAACTTGAATAAATTCTAAATTATATTTCGGTTTCATTTTTGAAAAATCAATTGTTTTTGTTATTTTTATTAATTCCTTTTTATTTTTATAAAAAAATATTCCTTCTGGAGGTTTTTTGTAATAAGACAAAACCCCAACTATTCTAGAAATTATAGGTTTTTGATATAGTAATGCATCTGCAATAGACCATCCGAAGCCTTCTTTTTTAGAAAAAGAAATATAAGCCAACGCATTTTTATAAAGGTAATTTAATTGTGATTGTGGTATGGATTCCAAATATATTATATTTTTAAAATTTTTTTTCAATCCTTTCCATTTTTTAGTTTTTAGACTATAACACCAAATTATTTTAAAGGGTAATTTTTTAGATATTTTATAGAGAATATCTTGTCCTTTAATGGGATTATTCTTTTTACCATAAGGATTAAAAACAGTTAAAAAATATTTTTTTGGCAATTTTTTTACAGGTTGTATTTCATTGGAAATGGAGCATACCGGTTGATTTAATAAAATATTTTTCTTTTTATTTTTAAATAATTTTATACCTTCCGGAGATTGACTAATTATAAAATCAAAAAGATCTTCTCTATCAAAGACTTTATTTCCGCAAGGATTTAACATTTTTAATTTACAATTTATTTTATTTCCTATATAAAAAGAATTTAAAAAATTATAATGTAAGTATAAATCATATTGTTTTTTATTTTTTTTATTCCAGTTTTGAATTCTATTTATAAAAATAGTTAAATTTTTTACTTTTGGTATAAATTCACTGTCAATAACATTATTAGTATAAACATCGATTTTGCAATCATAGCAAGCTTTTATGACGCTAAAAACATCTCTTTCTGCTCCTCCTACTCCTCCAATAACTGATGTTGAAATAGCTATTTTTTTGCCTTTTAAGGAAATCATAAATTTTTAGATAAACTTTAATTAAGATTTATTTTAGTTCTAATTTTTTCAAAAATACTTCTATAATTTCCTGATATAATTCTAACATATGCGGTTTTTCTTGGGGAGTAAAATAAAGTCCTGGCATTGAATTGAGTTCAACTATCCAAGGTCTTTTTTTTTCATCAAACATGAAATCGATTGAAAAAATTCGCGGGTTAAATGTTTCAAAAACTCTATTAACACAGCGAATGATCGGATATAGCGATTTGGGAACTTCATTCGTTGGCACAATAGAAAGCGAACCTCCTTGAGAAAGATTAGCTAAATAATTTCCTTCTGCTGGCTCTCGAATATAGGCATAGCTGATTTTATTATTCACAAAAACAAGTCTTAGATCATGCATGTTTTCGCTTATTCTGGGAATACCAGAAGAGGAATCAATAAATTCTTGAATAATATAATCATTACTAAAAATTACTTTTTCTAATGCCTCTTCTCTTTCAAGAATTTGGACATTTTTTCCACCACTTTCAGAAATTGGTTTAATCACAAATCTGCGTGATTTTATTTTGGGAAGAATCTTTTGTAATTTTTCGGGATTATTGACGATCCAACTTTTTTTACTCCATTTGTGAAAAATCATACTTGTGATTAGCTTATCATCCAACACATAAGTAAACCTTAAGCTATTAACAAAACGATAATTTTTAGCAATGAGTTCTTTTCTGAAATAAGTCTCCGTTCCAGCACTTGTTTTATCATAAATTAGATCTGGTTTGATATCATAGGCTCTTTCCCATCCAGATTTATCTGTGTATGTCCAAGCATATTTAAAAAAATGCTTATCAAAATCATACCATTGATATGAAGCACGATACATTTGAATGCCCTCTTGCCTTGCAAGGGAATAAAAACATTCATATGATTCTTGAAAGTTTTTATTTGAAAAGGGGGTAGTATTTTCCCATTTGGATTTCCCAAAAAGGATTAGAATTTTTTTCACAGGATTATTTATTTACATCAATTAAAAATTTACCTAAATTTCTTTTCCCAATTATCATTGAATAGTTTAAATATTTTCTGTCAGCAATATTTATTAGGGAAGTTATTTCAATAGAATCAATAATTAAATTTAATTTTACAACTGGTCGAATAGATGCCCCATTAGAAGAAAAAATTATAGAAATATCTTCAAGTTCAGGAAGACTTATTTTGTATTTTTCTAAAAAATCTTTTTTTATAAAAGATTCATTTTCTGGTTTTAGATTATAATTAGCAAGAGATATTTTAGAAAAATTTTCTAGTAATTTTTCAAATCCCAATTGCTTAGCTAATTCAATATCAATTGAAGTTGAATAGGCTCCCGTGTCAATTTTGGCTTCGACTTCAGTTTCTTGCCCGTCTTTGCTGATGAGTTTGACTTTTTCGACGGTGCCGATGACACGGCGACCGGAAATTTCTTCGAGCTCTTCTTCGATTTCTCCGCCGAAAAGATCTTTGCCGACACGCACGCCTTTTTCAATAGTTTTTATTTTTAAATCTTTTACTTTTTCTAATCTTCTTTTGAGTCCAGAAAGGTTGGCAATTTGGATAGAAAGCCCAGGACGGGCGTTGAGTTCGATAATAGTTGGACCGTTTATTTTATCAATGGCGATGTCAGCGCCTAAAAATCCAAGGTTGGAAATTTCTTGGGCACGCACAGAGAGTTTCAAAATGTCATTCCAGTAAGGAATTTTTATTCCCGACAAAAGCAATCGAGTGCCGGGAATATAATCAATCATTTTATTTTTCCCTAAAACTGCCGTGGTAGTTGTGCCTGTTGCAATGTCGATGCCAACGCCAATTGCTCCTTGTTGCAAATTAGCTTTGCCAGAAGAAGATTTAGTTGGCAGGCGAAGCATAGCCATTAGCGGAACCTTATTAAAAACAATCACGCGGATGTCGGGAATACCTTTATAAGAATAGGGTTTGAAGAGTTTCAAAAGTTGCAAGCGTTCTTCAAAAAAAGCTGTGTCAGGTGTGCCAGAAAGAGAAAATGAGCCGTCTAAGATATTTCGAATATGAGTTTTTAAGTCTTCTATAGAAATTAATGTTCGATCAGCTTTTATCCATGCGTCATTTTTGTCCCCGCCTGCAACGCTATCCCGCTCAGCGGGATTGCGGGCAGGTTTCTTTTTTCCATAAACTACCAAAATTCCTTCTCCGCCAAAACCGCGATTAGGTTTTAGAGCAAAACTTTCTGGAAGCGATTGCCAATCAAAACTTTCCAATTCTTGAAGGTTAGATATTTTAGCTAAAAGTTTTGGAACAGAAATATTATTTTTTTTAAGTATTTTTTTGCTAAGAAGTTTATTGTCCGCCAACTTTTTAGCGCGTGATCGATTAAATGGCCGGATATATTCCAGATTTCGACAGTTCATTCCTAAAATTTGTCGGTTTAATTTGAAAAATTCAAACATAATAATGCGATGCGAATCTACAAATGACATGCGAATCTACGAATATGCGAATAATGCAAAAATAAATTCGTGAATTCGAAGTGGCTATAGATTTTTCATTATTTTGTGAAAGCGAAAATATTCACTAATGCGTAGCCCTGTCCATTTGCCAAGGAGGATATTGATTGGAATAGTGAAAAAAATAATCCAAGGATAAAGAGCCAAAAAGCTTCTCAAATTTTCTGAACTGGCGATATAAAATCCGATAATGGAAATAAACAAGGTTTCAATGGCTAAGACAATGGCGACCTTGTCACCTTTTTCAATTTGCACGGCTACAAATTTTTCTACAATCGTTATCATAATTAAAATTGGAAAAATAGAAACAGCAGCGAGGCCCGTTCTTCTAAATTCTCCGCCAATGACTAATACACCTAAAATTAGAATAGCCACAGCAGTGAGCATAAGAGCTACTCTGGGAAGATAAAGCAGGCGAAAAGGTTTCAAGACAAAACGCATCAGCATTCCGGTGAAAATTACCGTGACAAAAATTGCAATGCCATATTTCAAACCATTGGTGGCCAAAAAAGCAAAAGTGACAATCAGCGGGGCATAAATTCCAAAAGCTTTTATGCCAACCACTTGGCGCAAAAAGGCGATAAAGGTGGCGATGATCGGAAGCATCAAAATTAGAATGACTGTTTCAAAAGGCACGCCTTGATGTAAGAAAAAATCAATTATTGGACTAGTATTCATATTTTTATAATTTATTAATTACCAATTTTCAAAAAATTATTTTAAATTGTTCAGTTTCCTGCTATTGATGTGGCAAAGCGCAATTGCAATCGCGTCCGCCGTGTCATCTGGCTTGGGCAATTCGGTTAAATTCAAAATATTTTTAGTCATGGCTTGTATTTGTTTTTTCTCTGCTCGACCGTAGCCTGTAATGGCCTGTTTAACTTGAAGCGGAGTATAAGAAGAAACTTTAACATTATTTTGTCCGAGTGTCAAGAGAATTGCCCCTCTAGCTTGGGCGACTGTGATGATGGTTTTTTGATTTTTGAAAAAAAAGATTTCTTCTACGCCTGCTTCTTGGGGTTCAAATTTCTGAATTATTTTTTCTAAATCTTGGGAAATCTCTAAAATCCTCTCATCATCCGATTTTTTCGGCGAAGTAGCAATGTGCCCATAAGCCACTGGTTTTATTATACCATTTTTTTCGCAAAGTATCGCCCAACCAGTGGTGGCCGTGCCAGGATCGATCCCAAGAACTCTCAACGCACAACTTGTAATTTGCAACTTTTTCTTTTCTTGTTTCATGTTATATGTTTCGTGCTATTTGAATATTTATATTATAACTCAAAAGAGAAGTTTTTTGAAGAGTAATAAATTATTTTAGAGATAAAAAAATAACTCAGGGGAGTTATTGATAAAAAGTAAGCGTAGCGCGCGACATTTCAAAAAAAGCTGTATTATTTTTTGTAAATAAATTTGTAAATAAAAAACATAAAAATTCCCCAAATGATAGTATCTGCGATTATTCCAAATGTTGAAATTTGGTTTACAACTTCACCATCCATACCATTAACACCCCAATAGTAATATGCAAAGGGTGCACCTTTTGTGTTGCAATCACCAGGGCAACCCACACAACAACCACCACATTGACAGTGTACCATATTTGATAATGAAATAGGTGATAAGAAAATAATCACAGTAACAATTACCGCTATAAAAATTGAGATAATTAAATTTTTATTATTCATATGATTTTGATGTTTCTTTAAGGGTGTTAATTTTTTAATGACTTCAAATTTATTTAAATCACAGAGGTCTTTTTCTGAATATAAGATAAATATAGCATAATTTTTGTAAATCACAAAACAACCTCATATCTCGTCGCTTTGCTTTCGCCGATTTTTTTTGTCACATTTCTATCTATGTGAGTATATGGGAATATATGTGAGGAAAAATTGCGAGTTGTCAAATTAGGAATTTGAAATATAGTGAGTGGATTTGCCTTTTCCAATGGCTTTGATTAATTTTATTTTCTTTAGCTTTTGCAATTGCAGTTGAGCTGTTCTTTTTGGGCAAGACAGAACATCCGCAACATCTTTGGCGGAAATTCGTCCGATTTGATCAAGAAAATCAATAATTTTTAGTTGTTCAGGAGTGAGATAGATTTGTGATTTAATTTTGCCGTCAATATTCTTGGTGACTAACGGCAAAATTTTGTTTTTCACTTCATCAATTTCTTCTTTGAACCCTTGAATAAAATATTCCAGCCAGGAAGTAATGTCTATGCGTCGTTCATCATAATTCTTTCCTACATTAATAGCTTTATAATAGGCTGGTCGATTAGTATTATAATAATCTTCCAAGGCGAATAAACGACGAAAATCATAACCTTGCGAATAAAGCATCAATGTTGCCAGTGCGCGTGCTGTGCGACCATTGCCGTCGTTAAAGGGGTGAATGGTGGCAAGTTCTAAATGGGCAATCCCAGCCACAATTACAGGATTTATTTCTCTTTTCTCGCTATCCTTCAGCCAAGCAACAAAATCAGCCATCAGTTTTGGCACTTGATTAGCTTCTGGCCCAGTGTAGAGAGTTTCTTGTGGCAAACCAAATTGTCGACGAACAACATAAATTGGACCAGGTCGGTAGTGACCAGAGAATTGCGGGGCTAAAGTTTTGTCAGTTACTAATTTATGAATTCTTAAAACAACTTTTTCGGTGACGGTTTTTTTTTCTGCCACAATTTTTTCGATGTATTTTAAAGCGTTTAAATAATTCTCGACTTCATAAATATCCCGATCAGGTGCATCAATTTTTTTTCTGGCATAAAGTGCCTCAACTTGTCCCATATCTAAACCGTTTCCTTCTATTTCAGTAGAATGATGAGTCATACGAATCACTGCTTGGCGACGCAAGCGCAGTTCTTGCTGGGGCAGTATTTTAGCACGATCAATAATGCCTTTGGCTTCAGCAATAGCTGTGAGATCAGATAAGATTTTGTTGGTTAGTTGATATTTTGGATTAAACATATGTTATTGCTTCGCGAGGACATTCTAATTATAGCATGAATAATTGAATCGCGCAAGATTCGCGCAAGATTCGCGCAGGGAGTGGTTGACTAAACAACCTAAGTTTGCTATACTGTACATATGAGTACAGTAAAAAGTATCGTAAAATTAAATAAAGGCTCATATAAGCAAAGATTTGCTGAGTTGGCTAAAATGGGAATTTTAGTCTTCCATTCCGCTGATCTGGCTAATTTGTGGCAGATAAAAAACCCCAATACGCTTCATACCACGCTCAAGCGATATGCTAAAGAGGGGTTGATTACGCGAATTCAAAGAGGTTTGTATTCTCTCCAGCCAGTGGAAAAAATCAATCCTTTTCTTTTGGGAGTGAAAATATTACACCGGTATGCCTATATTAGTACCGAAACAGTTTTGGCTCGCGAGGGGATAATTTTTCAAGAAATTCCAAAAATTTCAATTATTAGCTCTATTTCCAAAACTTTTGTTGTTGCTGGTCGAGAATATCGCTGTCGTCGTTTAGCGGATAAATATTTGTATAATGATGCCGGAATTATTTTGGAGAATGGGGTGCAAGTTGCGTCAGTGGAAAGAGCGGTGGCGGATATTTTATATTTCAACCCGCGCTATTATTTTGACGGCGATCGTTTAATTGATTGGAAAAAAGTGCGCGCTATTCAAAGGGAAATAGGTTATCCACAAAATAGATAAAAATAATAATTAAAAAAACAAAAAAAATGATTACCCCAACTGCAAAAGATGCCGAGCATAAGGCGTGGATGTTCCGTCTTCTGGGCGCGCTATTTGACGACGCCTTTTTGTCAACAGTTTTATATTTCAAAGGCGGAACTTGTGCGGCTATGCGCGGATTTCTCGATAGATTTTCAGTGGATTTAGATTTTGATTATATTGATGAGAAAAATGAAATAAAAAAAGTTCAAGAAAAAATGGAAGAAATTTTTCAAAAGCTTGGTTTGGAGATAAAAGACAAAAGTCGCAATGTTCCACAATATTTTTTGAAATATCCAACTTCTGCGGGTGGAAAAAATACTTTGAAAATCAATATATGTTTTCCTGTTCCGCAATTTAATCAATACGAAAGTGCTCAACTAGAGGAAATTGATCGTATTGTGAATTGCCAAACAAGAGAAACAATGATGGCGAATAAATTAATTGCACTTATCAATCGCTTTGAAAAAAACGGTCGTATTGCTGGTCGCGATGTGTATGATGTACATTATTTTTTCTGGAATGGTTTTCGCTATGATGCAAAAATTATAGAAGACATAAGAAAATGTTCGGTGGAAAAATTCTTTGAGGATCTGGTAGTTTTTGTTGAGAATAAAATAACTCAAGAAATTATCGACCAAGATTTGAATATGCTTTTGTCCAATGACAATTTCCAAATGATTCGAAAAATGCTAAAACAAGAAACGCTGATGATGCTGAAAGATGAGTTGGCGAGGATAAAAAGCAAGAAGTTATAAATTTTTATGCAAGATTAGACTGAATTATTTATCATTATTAAATATATCAACATATTCTTTATAGATGTATGTCTGACCATATTTTTTGTTTTTATCTTTTGGTTGTAATATTTTCAAATCAATAAAACGATCAATCACTGTTTGCGCGCCAGCACGAGTAAACCCTGTCCATTTTTGAATTATAGCAACATCAACAATTGATTGTCCAAAAAGTTTAGGTAAGATTAAACTGGCACTTTCGGCGGCGCGCGTGCCTAGTTTGTGAATTTTTATAAAATCTTTTTCTCGTAAGACTGTAATTTTATCAACTATAGCAATCGCCTCATTAGCAATTTCAATTACACCTTCAAGAAAAAATTCTAACCATTCATAAATATGGCCATTATGATAGCCTAATAATTTTGCATAATATAGTTGCTGATGTTTTTTGAAAAATGAAGACAAAAACAAAACTGGTTTTTCAAGATATCCCTGTTTCCAAAAATAAAAGGTAATGAGCATGCGACCAGTTCTGCCATTGCCGTCGAGAAATGGATGGATTGTTTCAAATTGCGCGTGAATAAGTCCAGCCTTAATGACGACGGGTATTTCATCGTCTGCGTGTATGAATTTTTCAAGATCAGAAAGCGCGCGTTGCATTTCGGCAACGGGTGCTGGCACGAAACTGGCGGTACTTGGTTTTGTGCCACCAATCCAATTTTGACTTTTGCGAAATTCTCCTAGATCAGAAAAATGAGTTGCTCGAGCTTGGCTCATTAGCTGTTTGTGTGATTCTCGCACGAAACGCAAAGACATTGGAAAATCATCAACAGAAATTCTTTTTATGCCATAATTTAACGCCTTAATATAATGTAAAATATCATCAACATCATTTGATTTATTTGACGCAGGCTTGATTCCAGCCTCAATTGCATCAATCATGGTGGCACGCGTGCCTTCAATTTGACTTGAAGAAGTTGCATCTTTACGCAAATACATCAAAAGAAAAAAATCTGAATCTGGCAAAAGTTTTGTAATGCCATCGAGTTTGCCAAGGAGTCGCGTAGCCTCGTTGCTAGTCTTTAGTATCTTGGCATCAAAATCAAAGCCTCCCTTTGGTGGAAAAGGATATGGAACAAAGGCCTTGAAGCCCTCAATTTGCTTAATATTAGTGCCGATTTTAGTGGTTTTCATAGTTTGTTTACATCTTTTAGCTAATATATACAAAGTATAGTAGTTTGTATATATTATGTCAAATTATCAAAAATCTCCTCCACATCTTCTTGGTCGTCTAATATTTCCAAAAGTTTGTTGTAGCTTTCTTGGGTATTTGCATCAATTTCGACAGTGGACTTTGGAAGGAAAGTTAGATTAGATTCGGAAATTTCAATATTATTTTCTATTAATTTTTCTTGGACTTTTTGCAGATCTTGGGTTTCGGTATAGACAAAAAGTAAGTTGCCATCAATTTTTGTGTCTTTGGCACTAGATTCGATGGCGATCATTTCGAGTTCATCGGCATCTTTGCCAGTTAGATCAATAGTAATTTCACCGACCTGTTCAAAATTCCACATGGAACTTCCCACTTCGCCGAATTTTCCGCCAGCTTTTGTGAGGATGCTTTTGATTTCGCTCACGGTGCGGTTTTTGTTGTCGGTAGAAGTCTTGATAAGCATCATGATGTTACCTGGGCCCTTAGCTTCATAAATGATTTCAACGATTTCTGCGCCACTCAAATCGCCCGTTCCTTTTTTGACTGCCTTGTCGATATTGTCTTTGGGCATATTGAATTCTTGAGCTTTTTTCATGGCCATGCGAAGTTTGAAATTTGTGTCTGGGTTGCCACCGCCTTCTCGCGCGGCGATCACAATCGGTTTAGCGAGTTTAGTGAAAATTTTGGCGCGCTTAGCGTCATTTACCCCTTTTCTTTGTTTTATTCCCGCCCAATGTGAGTGTCCTGACATATGAATGCTAATAAATCGCGAATGTTAAAACTAATTTATTCGAATATATGTTATTTATCATTCGCGGATATTAGCATTCTAGCAGTTTAAAAAGTAATTTTCAAGAGTAGGTAATTTAGGAAATAATTGATGTTGGAAGAACTATTTTCCCAAAAAATTATCGCCCAATGTTTATTATGTATCGGCGGGGTAAAAGTATAAAAATTTTCATGCAAATTTAGGCTTTGGGCGCCTAAAACTCTTGAATTTTGGGGTATCAACTTTTCCGATAAAATTATATCGTGGCTAGAAAGAGCCATTTTTTGGCGATTTTTTTGCTTTTTTTGCCAATCCGGCGAGGTGGTATATCTTCCAAGACTAGCTTGGATTTCGGAGTTGGGGATAATAAAAATATTTTCCTCTGTTGTGGCGCTGGTTCCCTCATCCGCCCTTTGGGCACCTTCTCCCAAAGGGAGAAGGGGATCTTTAATTTTATTTTCAATATTGCTTGGTGTTTCTACCCAATTCCAACCCTCGTCATTTTTTTCATAAATTTCATCCTCTGCAATCTTGTCTTTCTTTCGGTCATATTTTATTTTTTGCACAACCTTACCAGAAGGATCGCGTAGTTCAATTTTGGTTTTTTCATTGCCCAGGGTGAAAGCACAAATTTCTTTGGTGAGTTTTTTGGTTTTGCCTTTTTTAATTCTGAAATCTTTCCGAATCGGATGGTTGATCAATTTGTCTTTGCCCGTAGCAATTGACCAGCCCTCAAGATTAACCTTCTTCTTGGATTTATTTTCAATTTCAATCCACTCATTTTTATCTAAGCCTTTCGGGTTAGGCATAATCCTTTTTATTCTTATTTTCGGCGCGTCATACTTTTCTACCTTGACTTCAAATTCATAAATTTTATCCTCGCCGTTTCCACGAATTTTGAGACTAGCTTTAAATTTACCAGTTTTTTTATATTTATGTTTGGTTTCTTTTTTATAACTTTTGTGGCCGTCGCCAAAATTCCAAGTGAATTTTTTGGCACTCCCATCAGTTTTCACATTGAAATAGGCGTAGGTATTTTTATATACATGCTTAGGTAAGATTAGTTTTCCAGACAAAATTTTGTCGAAAAAGTTTTCTCCTCCCGGAGTAGGGGAAGATGTCCAACGCCAAGATGAGCCATCAAAAGAAAAAGAATGGGCACTTTTTCCGTTTGCATATTTTTGACTAGCGATTAAATTATCTTTTTTGTCATAAAGAAAAACAGTGTCGCCTTTGGAATCATTGTTAAGTGAAAACGAACCATAGAAAACAATAAATTTTCCAATTTTTTCTTTTTTGGAAATCTTTCCTTTGGCACCTTTGGAATCTTTGATTGTATAATCGGAAAAATCAATTTCTTCTCCAGTTGAGTTTATTATTTCGACAAATTCTTCCTCGCCTACTTTAGTGTTAGGCGCGGGATAAATTTCACTAATCATAATCCCCGAATAATCTTTTATTTCTTCTTCTGATTCATCCTCTCCCCAATTTATACAATCGATAATAACATCCTTATCTTTATTCTCAAATATTATGGCAATACCATTTGTTTCAGAAATAGTCGCTTTTCTCCAAATATTAGCTTTTATTTCAGAGGGAAAATTATTATTTTTGCTACTTGCCCAAAGATAAGTTTTTCCAGAAGAAATAGAATCTTCATCGCCAAAAGAAACTATACTAGTTTGTGTTCCAGAAGATGTTTTTTTGACAAGTTTATATTCATTAAGATTAATTTTATTTTCTGTTGTATTGGTAATTTCAATAAAGTCATCATCCACACTTGTTTCACTTTCAAACTGAATATTAGTAATTTTCAAAACAGGCTCAGCTAAGCAAATTTTTTCCCAAATAAAAAAGCTAGCTAAAATAACCAGCCCATAGAGAAGATAATAATATTTTTTATTTTTATTTTTCACTCTAAGTTAAAACTGAATTAGTTTTATGTTGTTTCGTGATGGATTTTTTCTCGAAGCATTTCTCCAAATTCATTTTCTTCTTTGTTTTCCAATTCATTTTGCAGTTTCATAATCACATCTTTAATGGTATAGGGATCAGGAACATTGCGGAAGATGAAGCGCTCTCTTTCGCCGGCGGTTTGAATGAGTAAATTGCCATAATTGAGAAAAGTTGGAATGACTCCGCGTACATCTGTGGTGACATCTTGAATTTTTTCCAATTCCAATTCGCTCACCACGCGAGTGAAAAGTCCTTTTTGTTCGATATTAATGATTCTTTCACTGGTGACTATCCAAACATCAAAATAGTAGTCAATCCAGATAACAAAAAACAAGAGCCAAAGAAAGGTAAAAAAAAGACTGCGCATAAAGGCGGTGAGATTGATCAGAAGTTGCTCACTGAATTCATCAAAGAAAAAAGCAGTGAGGAAATAACTGCCGAAAAGAAAAAGTATTATAAAGAAAATCACAGAAAAGTGGGTAAGGATATTGAACCAGTGACGGTGAATGACCATCAGAATTTCTTCGCCGTTTTTTTGTCCTTCAAAATGATAGTGGGTAAATTTATGTTCCATAATTAAAAAATAATAAGTTTTGAAATTAGCGCGTTCCAATCAACCGAAAAAAATAACATAATATTGGAAAGAAAAAGCAAAATTGAAACTACCACAAAAATCGGCAACATTATTTTATTAGTTTTGGCATTTATCGAATAGCGCGCCAAATGATAGATGATGAAAAAAAATAAGAAAAGATAAGTGATAAAAATAATGGCATAGAGGGCAAGGATAATGTAAAACATATTTTTTTTCTGTCATCCTGAACTTGTTTCAGGATCCAATCTTTTTTTGAAAGCAGATTCTGAAATAAATTCAGAATGACAAGTTTTATAAGAGTTTATTTTCTTTATTATACTTTATCCCTAAATGATTATAAGCGCTTTCTGTGGCAATGCGACCGCGTGGAGTGCGAGCGAGAAAGCCAATTTGGATGAGATAGGGTTCATAAACATCTTCAATTGTTTTGATTTCTTCTGAAGTGGCGGCGGCAATTGTGCCAAGTCCGACGGGGCCACCTCCAAATTTTTCAATAATAACCCGAAGAATTTGTTTATCCGCCGGTTCTAATCCTAGCGGATCGACATCAATCATTTCCAGCGCTTCGATTGCTACTTCTTTATTTATAATAGCATGATTTTTTATTTGAGAAAAATCGCGTACCCGTTTCAAAAGGCGGTTCGCTACGCGCGGAGTGCATCTAGCACACTCGGAAATTTTTTCGAGGCCTGATTCATCCGCTGTTACATTAAGAATTTTTGCGGAGCGCTCCAATATTTTTTTTATCTCTTCATTGGCATAAAATTCCAAGCGATGCACAGCGCCGAAACGATTGCGCAAAGGATTGGAAATGGAGCCAAGTTTGGTAGTGGCACCAATCAAGGTGAATTTTGGCAGATCAAGTTGGATTGTTCTGGCGGACGGCCCTTTGCCAATAATAATATCTAATTTATAATCTTCCATCGCAGGATAAAGAATTTCTTCAATGGATTTATTTAGTCTATGAATTTCGTCGATGAAAAGAATATCGCCGTCGGATAAATTAGTTAAGATTGATCCGAAATCACCCACGCGTTCAATGGCTGGACCGGAAGTGGTCTTAATTGCGACGCCCATTTCTTTGGCAATGATGTTGGCTAGCGTTGTTTTGCCTAGTCCCGCGGGACCATAAAGCAAAACATGTTCGATTGACTCCTTTCTTTTTTTGGCAGCTTGAATCAGAATGTCTAGGTTTTTTTTAACCTTAACTTGCCCCACATAATCGTGGAAGTTTTGCGGGCGAAGGGTTATGTCAAAACTAATTTCTTCCGGTTGTTCTTTTGAGCTAGTAATTGTCATAATAATTTTTAATTTTATAATTCTTAATTTTGTAAATAAATCTTAATTTTTAAGCATTAAAAAATTAAAAATTGTTTAAAAATTTAAAATTAAAAATTAAAAAATTCGCACAAATTCAGTATACACCTTCTTGACATAAATTAAAAGCTGTGCTATGCTACTTAGTCATCTAAAAGCTCGCTATTTGCACGGTTTTTGGTGGCTAGCAGTAAATTGCAGGCAATTGGTGACTTCTATCTTTTGTCATCAATCATGGAAACAGCTTTCAAGATATGGGTAGGGTGGGTTCGTCCTGCGCTATTCCTCGATTTTGTTTCTTTTCCGAGGCTCCTAGTCTCGGTCCTTGCCTGCAGATTACTACTATCGTGGATTTATGCAGACTAAACGCAGATTAACGCGGAAAAAATACGAGAAATAAAATTTAAAAACGATTGTAGAAAAGTTGAGCTTTAGGGTGGAGCCTAAAATTTTCAAAAAGCTCAATTTTGGAGAAGTTAGTTAGACGCTTAGCGTCTAGTGTAGCAATTAAAAACAGTTTTCTATCAAGACCAAATTTTTTGTAAAAAGTTTTTAGGAAATTTTTGGTTTTAGAGGGAAAAAATTAGAGCCATGTGATTGTCAGTGAACGCACTGATTTCACATGAAATATAAATTCAAAGCAAGGAGGAAAAATGAAAGTAATCTACAAAATAACTGGCTGGAGGTCAATGGGTGGTGAGTTGTATCCTCATCAAGCTGAATTTGAAGATGAGGGATTTCAATGCCATTATGATCTTAAAAAAAGGCATGAGGTAGGAGTTGAATTATTAAAAAAACAACTTCCAGTAATTAAGCCTATTGAAAGTATCTCTGGCATCACACTCTGGAGTAAGAATATCTTCGGAGAGTATGTGCCAAGAGAATTGAAATAGGCACAGGAGTCTGGCGGGAAAAAGAAAAAGGGTTAGCCTGTAGATATAAGCGCCCTTTTTTTAATTGTCAGAACCTTGATTAAACCTTGATTTTCTTGATTTACATGATTAAAAACTCAATTCGTCTAATTGAGGATTTTATTATTGTGGACTCGTTTAAATTCTAAGCTTTTCGCACCGAAATTAATAAGCAAGCCAATTTTCAAATTGTAGGCTTCTAGATAATTCATAGCTTGCGCCAAATGAACATCTTCTAGTTTTATCAAGGCTTTCAATTCTACCATTACTTTTTTTTCAACAAAAAAATCTACTCGACGATTTCCAATTTTTTGATCTTTATAAAAAATATCCATCTCATGTTCGCGACTAAAGGATAATTTTTGCGATTCCATTTCAATTGCCAGAGCTCTTTGATAAATAACTTCTTGAAAACCATTGCCAAGAGTAGAATGTACGGCCATTGCACAGCCAATTATTTTTCTAGTTAATTCTTCATGTTGCATAATTTTTCAAATTGAAATCAAGCAAATCCTTTAATCAAGTGAATCAAGGTTATAGATCCGTTACCCTCTCCACCTCTTCCAAACTCGTCTCTCCCTCCAAGACTCGAAGGATTCCATCTTGGGTCATCGTGAGCATACCGAGTTCGATCGCTTTTTCTTCCAGTTCGGCGGTGATGGCGCCACGGGTGACAAGGTTTTGAATTTCGCGAGAGAGTTGGAAAACTTCACTGACCGTCATACGGCCTTTATATCCAATACCGTTGCATTTTTCACAGCCTTTCGGATGATATATTTCCAAAACTTTTGGGATTTCTACTCCCGTTTTCGGACTGATGGTAGCTAAAACTTTTTCAATTTTCTCTTTTTCTTCTTTGGAAGGAATAATTTTTTCTTTGCAATCACAAAGGCGACGCACAAGCCGTTGGGCCATAAAAGCGTTGACGGCAGTGGCAATGTCAGAAGGGGAAACGCCCATATTGATCATTCGAGCTACGGCGCCGGCAGCGTTATTAGTGTGAATGGTGGAAAGTACCAGATGTCCAGTAAGAGATGCTTGCACAGCCACTTGAGCAGTTTCGTTGTCACGAATTTCACCAATCATCATAATGTCAGGATTTTGACGAAGTAGAGCACGCAGAGCGGTGGCGAAAGTATAACCTTCTTTGTCGTTTACTGGAGTTTGCAAAATTCCCGGAAGTTGATATTCAATTGGATCTTCCACGGTGATTATTTTTACTTCGGGTTTATTGAGAAGGCTAAGGACGCTATAAAGCGTGGTGGTTTTTCCCGAGCCGGTTGGGCCAGTGTTCAAAATCACGCCATTTGGTTTTTTGACTTCGTTCATTATTTTTTCTAAATTTTCTTTGCGAATCCCAAGTTTAGTTAGATCCAACTCCATTGATGATCCACGCAAAAGTCGCATCACAACTGTTTCGCCGTAACCGCCCAAAATAATGGAAACACGCACATCAATATTTTTTTCGGCAATTTCTATTGTATCATCAAAGCTAATACTAAAACGGCTGTCAATCACGCCTGTGCGCACTTCAGTTTTCACGCCAGAAAGAATTTTTATCTCGCCCAAAAGCGCCGGATATTCATTGAGAGGAATAGTTACTACGCTTTGCAAAATTCCATCAATGCGGAAGCGAATCTTGACAGCATCTTTTTCCGGTTCAATATGGATATCTCCAACATTAAGAAGAATAGCGGCGGAAAAAATAATTTTATTAATGTCATTTGTTTTGGAAGCGCGCACGACTTCTTCTAATTTTTTGAAATCAGTTAAATTTTCTTTAGCGGATAAATATTGATTTTTTTCGATGAGAATTTTTTTGCCCAGTGTTTGTGACATCAGTTTTTCATAAATACCTTCTAGAAATTCTCCTTGTCCCGTAGCTTCTTCCACTTCATCAATAGAAGTGACACCAGCGACTGCTTTCAAAATTCCATCTTGAAGCATTGTAATCATTCCTGACTCCAAAGCGGCCATGGCTAATTCTGTTTCACCAGCGAGTCCTAAAATTAATTTTTCAATATCTTCATTGATGGTGAGTACTTCAAAAATTCCCATCCGTCCTTTATAACCTAAGCCGTTGCACTTGGGACAACCTTTGGGGCGGTATAACTTTTCAATATTTTTAGGAATTTCCACTTTAGCTTTGGGCGAGATAATAGACAGAATTTTTTGAATGGATTCAATAGATTCTTTGGCGGGCACATAACTTTCTTTGCAATCACAAAGTTTGCGCACTAGTCTTTGTCCGATAATGGCGTTTATAGCGGGAGACATCAAAGTTGGTTTTACCCCAAGTTCGACTAATCGGGGAATGGTACCAACAGCATTGTTAGTGTGGAGAGAAGAAAGAACTAAATGTCCCGTGAGAGCGGAATTGACAGCAATGTCAGCCGTTTCATCATCGCGAATTTCACCTACCAAAATTACATCTGGGTCTTGGCGAACAATGGCGCGGAGTCCTTGGGCGAAAGTGTAGCCTCGTTCTTTTTCTATTTGAGTTTGAGAAATGCCGGATAATTCATATTCAATCGGATCTTCAATGGTAATGATTTTTTTGTCGGGAGTGTTGAGTTTATTTATAATTGAATAAAGCGTAGTAGTTTTTCCCGAGCCAGTTGGACCGGTGTTAAGAATCATTCCATTAGGCGCTTGCATTTGATTTTGAATAGTTTCATAAGCCAAGCCTTGCAAGCCCAAATTTTCTACACTCACTTTGATCGAATCTGGATCAAGTAGACGCATCACCACTGATTCTCCAAAATTTCCTGGAATTACCGAAACACGCAATTCGATTTTTTTGTCGCTTAAATTTATTTCAAAAGTTCCGTCTTGGGCGATATCGCGAAGATTTAGTTTCATACCGGACATTAATTTTATACGGGAAATGATAGTATGAAAAACATTAAGGGGCAAAAAGACGACATCTTGCAAGGTGCCGTCAATGCGGTAGCGCAGGCGAATTTCTTTTTCTTGCGGTTCAATGTGCACATCGCTAGCGCCAAGTTTATAAGCGCCGGCCAGCATAATATTCAAAATTTGCGTGGTCGGCAATTCCTTGATGCGATTTTTCAAAGTGATCAAATCTTTCATTTCTTCTTCGAATTTTTCCAATTCTTCTCCTGTGAGACTTAGGCTCATTTGATCTAGAATATCCACAAAAACAATTTGCTTATATTTTTCCAAGACATGGTTGAAATTTGAAGTAGAAACTACAAAAAGTTTTATCTGCCAACCATTTTCAGTTTTCAATTTTTCTATGAAAGTTTTGGTCGCTTCATTTTGTGGATCAGAAGAAATGAGAGTGACAACTTTTCCGGCGCGGTGAATGGCAATAAGTTTGAATTTTCTGGCATCTTCTTCTGGCAAAAGTCCGATGGCTTCTTTTCCAATTGGAATAAGATTGGTATCTACATAAGGAAGATTGAGTTTGCCGGCCAAAGCCGAAGCCATTTCCTCCTCCTCCTCTTTGCGGAATTTGGAAAGAATTTTGGCGGTTTTGTTTTCTTCTGGGATATCAGTGGATTTTTTTGTTTGAATTTTTGGTTTGAGAATTTTTATCATACTACAAAATTACAAAATAATTACAAAAATACAAAAAATAAGATAATCACTGAACAATTAACATTCAGTCTCCATTTTACTCGGATAAGAGTAAATGGCGTCTCGATTGGAGATTTTCTTTATTAGACT
>PCRW01000082.1 GCA_002772115.1 Candidatus Moranbacteria bacterium CG23_combo_of_CG06-09_8_20_14_all_35_22
TGATATAAAACAATTGAAACTATTTGAATTGTAATTTATTGGACGCCCTGTGTTGTCCGTACTCGGACACACAGGGTAATTCACAAATAATTAATCTAAGGAGAAAAATATGAAAAATTTAATTGAAAATACCATTAATTTACAAGAAGCTGTAAAAAGTATATTCAACACAAAGCCGGAGGGTAGAGTCTGTATCCTTTCCAGGCAGTCAATGGAAGGAAGTGTGGCTGAGGGATATGATAGATTAGGAAAAGAAGGAAGAGGTGAAATGTATCAAAAAATTGTGGAGGATTTTAAAAAATCCACAGATTGTTATGGCGAAAAGCATCTTGCTGATGGATTATCTATCGGAACAATCGTAGAGGTCGGTTCTGGTTCGGGATTAATCTGCCTTGAACTTGCCAAGCAAACTAACGGCGATATTATTGGCATTGAGCTCTCATCGGATATGATTCGACTAGCAGAAAATAATTTAAAAAATGCCACTATCGAAAAACATCAAGTGGCACAAGAATTTCAAAAAAGAATTAAGGCGTGCAAATATGGGGAGACAAAACTTGCCGTGGAATTTCGACAGGGTGATGCTCAAAATTTAGCACCCGTTTTGATGGATAAAAAAAATATCAATTATGTTGTTTGTAGAAATTCCCTACATAGGTTTCAAAATCCAAAAAAAGCCATTCAAGAAATGTTCTCCCTTTTAGCCCCAGGAGGGAAGATATATATACGCGACCTCAAAAGAGATGCGGATTGGAAAACTATCGTCGATAGAATCGGAGAGAATCGGTGGAAACAACCAGAGTTGGTTGTTGATTATATTGGCGCTATGGCGGGAATGTTAACTACGGAAGAACTAGGGGGTATCTTAACGGAATTAGAAATTAAAAATTTCTTAATCCGTGATGGATATTATGAAGTTGGAAATGCCACTAATAGTGGCATAAAAGAATACGCAGAGGAAGTGGAGTATGTCTGCGTAATAACGAAGTAGAATTAACTATAGAGTTGTGTTTATTAACGCGACTCTATTTTAATTTAAATAAGTTGTTTTGTTTTTCATCAACTAAACGTTTTAAGGTAATTTCGGTAAAATCATTTGCGGCTTCTCCTAAATTTTCTTTTTTATTTAATCCATTAAGAAATTCTTTATGTTCTTTACTTTCATAATATTCCTTAATAATTTCATCGCGCAAATCTTCCCAATCGCTCGGTGATTTAGCCCAACGATCTTTCTCTGATATCCCTAGATTTTCATAAACAGCAGTCGGATTAATCACATAATGCATTGTATCAAATTTATTTAACGCTACAACATTCTTCCGAATATCATCTTTTAACATTTCTTTATACTTTTCAAAATCATCAGTGCCTAAGATTGGCGTCCAAAGACCCATTCGATAAATTGCTTGCGGATGTGTTTTCATAAATTCAAGCAAATTTTTTTTAATTTCTTCTTTTGAATATTTATAGTGTTCGGGTAAACCCAAAATTAAAAAAGCTCTAACAAGCATATGTTCAGTGGCAGTATCTATAAATTCAGCAGCAGACTCATTTCCAGCTCCTTTTTTTAATTGTTTTCGATCACCCACAATATCTTCAACCCCTACCATAATTTCAATACAACCAGCATCTTCCATCTTCTGAAATAAATCACAAAGATTGCCTCGCTTAATAACACTAGCAAAAGCTGCCCATTTCATTTTTTGATTTCCATAATTAAGTTCCTTCATAAAAACTAAAAATTGATTTAAATTTTCTTCTGATGCATTGAGCAATAAATCACGAGCAAAGAAAAAATCTAAACTTCTTTTTTGCATTGCTTTTATTTCTTTTTGTGCTACTGAAGCAGAGGGTATATATTTTCTACTTTCCATAAATTTATGGTTGGCGCAAAAAGTACAACTATAAGGACATCCAGAACCTATCATCGTATCGCCACAATGTTTGTATTGTTTTTGAAATTCAGGAAAAATATTGGCTTGCCATTCGATTGGCAATTCTTGGGCTGGTTGTGGTTTCATTAATTCAATATCTGCCAGTTCATTTAGTCGCGGAAAATAATCTGTCTTTATAATTTCTTCACCACTTTTATAAGCTATTGAACCTATTTTTTCAGTTTGGATATCTAATGCCAAGGATAATATGGGTAATTCACCTTGGCTGGTACAACATATATCAATACCTGTTTTTTCTTGATTATTAAGCACCCACTCATAATCAAGTCCAAAGTGTTCTCGACCGCCAATAATAATTTTTTCTGGAAATTTATTTTTTATTTCAGAACAAAAACGGTACATTTCAGATGCGCTGTTCGATAGACCACTTATGCCAATAATATCTGTTTTAGAAATTAATTCTTCCAATTCTTGCTTTTTTTCATATTGTGCATAATCTCTCAAGCGGATTATCTTATTTGAAATGTTAAATTTATCTAAATATCCAGCGATCCTTGCTAGGCCAAAAGGAGCGGCATCAAAATCTTTCATATTATCTGAATAATAAAAATAGCTTTTACCCTTAGGAGTTGTCGGCATTTGCCCGTCTATTAGTAAGACTTCTTTAGTTTTTGTTTGCTCTAAATGTGATTGTAATTCTTCTGTCGTAATAATATTTTTCATTTTTATTTAAAATAAATTAATAAGCTTTTACTTTTTAATTATAGAGGATTTGGGGTTATTAGTAAATAAAGTTGTTTTGATAAAAATTTGTTAATATTTATAAAAGATATTTATATTATCAATCCAAAAACATAAGCGGGGATGAAAAATATTTTGCATCCGTCTAATTCCGTTTCGCCGAAATAATCATAGGTTGCAGTTATATGAAACTGGGGCTTATATCTTTTGATGAAATTTTCAACTCCGGCGGACAATCTTTTCTCTTGCCCTTTTCTATATTTAGAAAAATTCTTTTATGAATTTCTATACTCATAGGGATGAATTTAGTACTAAATTCTACCCTGGGCATAGTAATTTCAATAGAAATTGTCGAATGTTGAGGCTTTTCATTTGGAATAAAAGTTTATTTTTGCCTTGCATATATAAGGCGTGCTTTATATTTGCACGAGCATTAGATAGTTTTTCAAGCTCGAAAAGATTTTAGAAGGTTTATATCATCCAAAACGCGATCATGTTCGGTCTCGAGAATCATATCAATGTTATTTTTCTTGGCAAAGGCGACAATGTTTTTGAAAGCATCATTTCCAATCAAACCTTCGCCGATGTGGGCGTGGCGGTCTTTGTTGGATCCACATTTGGTGAGGCTGTCGTTAGCGTGGATTAGTTTTATATTTTCAAGACCAATTTCTTGGTCTATTTTTTTGAGGGTTTTTTCAAAATCGCGCCAGTCATAACCGGAAGCAAAAGAGTGTTGGGTGTCGAAACAAATGCCGGCGATGGCAGGGGAATCCACGCCTTTAATAATTTGCGAAAGTTCTGACAAGTCATCGCCGATAATTTCACCAGCACCGGCGCTGTTTTCTAAAATTAATTTAGTTTTTCCGGTGTATCCTTCCAAAGTTTTTTGGAGCATTTCGATTGTTTTTTCGATGGCTTCTTTTTGGCCTAAGTCTTTGGCAGTGCCAAGGTGCGTCATCACATATTTTGCACCAAGCTTATTTCCTCTTTCTAGCTCATCGCGAACAACTGAAACTGATCCATAACGAATGCGATTATTAGATGACGCGAAATTTATATAATAGGGCGTATGAATATAGACTTCCTTAATTTTAAATTTTAAATTTGAAATTTTAAATTTCTCACAAATTTCTGGGGTGAGTTCGGGGGCTTTGCCACCTTGCGGGGAGCGGGTGAAAATTTGCATACATTCGCAACCTAAATCATGCGCTCTTTTGGGAGCTTCATATATTCCGCCGGCAATTGAAATGTGAGCACCGATATTCATAACAGGAAGCTTTATTAGATTAGGATAGTTTTATTCTAACATAAAAAAAGAGCGATAAGAAAGTCGCTCAAATTTTTAATTTTTAAATAATTTCTAAAATTTAAATTTTTAAACATTAAAAATTAAGATTTATTTATAAAATTACAAAATTAAAAATTATAAAATTTTATACAATTTGCCAACCTTCTGCTGTCTCAACTATTTTGCCTTTGATTTCAAAGCCGGAGGCGAGGCGGTGGCCACCGCCACCGAACTGGGCGGCGATGCGGGAAACATCGACACCTTTGTATTCTTCGGAGCGCAAACTGCCTTTGATTATTCCATCGCCTCTTTCGGATAAAACTAATGCAAATTTTGTGCCGGGGACGGAATTTAGGATAGTGGAGACTTGAGCGATATCTTCCAAATTTCCTCCACATTCCGCCAGCTCTTTTTCAGAAATAAAGGAAGCGATCATTCCATTTTCCGGATTGATGCGAGCTTTTTCAAAAGCTTTGCCCCAAAGTTTGAGGGCGGAAATATTTTTATTAGAAAAAGCAATGCTAATGATTTTAGTTATCGGGGCGCCTTTTTTCATAAGAACAGAAGCTATTTCTAACACTCTGGAAGTAGTGTTGGAATGTTGGAAATTTCCGGTATCGCCTAGGATGCCTAACATAAGAAAGGTCGCGATAGGTCGAGTGATTTTTATTTTATTAAATTCAAAAAAATCATAAATAATTTCGCAAACAGAAGAATATTTTGGATCAATAATATTGATGTCGCCTTTTAGTGTGATGTCGGGATGATGATCAAGAAGAGCGATGATTTGATTTTCTTTGAAGATAGGGTAAATTTTTTGAAAACCTCTTTCCACGCTGTCAGTAGCGATGACTAAATTATATTTTTCTAAATCTAAATGATCGGGAAATTCAAAATAATCCGGCGCCAAATCTTTAAGATAATCTGGATACGGATCGGCGCAAGCGATGGCAACATTTTTTCCTAAAGCCAAAATATATTCTCGCAAAGCTAAAACTGATCCGATTGTGTCGGAGTCAGGGCGGGAATGAGCGAAAAGAAGAATCTCACTAGATTCATTTATAACATAATTGAGAGTGTTGAATTCTTGAGAATATTTGGACATAATTTCAGAACCACTGACCTGCCTCGCCGGCTCGCCTCGCTGAAGCTGTGGCGAAGCGGGCAGGCGGGTTTGCACATGATTATCCTGATCCGCCAGTTGGCGGACACTGAATTTTAATTCATGTGTAATCATGTGTAAATCAGGGATAATCAGTGGTTCAGATTTCTTTTAGCAATTTCTCTATCTCATCCGCCTTAGACTCTGTTAGGTCGAGTCGGAATTCGATTTTGGGCAGTGGACGCATAGACAATTTTTTGTTGAGTATTCCTTGGATTTGAAAAATTTCTTTTTCTAAAGTTTTCATAGCATAGGAAATCTCTTTTTCTGGGAAAATACTAACAAACACTCGAGTATAGCGAAGATCGGGCGTGGTGTCAACTTTGGCGATAGTAATAAAAACCCCGTCTTTTAGAGAGAGGTCTTTGAGGATAATATCATTAGTATGCTTTCTTATAAGTTCGTTTATTTTGTTTATTCTTTCGATCATAATTTTAATTTACGAACTACGAAATTAACGAAATACGAAACATTAAACTTCCTTTTCGTATTCGTATTTTAGTATTTCGTATTAATTTCGTAGTTCGTAAAAATTACAAAGTTCTTTTCTTCACCTCTTCCTTATAACTCAAAAGTACATCACCTTCTTTTATTTTGGTATTGCCTAAAAAAGTAATGCCACATTCTTTGCCAACTGAAACTTCGTCAACATTGATTTTATTTTCTTGCAAATTGCTTAATTTTCCTTGACCAATAACAGCGTCACCTCGCATTACTTCAAGCAAGGATTTGTTGGACATTTTTCCGCTTAAGATTTTTCCGCCGATAATCATATCGCCACGGCCAGTTTTGAAAAGCGCGAGCACTTTCATTTTTCCAAAGTCGGTTCTTTCAATGATTGGCGGAAGCATTGCGATAAGTTTATTTTTGATATCTTCTACGAGTTCATAAATAATTTTATAATTCTTAACTTCTGTTTTGGATGCCTCGGACATTCTTTTGGCGACAGGCGTAGTTTCTACATTGAATCCGTAAATAATTGCATTGGAACTTCCTGCTAAGCGAACATCGGATTCGGTGATGTTTCCGACGCCAGTGGCAATATAATCAATGGCTACTTCTTCGGATTTTATCTCGCCTAAAATTTGACCGATAGCTTCTAGCGAACCTTGGACATCCGATTTTAAAATTACATTCAATCTTTTTATTTTTTCCGAAGCGATTGAGCGCATCATTTTTTGTAAACTGAAAGATTCTTCCGGCGATTGTTGCAAAAGCCCCCCTTGAGAATGAGATTTACTTTGGGTTTTTTCTGGAGCTGTTTGCAAAATGTCATTGGAGTTGGGAGTGTGATGGAGTCCAATGATGCTTATTGGCATTCCTGGAGTGGCTTCAGAAATTCGATTTCCTCGAAAATCTTCAATTCTTTTTATCCGACCACGGTCGGAACCGGCAATGATATCCTGACCTTCTTTGAGGGTGCCAGTTTTAATAAGGATAGTTGCTACGGGACCTTTTTGCGGATCAAGATGCGATTCCAAAACAATACCAAGTGGATCGCGTTTATAATTAGCGCGAAAATCTTCCACTTCAGCGATGAGGAGAATATTATCCAAAAGATCATCAATGCCAATATTTTGTTTGGCGCTGATTTTGGCCGAGAGTACTTGCCCGCCCCATTCTTCCAAGACTATTCCCGCGTCAGCTAGTTCTTGTTTTACTCTTTGAATATTTATTTCCGGTTTATCAATTTTATTTATCGCTACAACAGTCGGAATTTTTTTGGCTAAAAGATATTCAATAACTTCTCTGGTTTGCGGGCGCACTCCGTCGTCAGCAGCGACGACTAAAACGGCGATATCAGCAATACTTACCCCTCGTTCACGCATAGCGCTGAAAGCTTCGTGCCCTGGAGTATCAACAAAAGTGATGAGTTGACCTTTTTTCTTGACTTGGTAGGCGCTAATATGTTGGGTGATTCCGCCAGATTCTTTGGCGGCGACATTAGTTTTTCTAATAGTGTCCAGAAGGGTAGTTTTTCCATGATCAACATGACCCAAAATGGTGACTATCGGCGGACGACTTTTCAAAACATCGGTGGATTCTTTTTCTTTTTTTATTTCTTCGTTTAATTTTTCCAAAGTCATTTTTTCTCCAAGATCCATTATTTCTTCGGAAACTTCAAAGCCTAAATCTTGAGCGATGATGGAAGCAGTTTCAAAATCAATTTTTTCATTGATAGTGGC
This sequence comes from Candidatus Moranbacteria bacterium CG23_combo_of_CG06-09_8_20_14_all_35_22, assembly GCA_002772115.1. Taxonomy (GTDB): domain Bacteria; phylum Patescibacteriota; class Minisyncoccia; order Moranbacterales; family UBA2206; genus UBA2206. Next base: position 7,273 of record PCRW01000082.1, read on the forward strand.
TAAAATCCCGTTTTTCATTAGTTCAGTGATGATTACATTGAGAGGCATTTTCAAAATCTCACTGAATTTTTTGACAGTGATGGATTGCGGGAGGGATATTTTTTTAGAAGTTTCATTAATCATTTAGTTTGCGCGGTATAAATTTTATTAAGATTTATCATTTTTTTTAATTTTTGGTGGCAGGAGAGCTTTTTTTATCGCTTCTTTTTCTTCGTCAGTGAGAGGATATTTTTCCGAAAGGCCGGAAATTATTGTTTTGGAATAAATCCTAGTGCCTTCGCGGGTGAAAAGAGAAGAAAGAACAATACCATCGTTTTTTCCATTGAGCAAAGCCAAAGAAAAACTTTGATCGCCTCCGACATCTTTGAAAGGATTGAAACGGATAAGGCCGAATTTGTGGAATCCGCGGAAAGCTAAATTATTAATTTGATTGGAGATGGTATAAAGTTCTTGAATATCCTTGTCGAGAATTTTCAGGTTTTTGGAATGACCGATAATAAGTTCCTCGATGTTTTTTATGGAACTTTCTGCAAAAAAAGTTTTAGCCTTTTTCTTTATTTTAGCAAGCTGGATTTGAAGAAAAATCAGCCAAAAAAGAGAAATCAAAAAAAGACCGGAAAAAATTGAGGTTATGACAAATAAATTATTTTGGATAAAATTTTCGATAGTAAGCATAACTTTATGAAATTAACAGGTTACTGAAGAATTAAAATTTTTCCAAAATTGAACTCAAATTCTAAATTTTATAACCAAAAATTTCCCTCAAT
>PCRW01000034.1 GCA_002772115.1 Candidatus Moranbacteria bacterium CG23_combo_of_CG06-09_8_20_14_all_35_22
TTTATTGGACGCCCTGTGTTGTCCGTACTCGGACACACAGGGTAATTCACACACACATTTTAAATAAATTTTAAATCACTAAATGTTTAATTTTAAAATTTAGACAATTGGGTTTGATTTTAAATTTTAAATTTAGTCTTTAAAATTATATTAGTATGGCTCAGAATTATGGACTTGGTCGAGGATTGTCTTCGCTTATTCCTCAAAAAAATAAAAAAATTGATAAACCGGCGGAAGATTTTAATTATTTTGGCGCTTCAGGAAAACCTATTGCGAATGTTTTGGAAGAAAAAAATGGAATCTCTGAAATTGAAATTTCAAAAATTATTCCTAATCCCTATCAACCACGAACGGTTTTTGATGAAACGAAATTGTCTGAATTGGCTGATTCGATAAAAGAACATGGGATAATTCAGCCAATCGTGGTGAGTAAATCTGGTGGGCAATATCAAATTATTGCTGGCGAGCGCCGTTTTCAAGCGGCCAAAATTGCCGGACTTTCAAATGTTCCCGTAATCATTCGAAAAACAGATGATCAACAAAAATTAGAATTGGCGATTGTGGAAAATGTTCAACGACAAGATCTAAATCTAATCGAAGAAGCCAAATCATATCTGAAACTTACTAATGAATTTGGGCTTACGCAAGAAGAAATCGCAAAAAAATTAGGAAAAAATAGAAGTTCAGTAGCCAACAAAGTTCGACTTTTGAATTTGCCAATTGAAATTCAAAAAGCTTTAATCGAAGGGAAACTAACCGAAGGACACGCTAAATTACTTTTAGCGATTCCTAATCCGGAAAGACAAAAAGCGTTTTATGAAATGATAATCAAAAATGCCTTGACTGTTCGCCAAACAGAAGACAAAACCAAAGAAATTTCCGTCAAAACTCACAAAAGAAATATTGCCATTGATCCAGAAATAAAAAGTCTAGAAGACGAACTTATTGGCATTCTTGGCACTAAAGTAAAAATCAAAAAATCCGGCGGAGGCGGGCAGATTGTGATTGAATATTATTCTAAGGAAGAATTGAATAATATTTTGGGGAAGATAAAATAATAAAATGCAAGAAAAAATTATTCAAGGGGTGGTTGAATTTTATAAGCAGTTTATCAATCCGTATGCGACGGCTTATTTTTCGTGGTTCACTAAAAAATTAAGTGGAGTAGAACCATTTTTCGTGCTTTTCGTTTCAATTTTTCTGATTTTTGCTTTAGCAATTTATATTTGGTTTCGCAATCGCGACGCTTGAGTTTTTAATACATATTAAGATAAGTATTTAATTACATAATTAATTACTTGCATAGACTTAATAACATTCTCACTTTCTTGAGAAAGCAAGAATGATTTTTAATAAATAAAAAACGAGGTCGCTCGTTTTTTAGAAATTAGAAATTAGGTGAATTAGAAATTTTTCTAAATCATTCCGTCTTTTTTCATAAACTTTTTGATGTGTGATTTGGCGATGGAGGTTTTGACAAAACGAAGCCAATCGCGACTGGGATTTTTGTAATCTTTGGAAGTGATAATTTCTATCACATCGCCGTTTTTAACTTTGTAATCCAAAGGAACCATTTGATTGTTGGCTTTGGCGCTGGTTGCTCGATCACCAATTTCGCTGTGAACTTTGTAGGCAAAATCAATTGGCGTGGCTTCTTCCGGCAAATCAATCACATCGCCAAGAGGCGTGAAGGCAAAAATATGATTTTTGAAAAAATCAATTTTGAGACTTTCGATAAATTCTTCATCATTTTTTCCAAGTTCGTTTTGCCATTCGCGAAGTTGTTTGACCCATAAAATATCTTCTTTGTGAGGCTCAATTTTTTTGGGAAAAAATAAATTCTTGAAACTTTTTTTATTTTCCGTATAGAACCAATGAGAGGCGATTCCAAATTCCGCTTCGTCATCCATTTTTTGAGTGCGGATCTGGATTTCTAAAAAGTTTCCTTCTGGTCCAAAAATTGTTGTGTGGATTGATTGATAGCCATTGGGTTTGGGCAAAGAAATGTAATCCTTGATGCGTCCAACTAGCGGGCAATATTTTTTATGGACTATGCCCAAAGTTTCATAACAATTCACAACTTCCGGAACGATAATTCTTATGCCGGACAAATCGTAAATTTTATTTATGTCCATATCATGTTTTTTCATTTTCTGAAAAAGGCTGTAAAGATGTTTGGTGCGACCGAAAATATCAATAACTTTGATTCCTTCGCTGGATAATTCTTTTCTTAGGGTGTTGATAATCATTTCGATATGTTTTTTTCTTTGTTGCTGCTGTTGTTGGGAAATTTCAAGGACATAGTCATAATTTTTTCTATCCAAATGTTTGAAAGCTAAATTTTCAAGTTTAGCTTTGATGTCTCCGATTCCCAGTCGATTGGCAATCGGAGCGAAAATATCCAAAGTTTCTCTGGCAATTCTTGCTCTTTTTTCTTCCGGCAAACTTTCTAGTGTTTCCATATTATACAATCGGTCAGCCAGTTTTATAAGCACAACTCGAATATCTTCCGCCATCGCTAAAAACATTTTTCGGAGATTTTCCAAATAATTTTCTTCTTTAGTCCCGCGTAATTTTATTTTTCCCAACTTAGTTACACCGTCAACCAATTTAGCGATTTCTGATCCAAATTTTTCTTCTATTTCCGAAAGAGTCATTTGGGTATCTTCCGGCACATCATGCAAAAGTCCAGCAGAAATAGTTTTTGAACGCATTCCGATTTTTGCCAAATTCAAAGCAGTGCCTAGGCAATGCTGGATATAATCTTCGCCGGATTTTCTTTTTTGTCCAGCGTGGGCAGTCAAAGCAGTTTGGTAGGCGCTTCTAATCAAAGCCTCTCTTTTGGCATCCAATTTCAGTTTGGTGTTTTTTAGAACATCCTCAATAGTTAACATGGAATTCATATGTCTTATAAGATTTATCAAATCACTAAAGAATATTATTTTTTTTCGGTTTATAACTCGGATGTCGAATTTCTTGCCAAAACTTTCGCCCCCGATCAACGGCTGATAAGTCAAAGTTTTGGAGAAATACGACATCCTCAAACAGGATAAACCTCAAAAAATAATATTCTTCAGTGGTCTCGCTACATAGGATATTACATTTAATTGGGGTTTTCTTTTTCAAATTTACATTCTTTGGAAGAACAGCGGATTTTGTTTTTAGCGCCGAAAACCAGCAGACTTTGGCATTTGGGGCATTTTTCTCCCGTAGGTTTGTTCCAAAGAGCGAAATCGCATTTGGGATAAGTGTTGCAACCATAAAAAATTCTTCCGCGCTTGGATTTTCTTTCCACTATCTCTCCCACAGTACACTTTGGACAGTTGATGCCGGTTTTATTTTCAATTTTTTTGATGTTTTTGCAATTAGGGTAGGCACTGCAACCAAGAAACATTCCAAATTTACCTCTCTTTATCGCCATTGGTGCGCCACAAAGTTCGCAAGCTTCTTTGCCATTTTCTTTTTCAATGTTTTCTTCAATCTTTTTTTCATCTTCAGTTTTTTCAGTATGTTTACAATTAGGATAATTGGAACAAGCCACAAATTTTCCAAATCGTCCAAATTTTATAATCAAATCTCCCCCACATTCTGGACAACTTGTGCCCAGTTTTTCTTGAAAACTTTCCTTGGTCACTTCCTTGGTTTTTTCTTTGAGATTTTTATGAAAGGGTACATAAAAATCTTTGATCACGGGCACCCACTCTTTTTTGCCTTCAGCAATTTCATCTAAATCCTCTTCCATTTTAGCAGTAAATTTATAATCAACAATTTGAGAAAAATGTTCCACCAAAAGATCACTCACAACAAAACCAATTTCCAATGGAAAAAGTTTTCGATTTTCATCCTTTTCCACATATTTTCTGTCGATGATAGTGGAAATAGTTGGTGCATAGGTAGATGGTCGGCCAATGCCAAATTCTTCCATTGTTTTAATAAGGGCAGCTTCACTATAGCGCGCAGGTGGAGTGGTAAACTTTTGTTCTGGCTTAATTTCAATTAGATCAACCTTTTCTTTTTCTTCGAGTTCCGGCAAAATATTTTCGCTTACTGGCATTTTGTCGCCATAAATTTTTAGATAACCATCAAATCTAATAGTGGAGCCATTAGCGCGTAAAATATAAATATCCAGAGAATTTTTTTGCAAAGCTGAAATATCCACCGCGACATTGTCTAAAATTGTGCTAGCCATTTGCGAAGCGATCATTCTTTGCCAAATTAATTTGTATAGTCGGTATTGTTTTGAATCTAAATATTCCTTGATCGATTCAGGATCATACTCGGGAAAAGTTGGGCGGATAGCTTCGTGAGCTTCCTGTGCGCCCTTGGATTTATTTTTGAAAAAACGCGGACTGGCCAGAGAATATTTTTCTCCAAAACTTTTTTCAATTTTTTTTCTAGCGGAAATCAGGGATTCCATCGAGAGATTCAAACTGTCCGTTCGCATATAGGTGATGAGTCCAACGGAACCAGCAGAACCGATATTTATTCCTTCGTATAATTTTTGGGCAATACTCATCGTTTGTTTGGCACTGTAACCAAGTTTACTATTAGCATCCTGTTGGAGCGTAGAAGTTGTGTAGGGGGGCAAGGGATTTTTTTGAATTTCTTTTTTGGAAATAGAAGCTATTTCAAAATCAGCTTTATCTAGAAAATCTTTTATTTTATCCGCTTGGGCTTGATTTTTTATTCCCCTAAGACCCAAAGCTTTTCCATTTTCCTTGGAAACCTTGGCTTCAAAAACGGAAGCGCTGTCAGTTTTTTGTTTTTTTAGATTAGCTATTATGTTCCAATATTCTTCCGGTTTGAAATCTTTGATTTCTTTTTCGCGTTCAACAATTAGGCGAAGAGCGACGGATTGAACCCGTCCTGCAGAAAGTCCGCGCCTGATTTTTTTCCAAAGAAATGGAGAAAGTTCATAACCAACCAAACGATCTAACACTCTTCTGGCTTGTTGGGCGTCAACTAAATTCAAATCAATTGAGCGAGGATTATCGAGGGCTTTTTCAATAGCAGTTTTGGTTATTTCATGAAAAACTATTCGCTCAGAATTTTTTTCAGAAAGATTTAAGGTTTCTTGAAGATGCCAAGAAATGGCTTCTCCTTCGCGGTCTTCGTCAGTAGCTAGAATTATTTTTTCCGCTTTTTGAGCGATTTTTTTAAGTTCATCAACTTTGGGCAGAGCTTTAGAAGGAATTATATATTCCGGAGTGAAATTATTTTTAATATCAATGCCCATTTCTTTTTGAGGCAAATCGCGCACATGACCAAAAGAAGATTTTACGATAAACCCTTTGCCAAGAAATTTGGAAATAGTCTTGGCTTTGGTTGGCGACTCTACGATAACTAGTTTCATGTGTTTATGATACAAATCTACGAATCTTATGCAAATTTACAAATATGCAAATAATTTTGTTCGCATATTTGTAGATTAGAATGTCATTTGTAGATTTGCATTATATTAAAATATAGTTCTGTCCGCCAATGTTTTTTACCCAGCCTTTGATTTCCATCATTGAGAGCGTACCAGAACACATCGCTGTTTGCAGTTTAGCTAGTTTCGCAATATTGTCAATGTGAAGCGGATCAGTCGAAAGTATTTTGAGTAGAATTTCTTCATTCTTGTTAGTAGGATTTCTGGGAACATTTTCTTTGGCAGAAGTTTCTTTAGCTAAATCCAATTCTTCCAAAATATCTTTTATGCCTGTAACAACGCGGGCACCGTTTTTGATAAGATTGTTGGTACCAAAAGATAGGGGGGAGAAAATTGAACCGGGGACGGAAAAAATTTCTCGATTATATTCCAGTGCCATACCAGCCGTGATGAGTGAACCGCTTTTTTCTCCCGCTTCAATTACGATGGTGCCAAGCGTGAGTCCCGCGATGATTCTATTTCGGGCGGGAAAAGTGAGCACTCCCGCTTTGGTTTCAATCGGATATTCGCTTATCAGCGCTCCGCTAGAAATTATTTCACGGGATAAATTAAAATTATTTCTCGGATAAATATTTTCATCATCCAAGCTGTTGCCTAAGACTGCTACAGTTTTTCCGTAGTTTTCCAAAGCTCCGCGGTGGGCGAAAGAATCAATTCCCAAAGCCATACCACTTACAACAGTTATATTAGAAGAGGCGAGTGCTTTGGCTAGGGAAAGAGCGATTTGCGAACCGTAAGCGGTGTATCTTCGAGAACCGACAATTGCAACAGCGGGAGAAAGATTGAAATCAAAAGAACCTTTAGTATAAAGAAGATAGGGCGGATTGGGAATTTCTTTGAGCAGTTTTGGATAATCAGGATTGCCAAGGGTGAGAAGCTGAATATTTTCTTTAGATAATCTCTCCCATTCTTCATTAGGATTAATATTATTTTTTTCCAAAAATATTTTTTCGGCTAATTTTTCACCAACTCCGCTTTTTTTGAGATTTTCCAAATCAGACGACCAAATATTTTCTCCAGTTTCGAAAAAATTCAGCAAAATTTGCATTTTTCTTGCTCCAAGGCCGGAAATTTTATTGAGAGCATTTAAATATTTCATAGTTCTTTTTAAATGTAGCACAAAGGCTAATTATTACACAAGGCAGGCTTTTTTAATTTGCTCTTGCCTTTTTTATTGTTCTATGCAATAATCCGAAGTCAATAATCCGTACCTTAAAATAATAATACAAATATATTGGAGGTCATCAATGGAAAAAAGAACTGAATACATAATTTTATCGCTTTGTATTTCAAGCAAATGCAATCGTGGCTGTTCCCATTGTTTTGTTAATGGTAATATGGAAGGAACTTTTTTTTCTCTTGAAAAAGCTCTGTGCTTATCAAGAGAAATTCACAGAATAACAAAATTATTTTCCAAGAAGATTGACCTTCAGTTTGAAATTGATTTAACTGGCGAAGGTGAGGCATTATTAAATCCTGAAATGGTTGATATTCTAGATATCATTATGGGTTTGAATAACAATGTCACCTGCTTCCTAGTCACATCAGGAGTAAATTCCGAATCAATCCAGGAAATTAATTCTATGGTAAAACTAGCTTTGCGACCATACGCTAAAAGAATTAATTTTTGCTTGAGCTTTAATGAGTTTGAAAAAAAATTTCCCGAAAGACTTATTTGTAGTCTGGACTTACTTTTTCAAAACAATGTCCCCGAGGCCACTGTCAAGGTCTGCATTCCTTTTTATTACCGAAAAGTTGTTTCTTCTTTTGTAGAACTAATTTTTGGCCACTTTTCAAAATGGGCCAGAAAAAAACATCCACTTTTAAGTGACCGCGAGATATTCATTCAATCCGTTAAGGAAAATGAATTTCTTGAGCCATTGCATCGTTCATATCGATTAGATATGAATAAGAAAAAAACAGTCAAAAAATCAGTAAAAAAAGGATTTGTAAATATTCGAACGCCGAGTAGAGAAGAAATATTTAGTCTGGGGGAATGGTTGTCTATTAATTGTCGAGAGACAATTGAATTTGAAACAGAACATGGTCTCAGGAAGATTACTTTTTCGCCTCATTTTTTGAAGAAACTTGGGCGAGCAGAAAAACTTAGTTCGGAATTCCTGATAAAAGAGCAAAATCAGCTTTGTGGTTATCTTGGAGAAGATTATCCTCCTCTGCATCTCGGTGCAGATGGATATTATTATCCATATGGCCTTTGTAATAAATTCAAAATTGGACATATAGAAGATAACTTAGAGGTAATATTATGGCGTCATAGAAATTTAAAAAAGATTCTTCACAGGGCAATAATAGCTGACACGAACATGTCCCGAAGTTTTTGTTCAATTTGTATCGAAGCTTTTGAGCAGTATAAAGCGAGACATAATTCTACTTTATAAAAAATCCTCTCATAAAAAAACTGTCATGCACTTATCAATAGGCATGACGGTTTTAATTTTTAAGGGCGCTGAATTCAACAATCTAACGCAACACCTGTCTTCTGATAAAATACCTCATAAGGAGTAAATCCGCAATGTC
>PCRW01000014.1 GCA_002772115.1 Candidatus Moranbacteria bacterium CG23_combo_of_CG06-09_8_20_14_all_35_22
TAGGATGATTCTGTGCGAAAGCACTGTTATTAAGCAACGAGTCTAATGCTAAAGCCTTAATAAAAAGTGGCTCGTTACTCTTAGAATCAACTGCCCTAGAAGCTTTTATTTCTATTCTGATGCGACTTTTTTTATGCTTATAGAAAAAATCATATTCATTATCAAAATCAGGATTTTCTTTTTTTGTAGGCTTTTCCATCTCTGGAACAATTGCATGAATATGCGACTGTGCCCAAATAATACCAAAAGCTGTTGGTGATCCGTATTTTTCATAAATATGCAGATATTCATTTCTTGCCAAATATTCTTCACGAATCGCAAAATAATCGTTTAGCGTTATTTTTTTCAAACCAAATAAATTTGAAACTATATATTCGTATTCATTGAATGGATATACCGACATCAACTCCTTGAGATTAATTTTTAATTTTTCCCTATCACTAGTTGGCAACAATTCTATTAACTCATCCAGGCTCTCTTTTAAAATTTCCATGTGTTATTTGTTAAATTTATTAATATAATCTTTTTCTTTTTCTGAAAAAGAAAATTTGTTCATAATATAATTATCTAATTTTACAAAATTATCATTACCTCCAATAATCTCATCCACCATTTTAATTATTTCAGAGAATGTTTTTTTATCCCAAAGAGGTAACGGCATTTGCTCAATATGATTTCGCAATACTTTTATACTCGAAAACTTTTTTTGAAATATAAATTGATACGGTGAAGAATTAAATAGGGTGGCAATCACTTTCGCTGAATAGTTTGGAATCTTAGGAATAACAATGTTTGCACTATTAAGAGTTAACTTCTGTTTGTTATCGTAAGTAAAAAAGAGATATTTAGAAATAAATCTATAGATAAGTTTTTCTTTCGCACGATATCTTTCTATCGGCGCTACTTGTTGAAATTTTTCTGGCACAAATCTAATATAACTCGATGGGTTATCCAATGCAAATCGTCCAACTTCTTTCCCTTTAAAAATAGGCTCAAAACCATCCTGCGGATTGTCTATTATGAATTCTTTATTATTTCCAGTAACAATTCCAAGTGCCCAATCGGCGTTATTCTTCAAGGTTATATAATTTGTTTTATATATTCTTTCAATTATCTCGGTATCAAATTCACTTGCATGAATATCAAAAACAAAATCTTGATTGTTTAGCCATCTCATTTGCTCAACACTGTGATGTTCGTTTCCCTTGCAAATCAATATTTTATTATTACTAACTTTATTTTTTTTAAAATCCAATCTAACGACAGGAGTAAAAACATTTTTAAAAACCCGATCGAGATAAACAACTTTTTTGATTTGAGAATTTTTCAAAATAATTTCTCTTATATCTTTATGCACTTTTACATTTAAAATTGATTCAGGTAAAATAAACGAACTCACTCCACCACCACGGAGTAAATCAAGGCTTTTTTTAAGAAAATATGAAAAAGATTCAAGAGATAATATTTCAGGATAAATTATTTTCAGCTTTTTACTGTCCTCTTTTGAAAAATGGACTCCCCATGGTGGATTTGTCGCCACAACATCAAAATCTTTGATATTTTCATCATTCAAACTGAATAAATCATAATTACCAATTTCAAAAAGTGTATTCTTGCAAACAATATTAGGAGCGAAATCCTTATTTTTAAATTTGATAAGAATATTGAGTCGAGCAATTCTAACGGCAATTTCGTCAAAATCAATACCATAAATATTTGCAGGGTTTTCTATATTGTCCGAAAAAGCCAAAAGGAATTGTCCTGTCCCACAACAAGGATCTAAAACCTTTGAATTTTTTTTAACATAATCTGCCACTATTTCATTTACTATCTCTGCTGGCGTATAGTATGATCCGCTTTGAGCTTTTCTTCCTTCCAATAAAAGCGACTGATACAAAAAACCGAGAATGTCTCTTTGCTTCGGAATATTACAATCAAGCAAAAAGGCAAATTCCTTTTTTATCTCCCCCTCTTTTATTTCTGAAATCCAAGATTTTATTTCTTCTTTTATTTGCTTATTTGAAAAAGATAAGTCCTTTTTTTGAATAATATCCTCGATACTAATCTTCGATAATATCCCCTCTTTTTTAAGTAAATTCAAACTTACCAGCAAGAGTGCTGGAAAAATAATTATGTTATTATCCTTTATAAAATCAACAATAAAATTTAGTTCCTCAAAACTATCTCTATCTTCAATATATTCATTTGGTAAAAAAGTTTTTTCAGCTCCTGCCTTATTAGCACGCTTATTCATTTTTTCCAAATCACCACTTAAAATTCTTGACTTAATATTTTCAACATCTTTTTTGTAAAAAAAATCCTTTGCATTCTCATCAAATGATTGCAGATGACCACATTTAACCCAATTTCTAACTGTCGCCGTTGAAATTCCCAAAAAAGTAGCTGTACTTTCCATATTCAGCACCGCTTCATTATTATTAATAATAAAATTATCTAGAAATATATTTGACATTTTCATTTTTAAATGCTTATTTTATTTTTTTCCTCATAATCCCATTATACCACACAAAACGGACTGTCCGCTATTTAGCGAACAGTCCGTCATTTTCTATTGCATATATTGTTTCAATTCCAAAAGATTATTGCCAAATTCTGCGAAGTGATCTTTGAATAGGATGATTCGGTTGATTACTTTTTGATTATCCTTATTGAGATACGATTCAGCGATAGTTAGATAATTATTTCCATTAGATGCCTTTTTGACATCAAAAAAATAATTCTTTTTGCCCGCCTTGAGCATTTTGGAGAATACTTTCTCCTTTTCGATTTGTTGCATTGTTTTTTTACCACCTTATTATTAAGTTTAAAATATAAAGTGGTTATACCTTAATAATTAATATGAGATTTTAATTCTGCAGTAATCAAAAATCTCATAGTGATATTATATCAGTGGTATGAAAACACTGCAACCCCTCCCCCTGTGGATAACTTTTTTATCTTACATACAATTTTATTTAACTTGTATATCCTTTCTCCCATCACCAATAATATTATTCCGAGCGTCATAAGCAGTCATAATCAATCTGTATGGTCCAATATTTGGTGCCTTAAGTGATAATTGGACTGAAGCAATTTGACCACCTTCTATTTCTTGCATTGTTTCACTAGAAACAATAACCTTATCGGACAAATCTTGAACCTCTAGTATTACTTTAAATACTGCCTTTTCTCCAATGGAGTTTTGAATATTCGTCTTGGTATTTATAATATCGCCTTCTTTGTAGGTTTTATTATTTGAATAAAAATGTTCAACAAAACCCTGCCCTAGAGTTGCATAGGTTATATTTATATTAATATTTTGATACAAAAAAGTTTTTTTTGAAGCCGTATCGTAAGTTAATGGATAGATATTAATAATTAATTCTTGATATCCTCCCATATCAACTGTTTTTGTTTCATATTGCTTTTCTGGAAAAATTCCAAGATTTCTTGGACAATCAACTGGTCCGCTATCCCAGTTATCATCAGGCATCGGTGGTGGCATTTGAAAGGCTGGTATATTAATTTCTCCCAAGTTCTTTCTGTTTTCAAATTCTACATCAGTATTATCAATAGAAGTGTTTGGAGGAAGCTTAATGGTAATTTTTTTAAAAGGAACAATCGGTCTTGATTGAGCTAAAAGCTGCTCAAATCCATCAATTTTTATTTCCTGATAATGCTCAAGATTATCAATACTATATTTTGATGAATCTATTCTGATTAATTGCTGGCTAATGCCATTCTTTTCTGACTTAACTTGAGAAAAAATAACACTACCGTCACTAGAGTCTTTACTAGTCGTCGCTACGGCTGATTTTTGTTCTTTTGAAACTATTGAATACTTGGTTGATTGTTTTAATTTTGTAATTTTTACAGCCAATAATGTTATTCCAATAATAACAATCACCGCAATTAGACTAATAAATAAAACTTTTTTCATTTAATTAAATTTATTTCTTACAATTTCATCCGTGTCCTTTCCATAATTTCTCGATTGACCAAATTTTTGTCTCGGCCGTATTTCAAACGAGAAAGTTCTTTGAGTGCATTGGCTACTTCTTGGTCGCCTTTAGTTGGTGGAAAACCTTGAATGTTAAAAGGCTTAGTCAATACACCATCAATCAAAACTTTAGCAAAACCTTTATGATTATCCACATTTACCAAATCATTACGCGTGAAAACTGGCTCTACTTGTTTTTCTAAAAATTCTGAATCTTCTGGACCAACGCGATAAATTACCATCGAGCCAACATTACCAAACACCGCTTTAGAAATTTCTTCTTTGAGTTGGGCGATAAATTGATGTGCAATGTTTAGGCATAATTTATATTTTCTCGCTTCTGAAAGAATTTGAGAAATTGAATTGGTCGTAACATTTTGGAATTCATCCATATACAAATAGAAATCCACTCGCTGTTCATCCGGCACATCCACGCGAGAGAGTGCTGACATCAAAATTTTTCCCACAATTACCATGCCTAAAAGTCGCGCGTTTATTTCTCCAATTTTTCCTTTCGACAAGTTGACCAAGAGAATTTTTTTATTGTCCATTATCTCGCGAAAACTGATAGTGCTTTTTTGTTGAGCGATAATTGGACGCATCATATCATTGGCGATGAAAGTTGTGAGTTTGGAAGTGATATAAGGCACCATATTAGCCAAGGCCGCTTCTCCCCCAGCTTTTTCCGCTTCCTTAGTCCAGAAATCAACTACAATTGGATTTTGACATTTAGAAATTTTCATCGCCCGAAATTCTTCATCCGCCAAAACTTTTGAAATTTCCATCAGTGTCGAACCTGAATCAGGATCATCCATAATAAGAAGCATGGCATTGCGCATATATTGTTCAAACATCGGTCCACCCGTAGCTTTCAAATCATACAGTTGATCAAAAATTCCAATCATTTCATTAATCACGAAAGTTTTTTGTTCCGGATGATTCGGATCAAATTCCAGCATATTTAAACCAAACGGCCTTTCCATATCTGCTGGATCAAAAATCACCACATCTTCCGCTCTTTCTTTGGGAATGCAAGTCAAAATATCCTCGATGGCTTCACCATGTGGATCGATAAAACAAAAACCATTGCCCGATTTAGCATCCTGCTTGGCCATTTCTTGCAAAATAGTCGTTTTGCCAGTTCCAGTTTGGCCGATAGTATAAAAATGTCTTCTGCGATCATCATCCGTTAGACGAATATCTGTTTTTATTCCACGATATTCATTGAAACCAATAAGTATTCCTTTAGTAGGAATTCCCACTGGTGGTGGAGCAGCGTTAGCTTTCAACCATTTTATTTTCGGTGTTTCTGTAGTAGAGATCGGCAAATGAAAAATACTGGCAATTTCTTCATTATTGAGAATCATTGCTTCCTCGGAGATAAAATTTCGAAAAATATAATTATAGGCAATATCTTTTTTATTTGTTCTCCTGTTGATTTGAAAACAATTCAAATCGCCGTTTTCATATTGCGAAAAAGCGTTTTCCATGTGCGCCAGAATATCCTGCGAGCGTTCCTGACTCATACTGGAAGCAATGAGTCGAATATTAACTTCAAACCCTGTTTTACTAGCTTTATTTTCAATACTTTTTACCAATTCCTGCTCTTCTGGCGTCAGCTGGACTGGTTTGGGTTCGTTGGTAATCGGACTGTTTTCTTTTTTTGCTGGTGATAAAGTTTGTGCCATACTTTTTCCAAATCCAGTTCCGGCTTTATACAACATCGACTGGCTAGCCTCTCGATATCTTTTTCCTTGTTGCATTTCATGAGCAATATGCCGACCCTTGGCGCGCCATTTGATTCCTGCTGGACGGATAATTAGCTGAATAGCCGCTCCTTCATTTTCCGTTTCTAATCGACTCAAAGCATTAGTGATGGCATTTAATGGATCAATTTCCATATTTTCATAAGTGCGAATTGGCAAAGTAAATTTATTTTTCAATTTTATAATGGAAGTTGAAGTTGTGCTTCCTGGGGAAAAAATATTATAATCTTTGGATTTTTCCAACATCGCATTAGGGAAAAAGCTGGTGATCTGTTTCTCAATTGATTCGCGAAATTTTTTTGGCAATGCCACATAAAAAATTATCTCTTCACTATGCGCACTTTTGGCAATTTCAAAACTAATGCAAGGCGAACCAAAAATCAATCGGCGAAAAAAACTATTCCGATCTTTGACAGCCGAAAGCGACATTAACAGCTGTTCCATTGCGCCAATTTCTTCTTTCCACATTTCATGAGTTTTTCGATCTTCATTTTCTTTGGATTGCTTGCTTTTTGAAACTCGCACTATTTCTAAATCCAAATTCATTGATTGATTGATTTGCGAACGAAACCCAAAAAAACTTTGCCCCACCAAAAGCGCCCCGCTCACAATCGACGCTAGCGCGGAAAGATAAATCAGTGAAATTAAGAGTGAATTTAAATCAGACATAACAATTTTTTTGTTTTTATATTTTTAAAAACAGTTTTATTTTTAATATTAGCATTAAAAAACATCGCAGTCAATATTAGAAATTAAAAAGCATCCATGTCCGCACCTCCAGAGCTGATTATTCCCCTAACTGCTTCTTTAGCCTTTTGTACATTTTCTATATGTTTTGGACTCTCTTTAATGGCATTATTTATATCTTCATCAGTCACACTTATTCCTTGTTCTTCTGACCATTTTTTTAACTCATCAAACCACTCTTTTGATTTTGGCTGTTCATCTAGTATTCTATCTGATTTAAAAGACTTAAATTCACCAATAGGTGTTTTTAGCGCATAAGTTTTCCCGTCTGGAGATATTTCTTTTTGATCAGCTGGTAAGTCTTCTAACAATTTGTGAATCTTTGAGTAAACATCATGACCTTTACCTGTTATTCTCTCCCAATTTTCTTCCACATCTATGATTCTTTCATTTCCTTTTGCTATCTTTATCATCTCTTCATCTGGAATATTAATGCCGGTTTTGTTTTTAGCATCAAGCAACCATTTTAGTCTTTGTGTAAAATCAGATTCCTTTACAGCCTCCATTACCGCTTTAACATCAATAATATCTGATTTTGCTCCTCTTATTTTATAATTATCGTTCAAATTTTCAAGCCATTTCTTTAAAGTTGCTTCATCTATATGTCCTTTGAGATATCCTTGTACTTCAGAATTAATTACATTCATATCCTTATCAAAAAATTTATCCGCTCTTTTTCCTACTGCCTTTTCTATTGTATCTCGAAGCTCTTTTTCTCCTTTATCCGTGAAAAGAGTATCCGGCCACTTCGTAGTCAGTTTATCTGATTTTTCAACAAGAAATTCATTAACAGTTTCTTTTTCGCCTAAGTCCGAAAAAATATCCCCGATTTTATACCAGGTTTTTTCTAGGATGTCATAAACTGTCTTAGCCATAACTCCCGCCATTATTACCTTGCCACCAACTTCTGCATATTTTAATCCAGCCACAATAGTATCCACTTCTCCAGCTTGAGAAACCGTGCCGTCTAAATCGTTTAAAATTCTGGAATAATTATCCAGTAAATTATTTTTTCTCGCTTTTTTTTCTTCTGGGCTTAGCTTAGAATTATTTTCAACAGCTTGAATTTTTTTATCCAATCTTTTCGCCGAAAATTCCATCGGCTTTTGCATCATTTTCATAAGAAAACTTTGCGCTACATTTTCCCCTTTGCTTTTGCTCAATCTATCCAACACATCTTTGGGAATATTTTTTTCATAAGTTCTTTGCAGATCAATTTTTGATGGTTTGTTCGCTGATGATTTTTTAGATTCTGACCAATCCGTACTAAACTAAACCAGTGCCTAAGAGACCTGCATTTTGAAAAAACCGCGATTTGGCGTAAA
>PCRW01000050.1:0-7717 GCA_002772115.1 Candidatus Moranbacteria bacterium CG23_combo_of_CG06-09_8_20_14_all_35_22
TTGATGTTGAACATATTATTTGGTTGTATTTTTATTTTTTAACTCTGTCTAAATTTTAACATAGTTGCTTAAAAAGCAACAGGTCTATTATATCAAGAAAATTAGTAAAAATAAAGGGCGGAATATCATAGAGATGATAACCGCCCCAAAAAAGAACTAGGTAGAAAAATTTACATTTCCATAAAAATACTGGGGCAGGATTTTTTTATTTTTCTTATATTTTCCATCGCCACCGTATCCTTAGATGTTTGCATTATTGCCAGTTCATTCCAAAACTCCGTTTGATGTTCTCCTTTTGTCAAAACAAGCCCTTCCAATTTTCTGATTTTTTTAACATCACCTGCTGTGATTGCGGAAATAATTATCTCGCAAATGGATTGATCACGTTTTTTACAATCTACTACAATAATTGCCATGGGAAAAATCTCCTTCTTTAAGGTGCATGTTCTTTGTTTTAAAAAACCGTTTTAGAGAGCCGAGCGTTGCGACTCCCCGCCAAAAAACTAACTTTCGCGGAATAATTCTGGAACATTTGCCCAAATAAAACTTGCGACATAATTGTTTAATTGTTTATACTCTTCCCAGAAAAAATCCGCAACCGAGTTATCATTTTTTATTAAATCAACAAGAAAATCTATCACGATTTTCTTTTTTTCTAGGTCTGTAATTCTTATCGCCTGAATTAACGGCCCCGTTATTGATTTATACATATATACTCCTTTCAAAAATACTCAATGAGTTTTTAATGTTCAATAATTTCCAGTTTTATCTTCCCGTCTTTCACCGACAATTTTGCCCTTCCACCAATTGGAAAAGTTATCATTGATTGGGTATGCCCGAAATCAGCATTTATAATAATTGAAAAGCTATCCAGTTCTTTTTTAGTTTTAATTATTTTTATCAATTTATCATTATTAATTTCACTCGCCCTTTGAAAACGCCCAAAAACAATTCCGCGCACCTTGTCAAAATTTGGCAAATGCAAAAGTGATTGCAGATTTCGATCAAAAGTGACGGCGTTAGATTCATAATCATTTTCTATAAACAAAATTGAATTTGAAATATCGGGAAAATATTGCGTTCCTTGAAGCAAATTAAGCGTACAGAGATTACCACCCAATAATGTGCCTTCAACTTCGCCTTCATTGACAATTAAAGGACCTTTGTTTTTGAAAAGAGTTCGATTCTTTTGATCAAGATAATATTTATCATCGCTCCATTTTTGAGATGGCTTAATTTCAAAAGGCTTTTTCGAAAATAAACATTTTTCAAAATATTCTAAAGTATAATCAAAACCTTTTTTTTCGCTAAAATTAGCATAAGCTGGTCCGGAATAATTTACCAAGCCTGTTTTGGCAAAAATAGCATTGCCCAAGGCCGTAATATCAGAAAATCCACAAAAAATCTTAGGATTATTTTTAATCAAATTCCAATCAATATATTTCAAAAGCTGATTACTATTAAATCCACCGATCACACAAAGAACGACTTTGACTTTCGGATTGCGAAAAGCCTCATGCAAATCTTCAATTCTCGATTCGATGCTAGAAGAATTAAAATCATCAATTTCCTCTACATGTTTTCCAAAAATCAATTTTAATCCCATCTTTTGAAATCGTTGATTGGAAATTTCCCGGTTTTCCTGCGAAATAATCCCCAGCGAAGAAGCCGGCGCTATAACTTGCACAGTGTCCCCTTTTTTCAATTTTTTCGGAAAAATTTTGTTCATAAAATTACAACCTTATTTCCTACTAAATCTAGCATAATGCAGGAATAATTTCAAATTTTATAATCCTTTGACATAAACCCTAATTTTTAATATTATACTCATATGCGACAATCACAACTTTTTACTAAAACTCAAAAAAATGCTCCGAAGGATGAAGTGAGCCTAAATGCGCAACTTCTTATTCGCGGTGGATTCGTGGATAAACTTTCCGCTGGCATATATACGCTTCTTCCGCTTGGCTTGCGTGTTATCAAAAAGATAGAAAATATTATTCGAGAAGAAATTAATTCTATCGGCGGACAAGAAATTTTTATGCCCTCGCTTCATCCCAAAGAAAATTGGGAAATAACCAACCGTTGGAAAAGTTTAGATGAAGATATGTATAAAACTAAAGATAGTAGTGACAAAGAATTTGTCCTTGCTCCGACACATGAAGAAGTTATCATTCCTCTCGCTAAAAAATTCATCAACTCCTACAAAGATCTGCCGTTTTCAGCCTATCAATTTCAGAATAAATTTCGAAAAGAAAAAAGAGCCAAGTCTGGAATCCTTCGCGGACGCGAATTTATAATGAAAGATCTTTATTCTTTTCACCTTACCGAAGAAGATTTGAATAGCTACTACGAGAAAGTCGACAAAGCTTATTTGAAAATTTTTGAACGCGCCGGCATTGGAGAAAAAACATACAAAACTTTTGCCTCCGGTGGAACATTTTCAAAATATTCGCATGAATATCAAACACTGACTCAAGCTGGCGAAGATGTTATTTATATTTGCGAAAAATGCCATACCGCCGTTAATAAGGAAATCATAGCTGATGTTGAAAATAAATGTCCGGAATGTGGAGAAAAATTAAGTAAAACAGAAAAAGCAGTTGAGGTGGGAAATATTTTTAAAAACAAAGACAAATATACTCTTCCATTTAAAGTCACTGCTAAAAACGAAAAAGGTGAAGATATTTTGCTTCTAACTGGTTGCTATGGAATAGGACTTCAAAGATTAATGGGAACGATTGTCGAAGTCTTCAACGACGAAAAAGGCATCGTCTGGCCGGAAGCAGTGGCACCATTCAAAGTTCATTTGATTAGTCTTTCTCAAAATGAAGAAGCGCAAAAGATTTATGATGATTTAGAAAAAAACAATATCGAAGTTTTGTTTGACGACCGCGAAATTTCCGCCGGAGAAAAATTCGCTGATTCTGATTTAATCGGCATTCCCTACCGCATCGTTATCAGCAAAAAATCCTTGGAAAACGGTGGAGCAGAAATCAAGAAACGAAACGAGAAAGAAAGTCGGATTATAAAAATAGAAGATATTACTAGGAAGTTAAAATAAAAAAGACAGATAAAAAAACAGGCTCTTGAGGTCTGTTTTTTTATTTGATTTTTTTTCACTACCATATATAGGCGAATGGTAGTGACATAGTTAAGCTGTTTGAAACTTCACTAAAGTTGAGCTTTTTGAAAAGTTTAGACTTCACCCCAAAGCTCAACTTTTCTGCAATCCTTTTTGAATTTTTTTACATTTTTTTCCACCCCATAAAATAAGAAATTATAAATTGAGATTTTATCGCGTTAAGAATTTACTCATGACTGGCCTAAGGGGAGTTAGTAAATTTAGCGAGAAAATCGAAAATTTATTTCTTTATTTTATTTGGGTGGCCTTTTTCCCTGCCTCGCCGGCAGGCGGGTTTTTTGCCACTTTTCTTTTAAGAAAAGAAAAATGGCGAAGAGCAATTTTTTTCAAAAAAACAAAGCCACCGAGCTACTCCACATCCCCCATTTTTTGCAAATTAATAAGCTTTTGATATAATCCTCCTTCGGATCTCACAAGTTCAAAATGGCTACCTTCTTCCACCACTTTGCCATTTTCCAAAACAATAATTTTGTCCGCTTTTTTGATCGTACTTAAACGATGCGCGATAATAATCACTGTACGATTTTTTCGAATTTTTTCCATTGCTTCCTGAATCAATTTTTCTGAATAGGAATCTAGACTTGAAGTGGCTTCGTCAAAAATCAAAATTCGCGGGTTAGCTAAAATAGAGCGTGCAATTCCCAAGCGCTGTCTTTGCCCGCCGGAAAGTTTTATCCCTCTTTCTCCTACAATTGTATTATAACCATCTTTCAAATTACTGATAAATTCTTCCGCATTAGCAATACGCGCCACCGCTTTGATTTCAGCCAAACTAGCATTAGGCTTAGCGTAAGCGATATTTTCTTTGATAGTTGAATTGAAAATCTCCACTTCTTGTGCCACAATCGCGATAAATTTGCGAAAAGCATACAGGTCATACTCTTTCAAATTTTTTCCATCCAGTAGAATTTCTCCTTTGGCTGGATCGTAATGACGATATATCATTCGCGCCACGGTTGTTTTTCCTCCACCTGACGGTCCGACCAGTGCTGTCACGCCACCTGAACAAATTGCGAGATTTACACCATTCAATGCTTTGAATAAACTGTCTTTATAAATAAAATCGACATTTCTAAACTCAATAGCTCCCTCAATATTTTTCGGTTTAAATCCTTTGGATAAATTTTTAATTTCCGATTCTTCCAGTGACAACTCATAAAGTCTTTCCACTGCTTCCGCTGATTCCATGATTCGATCATATAGCCGAGAAATTCTAAATAGTGAAACCAGAGCTTTTTCCGAAATAGTGTAGACAAAAACCAAACTTCCCACTGTGATTTGCCCTTTGATTACTAAATAAATTCCAAATAGCAAAACAAACCCGCGTCCCAAATCAATCACCAAGTTTCTGACCACATCATACTTCAATAGCCATCTAAATTCTTCCGTAGCATTATTTTTCACATTTTGCGTAGCAAGAAAAAATTGTCGATATTCTCGCAATTCCTGCACGAATGATTTGACCGTATTGATATTTATGATTGATTGCGTCATCAAGCCGCCAGCTATTTCTTGATTGTCAAATCTTTTCATACGAAAAGGAAAAACCAGTCTATTGACTCGGAGCGTCAAGAAAACAAAAGCGGGAACAAAAATCAAGATAATCACTCCAAAAATCCAATTCACCCAAAAAAGTGTGACGGTAGTCAAAATAATTTGAAAAATAGTTGGCGCTACTTCCCAGAAAAAATTTCCAAAAAGATTGTCAATTTTGTCCACCCCGCGACTGATTTTTATAATCTTACTGCCGGTGTTTTCTTTTTCATGATACCCCAAACTCAAAAAAACCATTTTTCGATGAGCGTTATTAGAAAGATAAGTCACGGCATCAAAAAGAACAGCCAGAATCTTCCGATCAGTAAAATAATCTACAATAGAAATTATCTGATTAATAAGAAACATCACCACAATAAGCACTAAAATAATATCAATTTCCGCTACATTAAAAGCAGTAATTTTGTCGATAATTACTTTCAAAAGATATGGGCCAATCAAACGGACAGCTTCCAACGACAATATCAAAACCAGCACAATTTTTATCTGATGCTGGCTAGGTTCAAGAAGCTTCCAGATTTTTACCCAAAAACTCCTAATATCAAATTTTTTCTCTTCTTTTTCCATATAAACGCAAAAATGGGCTAAGTTCCCATTCTTATAATATATCAACTGAATAATTTTAACAACTTTACAAAAATTTCACTTCCAAAAATAAAATTATCAAACTGAAAATTACACCGAAAAGAAAAATGTTTCGCGAAATTTCAAAAAGTTTTCTTTTGGGACGGTAATAATATTTCGATAAATTATATATTTCAATTGAAAAGTGCTGAAAAATATCTTGGTCTTTTTTGAGTATTTTTTTAAGCTCGATGGAATATTCTCTAGCCGATTCAAAATCAGCAATTTTTTTAGAATACAAAAGACTTTCTTCTTGCCCTTTCTTAACCATAAAACTCGGCGGACGAATTGCTAGAAGAGAAATGATCGCACTTAGCGCCGAGAAAAAAGCAATGAGCGACAAAGTGATATGCAAGTGATCACTGTTCATCACTTCATTGATTGCTAAAATAAAAATACCAGTGCTAAGACCAATTATCACATTGCATTGCGAATCGACATTGCGCGTTCTTTCAATAATCTTGTTAGAAAGTCCATCTAAGAACGCCACCACGGCCTGCAAATCTTTTTCCACATAATCTTTTTCTTTTTTTGTTTTCATTTTTTTTTCTAAATTATCCATCTGATATTATCTTACCACCAATTTGACCACTGATCAATCGAAAGAAAAAGAAAAAACAAAGTTTTCAAAAAACTTTGTTTTCTTTGCACGCCGTAGCAAAAAACATTAGAACTGATTTGTTATTTATTTTTTTCTTCCAGCTTTGCTTTGGTGAGCGGTCCGACATAGCCGGTTTGCAAAATTCCGTTATCCGCTTGAAACTTTTGAACAGCCCCCGTAGTCAGTGGTCCATAAAATCCAGTAATATATTTTTGGTCTAAAAATCCCAGAAAAATAAGAATTCTTTGAATATTTTTTATTCCTTCCAATGTTTGAGAGTTGAAATCTTCCGCTGACATATCATAACCGACATTTTTAAGATTTATTTTTTTATCTGCTTTTTCTGTGTCAGCATCCGGATTTGTCACACTGATAGTTTTCTTTCGGCTGGTTTGACCACTTAATAAATTATCCATACAAAATTTAGCTACCAATTTTTTGCTTGATTTTTTCTTTACAGAAGAAGCTTCGTGACTTCCAATCTTAACCTTGGCATCATCGCTAAAATGTTCGCCCTTAATTTCCAATCTCAATTTATCTTGGCAAGATTTACTATCCAAATCTTCATATCGATAAGCTTTCCAACTGTCAATATCAGCTTTTTCCGAATCATCATCTTCATCATCATCCAATTCTCCTTCTTCGGTTTCAGCAATGCTAGTATTTTGAGAAATCGCGAAAAAAGAAGCGTGATCAGTTTCAAAAGTACAGCTACCATCTATAACATCGCAACTAACTTCCATTGGTTCCCAGCCATCATCGCCACCATCACTTCTGGAAAATATATTAAGACTTTCCCCATTATATTCTTCGCCAACATTGAAAGTAATAATAATATCATGGGAAAAAGACAATGTAACATTAGGTACTCCAAAACGAAGTTCCAAAATAACTCTTATGTTGCTAAAATCAACACTTTCATTATACCATTCACCTAAGTCAAAACTTCCTCCGCCTGTTTTTGTGACTTCCGTTCTCGCCGGAAAAGTAATGGAAAAATCACCATCATCAGGAGTATATGTATATTCTTCAGGAAACAAAACCAATGAAGTCATCAAAGTATCATCACTTTCTTCATAATAAAATTCCAAAGGATAATTTTCATCCACATAAGCAAAAGCGGTATCATCAACCAACTCACCTCCGATAACAGAAGCCACTCCAATAGCATAATAATCTTCTCCTGTTGCCAATGCTTCACCTGCGGTTATTTGCAAACTCCAGCTTCCATCTCCGGCGACTGTCGCTGTTCGATCAACAAACCCGATAATCGCCACTGAAACAGTCGCAGTGGGATCACTAACCGTTCCTCTGATAATAGGAGTAGTGTCCGAAGTTACCATATCATAGACAGAAATTGAAGGATCGGCTGCTTTTGCATCGCGAGGAAAAATAATAAACCCAAAAGATAAAATGATACTCGCTAAAAAAATAATAGTACTTTTATTTATTTTATTTTTATTTTTCATACTTATTTTTAACCCCTTTTTATTTTATTTTACAAACTTCAATTAAATTATATACCTTTTAAAAAATATGCGCAATCTTACAAATTAACATTCATTTCTGTTATAAGAGTTTTTAAATAAATACTTATTTAGGTGGGTATCTGCCTATCCACCTTCGAAATCTTTATGATTTTTCAAAAAAGGTACCCAGCCCCTTTAATCCCTCCTAGGCTGTGGATAACTCACATTTTGACCTTCGGGTAATCTTCGGGTATAATAAAATTATAACAATAGGTCACTGAAAAATTAAAATTTTTTCGAAATTAAACTCGGACCCTGAATTTC
>PCRW01000050.1:7779-9762 GCA_002772115.1 Candidatus Moranbacteria bacterium CG23_combo_of_CG06-09_8_20_14_all_35_22
CATGCCTACCCTAACTAAGCGCCAAAAACAAATTTACGACTTCTTAAAAGGATACATTAAAAAGAATGGTCTATCACCTACTTTTGAGGAGATTAAAAAATACTTAAAATTAAAGGCTATTTCTACGATACACGAGCACATTAAAGAATTAATCGAAAAGGGATTTATTATAAAAAATGAATATGGCGCAAGAAGTATTGAACTAGTTAAATCAATTTCAAATTTAGTTGAAGTTCCATTATTAGGTACGATCGCTGCTGGACAGCCAATTGAAGCCATTGCCGAAAAAGAAACTATCGCAATTCCAAATAATATACTTCCAAAAAACGGAAATTTTTATGCCTTAAGAGTAGCTGGCGATAGTATGATTGATGAAAACATCAATGATGGAGACATAGTTTTAATTAAAGAACAAAATACTGCTGAAAATGGACAGAAGGTTGTGGCTTTAATTGATAACAATGAAACGACACTGAAAAAATTTTATAAAGAAAAAGGAATAATTAGATTACAACCTGCTAACAAAAAAATTAAACCAATTATTATAAAAAATAATAGGCCTTTCGCAATCCAAGGAATTTTTATAGATATAATAAAGTTTAATGGAAATTTTGCTAATAATACTGAAAAGAGAGAAATTAAATTATTAACCCCAAAGAAAAGAGGAATTGATAATTATATTAATAAAGTAATACAAGGAGATTGCCTTGAAGTAATGAAAAACTTTCCTGCAAATTCCATTGATATGATTCTTTGTGATTTACCATATGGTTTTACTCAAAATCATTGGGATAGCATTATCCCTCTAGAAAAATTATGGGAAGAATATGAAAGGATAATTAAGGATGATGGAGTTATTGCCTTAACTGCTCAAGGAGTTTTTACCGCAAAACTAATTCTCTCTAATCAAAAATTATTTAAATATAAAATGGTTTGGATTAAATCAAAATCAACTAACTTTCTGAATGCAAAAAAGCAACCTCTAAGAAAACATGAGGATATTTGTATATTTTATAAAAAACAACCCCTGTATAATCCGCAAATGACTAAAGGAGAACCATATAATAAAGGCTTCAGAAAAAATCAGCTGACTGGAAGTTATGGAGATTTTAATTCAATTGAAGTTAAGAGTGAAGGAGAAAGATACCCTACCGATGTGATTTATTTCAAAACAGCAGAAAGTGAAGGCACTACCTATCATCCAACTCAAAAACCGTTAGACTTGGGAAGCTATTTAATTAAAACATTTACAAGGCTAGGTGAAATTATTTTAGATAACACTTGTGGCAGTGGGAGCTTTCTTGTTTCGGCAGTTTTAGAAGGAAGGAAATTTATTGGAATAGAAAAAAATGAAGAGGTTTATTTACACAGAAAAGAAAAAACTGATTATATAAAAATCTGCCATCAAAGAATAAGAGAAGCAGAAAAAAAATTAGGAACAAAAAATATTAATCCTTCCTAAATACCTTCGTAAGGCTCCTCTTTCAAAATAGTGGAAGCTTTTTTTAGTTCCTCCTCTGATATTTGTTTGTTATCTTTTAGCCAAGCTAGGAGATGAAAATATTGGTTAGGATTGAGAATAGGTTTTACTATTTTACTTATTTTTGTTTGTTTTTTTATAAATTCCAAGTGATTTTCTTTCAAAACTCCTCTGCCAATTAAATCATAGGCTATTCTAATAGCATCAACCGAGGTTAAATTTAAATCACCTTTTCTACTTTTATCTTTTTCCACATCATCATTATCAATTTCCAACAATTCTTTTAAATCTTTCAGGCCATTTATATTTTTATTATAAAATTCTATTTCTTGACCACGATAAGTAAACCAAGTGTTTCCCTGCTCCGTCAACGATCTTCTTGGCAAATATACTCCCTCCCTTTTAACTCTTTCTTTAAGATGGACCGTCTGTCAAGACAATAATTTAGCTTCAATTAGACAGATTTGATTTTTTAAAATTAATTGATTATTCGATAAATATAT
>PCRW01000078.1 GCA_002772115.1 Candidatus Moranbacteria bacterium CG23_combo_of_CG06-09_8_20_14_all_35_22
TATTCCAGTGGCCGTCTTGGGTGCCGTCTCTCCCGTAGTTTTGAATTAACTTAGGCTTTGGATATTTTGTATTTGATTTGGTTTTTTTAATTCTTAATCTTTTGAAAAAATAATATGGAATCACAAAATTTTGAACAATGGAAAAAGGTGGAGGAAAATGTCAATGAGGCGGAAAAAAACAAACGGCAAGCTCAAAAGGCATCGCAGATGATGTATCGAGAAACAAAAATTCCAAAAGAAGAACGGCAAGAAAAATCTAAAGAGGAAATTTTGGAAAAATCTAAAAGAGGACGAGTCGCCAAAAAAGCGCTGGAAAGAGAAAATGTTTTTGAAACAGAAGCAGAGAAAATTTTGGGTGAAGAAAATTCACCGGAGCGAGAATTGGTTGAACTGCGAAAAGAAAATTTGATCAAAGCCCTTCGTTATGAAAAAGCCATTCAAATGGAAAGAAAAGGATTACTTTCAGAAAAAGTGGAAATTTTGAAAGGCTTTGACGGAGCGCCAAGCGGAGAAGAATTGGAAGCGCTAGATGAAGTCCGTGATGAATTGGGTGAAAATCAAAATTTACGAGAAAAATCACTGGAACTTAGTCCAGAAAGTTATTTCGGATTACATTTGAAACAACTCAAAGAATATAAAAAAGAACTGGAAGAGGGAAAAATTGTGGAAACTGATTATGTCAAAGAACAAATGGAAGATATCGAAGTCCATCTTCAAGCCAACAAACCAATTTTGATTTATGGCCATCTGGGAAGTGGAAAATCGGAACTGGCAATGCATACAGCCAAAAAATATTCTGGCAAAGAAGCCTTGATTATTTCTGGCTCAAAAAACATTTCTCAAGCGGAATTTTATGGACATCAGGTGCTTTCAATAGGGAAAATTAATAAAGAGGAACTTGCTGGATATGAGAGAGAAGTTGATAAAAAATATCAAAAATGGGTTAAGGAAAACGAAGAATTTCTTAAAAATCTAAGCGAAAATGAAAAAGAAGGAGAGAAGAATAGGGCTCATGATCGCATATTACAAATTTATTTAACGCAATTTAAAGATGGAACAATTTCAGATTTTTTTATGGGACCGGTCTATCAAGCGATGGAAGAAGGTCGGATAATTATCATTGATGAAGTGAATGCGATTTCGCATGAAGTACTGATTAGTTTGAATCATATTTTAACTCGCAAAGTTGGAGACAAAATTAACATTCAACAAGATAGCGGAAGAGAAATTGAAATCAAAGAAGGTTTTGGAATAATGATGACGGGAAATTTGAATCAAGGGCAGGAAAAATATGTTGACAGACAAGATATGGATCCAGCTTTTCTTTCTCGACTTCACAAAATTGAATATGATTATTTGCCACAAATAACAGAAGGAAGCTTGGAAGATGAGGCTGGAAAAGAAAATGAATTATTTCATCTTATTCTAGCCGATATTATGGACAAAAACGGAAATATGGAAATTCCCAAAGGCAGTGAACAAAAACTCTGGAATTTGGCAAAATCAGCTCGGCTTATTCAAAATGTTTTTGCCGGCAAAGAAATTGACGGGGCTTATTATTTCAAAGAAGCGGGTGGTCGTTCGACAAAATATTTCCTTCAGGAAAATGTTCTTTCTATTCGTGCTTTGGAAAATGTAATTTCGCAGTGGAAAATGGAAGGCTATGAAAAAGAATTGGACTATTATATTTGGAATAATTTCATTAAGGAAAGCACGGTAGCAACTGATCGAGCCTATCTCTATCAAATTTTGAAAGATCAATTCGGTTTTTTTCAAAGCGATGGCTGGGACAAAAATCCTGATTATGGAAATGAGGGCGTGGTCAATTCCTTTGAAATTTCCGCTCCAAAAAACAAATCAGCCAAGCGAGAATTTTTTGGTCCGCGCGAAACAGTTGAAATGGCTTTTGGCAAAGCCCCCGAGCGAACTAAGTGGCCGGAAGTTTCAAATGGGGATGAAATGGAAGATGAGAATATTATCAATCCAGAAATAATGGAAATGGAAGAATGGAATGATTTTTTGAAAAAAGAAATGGGAGATCTGAAAAATGAAATCAAAGAAGTTTGCACAATAGAAAGTTCTAATTAAATTATTTGTATAATATTTGCTTATGAAAATAGTTAAAGATAAAATTTCAGTTAATGAACTCAAGGAAATGTCGCAGAAGATGTTTGGCAATTTAGTTAAGGCGGTAGTGGATGTAGAAAAAGAAATTATGGCGGTGGATGCCGATTTGCATGCCGATGAAGAAAGACTTCTTTTAGAAAATGGTTCCGAGCAAAAAAATTTATGGGGAATAAATTTTTATCCGGAAAATTCAAAAGATGATTTTATTGAATTTGATTCAATGATAAACCTGCGTCCTTCTCAAGGAAATCGCAGTCGCGGAGTGGATGATGTGCAGGAACAAAAAAAAATCTTAAAAGTAGTTGATAAATTGGTGAAAAAATAATGGAATATTACCATAAAAATTTAGCCGGAGAAAAATGGAACAACCTTTCTTTTTTTGAGCAAATGGCCAATATTGGCAGTGAAATTGAACGAACGATAAAGTGGAAAGATAAAAAAATCGAATATTCCCGCTTAGCTTTTGAGCGAGCTTTAGAACTTTTGGATTTCACGATCGCTGATGCGAAAAATAAGACAAAGCTTAAGGAGCTTTTGCGTACGCGCGAAGCTCTGGCGGATCATTTCTTTTTCAATAATGAATATAATTCAACGGATGAAATCTGGCAAAAATATTTCTTCGCTTTTACTTGGGCAGTAAGGATAAATTTGTAAGAAAATAATAGTATGCATAAATCAATTCAGCTTTCTCGAAAAATCGGTGGACCCGCCTCGCGCTCGCCTCGATTCGACAATCAAGTCGAAGCGGGTCGAGGAGCGACCTTCGTCGCGAGTCGAGGCGGGAAAATTGAAATTAGAAGCAAAGTAAAACTTACGAAAAAAACTTTGCCGATTTTGTATACTCCAGGGGTGGCGGAAGTTTCGCGGGCGATTGCCAAGGATAAGAAGCTTTCCAAGCTTTATACGATGCGGAAAAATACGGTGGCGGTCATTTCGGATGGATCGGCGGTTTTGGGACTGGGCAATATTGGGCCAGAAGCAGCGCTTCCAGTTATGGAAGGGAAAGCTTTGTTTTTTAAGGAACTTGGTGGAGTGGATGCGATTCCGATTGTACTTTCAACACAGGATACGGAAGAAATTATAAAAACAATAAAATATCTGGCCCCAACTTTTGGCGGAATAAATTTGGAAGACATCTCAGCGCCGAGATGTTTTGAAATTGAAGAACGATTGAAAAAAGAATTAGACATTCCGGTTTTTCACGATGATCAACATGGCACAGCGATTGTGGTTTTGGCAGGACTGATTAACGCGCTTAAGGTTGTCAAAAAAGATTTGGCAAAAATAAAAATTGTCATTTCTGGCACAGGTGCGGCGGGAGTGGCGATTGCTAAGTTACTTTTGAAAGCTGGTGCTAAACATATTGTTATGCTTGACCGCATGGGGATAATTTACAAAAAAAGAAGCGGGGGACTCAATATTTCGAAAATGGAAATTGCACGCATTACTAATCCGGAAAATGTGAGGGGCAATATTCGTGATGCTCTTACGGGGTCGGATGTTTTTATTGGAGTTTCGGCACCAAATATTCTCACAGAAGAAGATATTTCCAAAATGAATAAATATGCTATTGTTTTTGCGATGGCCAATCCAATTCCGGAAATTATACCAGAACGCGCCAAAGCCGGCGGGGCGTTTATCGTAGCGACAGGACGCTCCGATTATGCCAATCAAATCAATAATGTTCTGGCTTTTCCAGGAATTTTTCGAGGAGTTTTGGATAACAATGTGAAAATTATTACTGACGAACATAAAATAAAAGTGGCTAAGGCTATTGCCAGTTTGATAAAAAATCCAAATCGTGGTAAAATAATACCAGAAGCGTTGGATAGTCGAGTGGCAAAAAAAGTCGCCAGCGTTTTTAAAAATAATAAATTACGAACTACGAAATAAACGAAATACGAAACATTGAAATTCATTTTTCGTAATTTCGTATTTCGTATTAAGTTCGTATTTCGTAAAAATATGAAGATATACAAACAAAAAATTGAGTTGCAAACCACGACTCAAATTGAATTTATCGACATCACCCAAAAAGTCGAGGCGGTGATTGAATCTTCCGGTATTCGAGAAGGACAAGTTTTGGTTTTTTCTCAACATACCACTTCTGGCATTGCGATCAATCACAATGAAGCGATGCTTATTCAGGATTTTATGCGAACACTCTATCGTATTGTGCCAGTGTCGGATCGTTATTCCCATGATCTTTTTGAACTTAATCGGGCAGTCACTTCTGATGGTAGAAGCAATGGACATTCTCATTGCAAAGCAATTCTTCTGGGGGCAAGTCAAACAGTGCCGATTGAAAAAGGAAAAATGGATCTTTCTCAAAAACAAAGCATTTTTTTTGTAGAAATGGATGGTTCAAGAAAAAGAGATTATATCGTGCAGGTTATCGGGTTATAAAAATTCCAATGGATAATTTAATCAATAATTTAATCAAAAACGGATACCTCAAGACTGATTTGATTATTGGTGCTTTTTCCGAAATAAGTCGAGTAGAATTTTTACCTAAAGATTTGGAAAGCGAATTTATGGCAGATATTGCTTTGCCGATTGGATATGGGCAAACCATCTCGCAACCGAAAACCGTGGCAATTATGTTTGAACTTTTAGAACCGGATCGTGGACACAATATCCTAGATGTTGGTTCAGGTTCTGGTTGGACGACAGCTCTTCTTTGTTATATTGTTGGATCAAAAGGCAAAGTAACGGCAGTAGAAAGAATAGAAGAACTTAGGCAATGGGGTAAAAATAATACGGCTAAATATAAAAATTATGTAAAGAATGGAGAAAAAGGCATCGCGGAATTTTATTCAATCGATGGAAAAAAAGGTTTTCCAGAGAATGCGCCGTATGATAGAATTTTAGTTAATGCTTTTGTCAAAGTTATTCCAGAAGAATTAAAAAATCAATTAAAAATCGGAGGGAAAATGATCATTCCCGTAAATGACAGTCTGGTGTATTTAGAAAAAAAAAGCGAGAATGATTTTTATAAAGAAGAATACTTGGGATTTAGTTTTGTTCCCTTGGTTTAGCGAGATGTATTTTTTTGTTTTACAAATTTAACGCCAGACATTTTATTGGAAATTGGGAATTAGAAATCAGATATTTAAAGGCTTAATAAAAAAAATTAAATTAATGAAAAAAAATATATTTATAATAATCTCTGTAATCTTTCTGCTACTCTTCGCAGGGCTTTTTTATTTTAGGCAACAAGTTTATTATTCGCAAGCAAAATTTGATGGAACTAAAACTTTTGAAATTACTAAAGGAGAAGGAAATAAGGAAGTGGCTGTAAAATTAAAAAAAGCCAATTTGATTTCGGGAGAAATTTATTTTTATTATTATGTAAAATCACAAGGACTTTCAAATAAGATAATGCCGGGGGTATATGAATTTTCCGGTGGATTAACAATTCCGGAAATTGTTCATATTATTACAAATGGAGAAGAAAAATTTATTCGAATTACTTTTCCGGAAGGTTTTAGCGCGAAACTTATGTCCAAACGCTTGAGTGAAAATAATTTAGATGGTAAAAGATTTCTTGAAATAGTCAATGCTCCAAAGGAATTCAAAAAACGCTACAACTATTTGACACCAGAAAATATCAAAACCTTGGAAGGTTATCTTTTTCCAGATACTTACTTTTTTAAAAAAGATATAAAAACAGAAGATATTATTGGGAGACTGCTGGATACTTTTAACGAGAAACTTACCGAACAAATGAAAGCAGATATCGCCAAGCAAAATAAATCTGTGGAAGAGATAATTATTATGGCAAGTATTATTGAAAAAGAAGTGCAAACCGCAGAGGATATGAAAATTGTGAGTGGAATCTTTTGGAAAAGAATTACGAGTGGGCAAAGGCTGGAAAGCGATGCCCCACTCTCATATATTTTGCAAGACAACAATGATCAGCATAGTGGAAAAGATTTAGAACTTGATTCACCTTATAATACCTATCGCAATACTGGACTTCCGCCAACCCCAATTTCTAATCCCGGAATAAATGCTATAAGCGTGGCGATTTATCCGATGGAATCAAACTATAATTTTTTTCTTACTGCGGATGTTGATGGTGGAAAGAAAGTTATTTATTCAAAAACTTTTGAAGAGCATGTGGCTAATCGGAAAAAATATGGACTGTAATATTCCACTGGCTGATCGGATTCGTCCAGAAAATCTGGAGGATTTTTTTGGGCAGGAAAAATTGATTTCAAAAAAATCTTTTTTTTCTAATGCTATAAAAAACGATAGCATCCCATCAATGATTCTTTGGGGACCTCCCGGATCAGGCAAAACTACGCTCGCGCATATTATCGCCAAAAATACCGGCGCTGAATTTATTATTTTAAGTGCTACTTCCAGTGGGAAAAAAAATTTGGCGGAAGTTGTGGCTAAGGCCAAAGATAATATACGAAAAAATAAAAAAACCATTCTTTTTATCGACGAAATTCATCGCTGGAACAAAAGCCAGCAAGATGCGCTTTTGCCCAGTGTGGAAAAAGGCCTAATTATTCTTATTGGGGCAACGACCGAAAATCCGAGTTTTGAAGTGAATGGCGCTTTGCTTTCACGCACGCGGGTTTTTGTTTTGGAAAAATTGACGGAAAAAGATTTGGAAAAAATAATTTTGCGGGCAACTAAAATTATAAACAGTGCTGACAAAAATAGAATTGAAATAACTTCAGAAGTCATAAAATTTCTAGCGTATATGTCCAATGGCGACGCGAGGACGGCGCTCAATGTTTTGGATATTTTATACTCTCAAAAAAATACCCAAGAGTCTAAACCTCCAATTGGAGGTTTAGACTCCAAAAATGGCATTGGAAAAATCTCTATTGAAAAAATAAAAGAAGTTTTTCAAAAGACGCATTTGCTTTATGATAAAAACGGCGAAGAGCATTATAATATTATTTCGGCGCTTCACAAATCAATGCGAGGGGGAGATGCTGACGCTTCGGTTTATTGGCTGGCAAGAATGTTAGAAGGCGGGGAAGACCCGCTTTACATTGCCCGTCGATTGGTGCGTTTTGCTTCGGAAGATATTGGGCTGGCGAATAATACGGCGCTAATTTTGACGAACACGGTTTTTGATGCTTGCCACAAATTGGGAATGCCGGAATGCGCTGTACATTTAACTCACTGTGTAATTTATCTTTCTAAAAGTAAAAAAGATATTACTGCTTATGAAGCGTATGAAAAAGCCAAAGCTGATGTGGAAAAATTCGGCAATCTTTCTGTTCCGCTACATATCCGAAACGCTCCGACAAAGCTGATGAAAGATTTAGGTTATGCCAAAAATTATAAATACACGCCAAAAGAGGATAGTTCAACGCAGACATATTTTCCAAAAGAGTTAGAGGGGAGGAAGTATTTATGATTTTGCACTAAAGAATTTTTAATTTTTTAATTTTTAATTTTGTAAATAAATCTTAAATCTAAATTTTTAAGGAATAGCGGCAAGAACTCCCTGTTGTTGTCCGTACTCGGACACACAGGGATGAATTGCCACGAACTGACCATTACCTGA
>PCRW01000024.1 GCA_002772115.1 Candidatus Moranbacteria bacterium CG23_combo_of_CG06-09_8_20_14_all_35_22
TGGTTGTATTTTTATTTTTTAACTCTGTCTAAATTTTAACATAGTTGCTTAAAAAGCAACAGGTCTATTATTTATACAGCCCATTCTAGCTTTGCTAGATGCTTCGTCCATCAAATCTATCGCCTTATCCGGAAAAGATCGCCCTGAAATCATTTTTTCTGATTGTTCTATGCAGGCCTTGATGACTTTTTCTGAAATTCTAACATTATGAAAAAATTCGTATTTTGATTTTACACCCTTAAGAATTTCAAAAGTATCTTTTTTGCTCGGCTCTTTCACAAAAATTGGTTGCATTCTTCTTTTGAAAGCTAGATCCGTGTGAAAATATTGGTCATATTCTTCCTTGGTTGTAGCGCCAATTATTTGCAACTCTCCTCTTGCCATCGCTGGTTTGAAAATATCCCCCACCGAAACTGATTCCCCTGAGCTTTCCGCTTGAATAAGATTATGTATTTCATCAATAAAAAGAATAATTTTTCTTTTTGAGTTAGATATTTCATCAGTGAGTTTTCTTACTCTCTCTTCAAATTCACCCCGATATTTTGTTCCAGCCAAAAGAGCATTCAAATCTAACATCAAAACTCTTTTGCCAAAAAGACTTGCCGGAACATTTTTCTGCGAAACATTATGCGCCAAACCTTCCACAATCGCAGTCTTCCCAACGCCGGCATCCCCAATAAGCACGGCATTGTTTTTAGTCCTGCGACTCAAAACCATAATGAGATGGTCTATCTCTTTTTCTCGGCCAATGACCGGATCAAGCTGGTTTTTTCTAGCTAGATCAGTAATGTCTTTTGAAAAACTATTTATGATAGGTGTGGCTGTGAAAATTTTGCCTGATTTATTTCTTGAAAATCTGAATAATAGATAGCCCAGAATAGCTATCGCTACTATAGCCATGGAAGGGATTGGATTATCCTGCACGGAAAATATATTCATTTGTTATTTTATTTTTATTGTTTATTTTATCCTAATAATATTATATACTGAAATCACATATATGCAAATGATTAACTTTAAACACACAAAGAATGTCTCAATTCTAGCTCTCGGCGCTGAATCCGCTGGGAACTTTTCTATATATTTGTCCCATCCTTATCATTCTCTCCTTAATAAGGAGAGATGTCTCATAGTCGAGACAGAGAGGTCAAATGGTAAGATTTATTTCTCCAAAGATTTTGGCGATTTATTGGAAGAAACTAATTGGAAAAAATATCAAAAAAAAGTTTTAAGCTATTTGAAAGATAATAAAATTAAACCAGAAATTATTCTCACTGATCTTCATCCGCTATACAAAACTACTGTTTGGGGAAAAGAACTCGCTAAAAAATATAATGCAAAACATATTTCTATCCAACACCACTTCGCCCATATTTTTTCTGCCATCGGAGATAAATTAATTAATTATCCTAATCACCAATTACCAATTACCAATTACGGTATAGCTATGGACGGCACTGGTTTCGGAACAGACGAAAAAATTTGGGGAGGAGAAATATTTCAAGTAGAAAGTAGAAAGAATAAAGCAGAAAGCATAAAAAGGATTGGGCATCTGGAAAATCAGGTTATGATTGGTGGGGATTTGGCCGTGCGAGAACCCGCTAGGATAGTACTTTCTATTTTAAATAAGTTTATGGACAAAATTTCCATATATCAATATATGGAAAAGTTTTATACTTCCAATCAATTTGAATTAATTTACAATCAACTTCAACAAAATTTCAATTGCCTAGAAACTTCCAGCATCGGAAGAGTTCTAGACGCTGTTTCAATTTTATTAGGCTTTTGTGGGAATGTTAGAAAATACAAACATGAACCAATTGATCTCTTGGAAAAAAATTCTACCCTCCCCTATTCTGATTTAAAACCGAAAATAATTTTTGATGAAAAAGAAAAAAAACATATTCTTTTGACTACGCCTCTTTTTGAGTATTTATTAAAAAATATAAAGAAAGATAAGCGGAGATTAGCTGCCACTGCCCAGTTTTATATTGCGGAAGGGCTTTATGAAATTTTACTTAAATGTCATCCTGAATTTATTTCAGGATCTAAAAAGATGCCAAAACCTGCCTACTGGACAAGCAGGCAAGTTCGGCATGACAATTTTTTTATTTCCGGTGGCATCGCTAATAATAAAATAATTTCTTCGTTTTTAGAATCAAAAGGCGTTTATGGCTCAAAATTAACCCCCCGCGGTGACGCCGGAATTTCATTTGGGCAAATAATTTATCATTTATTTAACTGATTTAAATTTCAGCCTATTTTGGCGACGAAACAAATTGAGGTTTGCGAGCGTTAAAAAATTTATCCTGTTTGAGCGAAGCGAGTTATAAATTTTAGTGAGCAAACTGAAAATTTGTCGGAGACAAAATTTGGCTGAGAGTTCTTTTTGCTACTTTTTCTTGCGGAAAGAAAAAGTAGAATAATTCAACATATCCTAGGAATCAACTTCCCTCTCGGCGTTTCAATTCTTTTTATACTTCCAATTTTAGTTTTTAGCCAAACACCCCCGCCCTTGTCCGCCGATGAGGCGGATCGCCCTACCCAACCGATAATCTTAGCACTTTTATTAAATTTTTGAAGAATTTTGATAACTTTTTTGGAATATTTTTTTGGCACCGTCGCCACAAACCGGCCTTCCGATGGAAAAGAAAAAACATCGATGCCAAGAAGTTCAGAAATTGCCACGGTTTCTTTTTTGTACGACAAAGTTTTTTCCTCCAGCACAAATTTCGTTTTGGATTTTTGTGACATCTCATTAAGCACGGCTGCCATTCCGCCACGCGTTGGATCTTTGCAGGAAGTCAGATATTTTGAAACTGATTGAATTTCGTCAATCAGTGGCTGGCAATCGCTTTTTATTTTTGTTTGATAGTTAAACCTCTTGGCCAAAAGCGCCACTGCATGTTCGCCCAAATCTCCAGAAACAATTATATCATCGCCCACTTTGGCGCCATCGTTAGAAATTATCTTGGAAGCAAGTCCTACCCCAGAAATAGTAATTTCAATTTTATCTATCTTGCCTTTTTCTGTTACTTTAGTATCCCCCGTCACAATCGGCACGCCAGTAATTTTTGAAATTTTATTAATAGACTGAATTATTTTTTCAAGATCAGCTTGAGTAAATCCTTCTTCAATCACTAAGCTCAAAGAAATTCCAATCGGCTTGGCGCCCATCACTGCTAAATCATTTAGCGTTCCACAAATTGCAATTTTTCCAATGTCTCCTCCTGGGAAAAACAACGGATCAACAATAAAAGCATCCGTAGTAAAAACCAATTTACTAAAAGACTTGGAATTAAAATTCGTATGTCCCGCATTCGTAGCGCGGGTTCGCGAAGCGAATAACTCAAAAACCGCCCCATCATCTTTAGTATTTTGCCACTTTCCTTTCACGCTCAAAATATTCCTTATGTTTCCAATAAGTTCCTCCGATTTTTTTCCTCCCCCGCCCATTTCTAATTCTATTATTTTATTATTTTTCATACTATTATTCATTGAAACGAAAATTAATATTACAACTCCCCTCCCGCGAAACCATACAAGCACCTTGTGGATTATCCGGCGTGCAATATTTTCCAAATAATTTGCATTGCTTTGAAGAAATTATTCCTTGCAAAACCTCTCCGCAACGACAAACCCGCCTCGCGTCGACGAGCGGTCGTCCCCGCGAGTCGAGGCGGGTGTTTTTTTTAGGTCTAATTTCTTTTTTTATTTTCGCAATCAAATCTCGATGGATAAATTCGGCATCAAGATGCTGATATTTTTTTCTAATTTTTAGTCCAGAATTTTTGATTTCTCCCAAGCCTCGCCAAAAAGCATTCCTAACTTCAAAAACTTCCGAAATTACTTTTTTTGCTTTTAAATTTCCCTCTTTTTTCACTAGTCTTGCGTATTCATTTTCTACTTTTTTTTCTTTGGTAATTATTTGAGTAAGTAGCATTTCGATAGCACGCAAAACATCTTTCGCTTCAAATCCGGCCACCACTTGTGGGATTTGGAATTTTTCATAAACTTCTGTTCCGATAATTGCACTCACATGCCCCGGATCGATAAAACCGTCAACTCTAATTTTATTATTTTTTAATAGTGCCTCCATTGCTGGAGGAAAAAGTTTATGTGAAGAAAAAACCGTAAGGTTATTTTGAATTCCCCAGGCTGTCATCACAGTCGTCGTTTCAAAACCAATTCCCCAAAAAACTAAATTAGAAATTTTTTTGGAAAGTTCCAAAGCTTCAGCAACATCATAAACAATGAAAACTCGCGCTCCCTTTTGCCGAGCGTTTTCCAAGCTTCCCAAACTCCCAGGGATATTAGTGGCGTCGCCATAACAAGCAATCGGAATTCCAGCAAGCGCTAATCCCGTGACAATATCAATTTCACTTTGATCAATGACGCAAACCGGACACCCAGGGCCAGTGATAAGCTGGATGTTTTTTGGCAAAATATTTTTTATCCCGTACTTGGCAATCACCTCACTGTGCGTGCCACAAAGCTCCATAAACCGAATTGGCCGATCAATTCTTTCCGCCTTTTCTTGAATATTTTTCAAAATCTTTTTATATTCCATAATATCTTCACTACCGTATACTAGAATACGGTAGTATTTTTTATTCCGCTTTATTTTAAGTATTCCTTAATCTCTTTCACATTATCTTCTTCCATTTTCTCAATTGCAAAGCCAGCGTGCACCATCACAAAATCCCCAGTCTTAACATCAACCAGAGAAATATTTATTTCTTTTTTCACGCCTTGAAAATCAACTATCGCCAGTTGATCATTAATTTTTATTATTTTTGCTGGAATTGCTAGACACATGCCAATTTTGTCTGCGAACATAGTGAGCAGGAACAAAATTGAGCATCCCTGCACTAATTCACAAATTGAACTTTTTATTAAAACAAACTAAGCCGTAGGCGATTCCGTGGAATAATTTTTATACTAAAAAAATCTTCATTCGGAATTAGTGCGGGATAACTTAAATCTTTATCTTCCCCTCTCTCATCTTTTCCTTATCTCTAACTAACCTCGCCACTTCTCTTTCGCTAAGCACATAATCTAAATAATTATCCTTTTTAGCTTTTTTATAAATTTTAGAAGAAATAAAAAACACTACCATATCATTAGAATTTATTTTTTCCTGCTTAGCATATTCAGTTTTAATATTTTTTATTATTTCATCTTCTGAATTTTCTTTTTCTAATTGTATAACTTTTTCAAAACCCAATCTGATTAATAATTTTTCTATTTTTTTTTCTTGAGTTATATTTTCAATTTGTTTCAATATTTTTTCTGTTATTGCAAAATCCAAAACTGCCACAGAAAACTTTTTGAGATTATCCAATTCTTCTACAATTTTTACATAATCGTTTTTATCTGTAAGCGCTCCTGTTGGACATACTTCTATGCATTTTCCGCAAAAACTACAATCCAAAACTTTTTCATACGGTGTGCCAACGACGATATCACTTCCGCGATGATTGAAACCAAATTTTTTCTCCGGACAAATATTAATACATCTTTTGCATTCAATACAAAGTTCGCTGTTTCTAGAAATGCAGGGATTTTCGTTTTCCACCACTACTCGCGACCAATTATCGCGAATTAAATCCAATTCCTCACAACCAGTTATTTCTCCTTTTCTCGGAATAAAATGAAAGTTTTCAATCTTATATTCCTCTGCCAATCTTTGCAGTTCGCACATTTTGTTTTTCTTACAAGTCGCACATTTACCAGCATGATCCGCCCAAAGAAGTTCGAGATTGATTCTTCTTGCCTTATTTATATCATCACTCTCCGTAATTATTTCCAAACCATCAAAAGCTTTTGCGGTGCAAGAAGCTACCAATCTTCCACCAATTTCCACCAGACATAGCCGGCAAACCGCTTCGCGTGGCAAACCCTCAAAACCACATAGCGTTGGAATTCTAATTCCCTCTCTTCGACACACATCCAAAACAGTTTCCCATTCTTTTACTTTATAAATTTTATTATTTATCTTTATATTCATATGATCATTTTAGCATATTAACACTTGTTAAAATGTTAGAATGTTTTTTGTTATTGCATCCCGAAAAGCCGTTCCGGCGAATTTTCCCAGTGGGCAAAAAGTTGTTCGCTCGAGCGTCCACAAAATATCTTGAATCGCTTCTTTGTCACGCTCGGAAATTTTTCCATCTTTGAATCTTTTGGCAATTTCCCAAAGTCGGAAAGTTCCTTCGCGACACGGCACACATTTTCCACAAGATTCACGCCGGAAAAAATCTGCCCAAGAAATAAGGAGGTCATGAATGTTAACACTTTTATCCACCACCAAAATTGATCCTGAACCTAGCGGACATTCACATTCCTTGCCAAATTCCATCTTAGCTTTTAGTTCTTTTTCTAATAATAATTTTCCACAAGCGCCACCAATTTGGGCAAACCAAAATTCTTTACCTCTTTTTATTCCTCCAGCATAATCGTCAATTAATTTTTTAACTGTTATTCCCGTTGGCGCTTCATAGATTCCCGGATTATTAATAGCTCCGCTTAAAATAAATAGTTTTGTCCCAGGAGAATTTTTTGAACCAATTTTGGAATATTTTTCTCCGCCATTTAAAATTATCCACGGGATACTAGCAATCGTTTCCGCATTGTTAACTGCCGTCGACCTTCCAAGTAATCCACATTCAGTTGGATAGGGCGGACGAAGTTTTGGCTCCCCCCGCTGACCTTCGATAGAATTGACGAGTGCCGTTTCTTCTCCGCAAATATACGCTCCCGCACCAGAATATATTTCAATTTTCAAACTATAATCTGATTCTAAAATTTTATTCCCCCAGAATTTTTTTTTCTTCGCTTGCAAAAGCGCCATTTCCAAAATTTCTTTTTGCTTTTGATAATTTCCATTAATATAAACATAGGCTTTGTCCGCTCCAACAATCAAAGCAGAAATTATTATGCCTTCCAAAAGCAAATGTGGATTTTTGTCTACGATCAACCTATCTTTGTATGTTCCTGGCTCCGATTCATCTAAGTTACAAATAAAATATTTTTTACCAATTTGTTTATATACCATTTCAAATTTTGTGCCAGTTGGAAAACCCGCTCCACCTCGTCCGCAAAGACCGGATTTTTTTATCTCTCCTAAAGCGCCCATCCTATCCATTCCTAAAATAAATTCCTCCAAGGCTTTATAACCACCAACTTCAAGATAGTCCTCAATTTTTAGAGAATCTATTTTGCCCCAATGTTCGATTAGTATTTTTATATCCTTCACGGAATTTTTAATTTTATAATTTTATAATTTTTAAATAATTTCTAATGCTAAAATT
>PCRW01000061.1 GCA_002772115.1 Candidatus Moranbacteria bacterium CG23_combo_of_CG06-09_8_20_14_all_35_22
AAGATACTCTTGGGAAAAAACAGGAATGAGATTAGAAAATTCCTGCGGAGTTACGCCTGTAATAGCCAGCATTAAGCGTTTGTTAGCTAATGCCTGTTTGATGTTGAACATATTATTTGGTTGTATTTTTATTTTTTAACTCTGTCTAAATTTTAACATAGTTGCTTAAAAAGCAACAGGTCTAATTAAGGCATTGAGAAATTCCATATTTATTTTCCTAATAACTTATTAATTTTATTTTTAAAATAATCTTTAAATTGAACCTCATTGCCAACTAGGCGCCAAACTTGCGTGTCTTCTTTGATATTATCCTTGCCGTCAATAATAGCGTTGACAAAAAGTGCTGATCCGACTGCTTTGAATTTATTAGCCAACTCTTTGTTTTCTGGCAAATCAATATTGATTTCCCTAAATTCAAGCACTCCATTTTTCATTTCCTCTTGAAAATATGTATTAACTGTTTCATAAGCATATTTTCCAATATTGATGCAAGAAATGCAACGACTAGTGGAATGAAACATAAAAACTTGAATTTTTTCGGCTGGTTTCACTGCTTGATTTTCAACACTGGCTAAATTATTTTTAATGTTTATTATTAACATTTCCCCCCGCAAGAACAACTGCTCGTGAGATTATCTAGTGTTGACTGTTGAGAACAAATTATTTCCTTAAGCTTCTCTAAATCAGGTACTTGACCAACTAAAACTGCTTTGCCGTCAATGGCGAGCACTGGACTGGACATCACGCCCATCTCAATAATCTTCTCTATATTAGTGATATATTCAACTTCAACTTTCAACTTAAGTTCAGCAACCGCTTGCTTGGTCAATTCGAACAATTTTTTGCAGGTCGGGCAACCCGATCCTAGAACTTGGATTTTCATATTTTTTTTATTTAAAAATTAATTAATTATTTCAAAAAGAAATTAAACAGATAGCCAATGATCATAATACTAATCGCTGTTATAAGAAAAAAATAAACTAGTAGTTGAATTTTCATCACTTTTTTCAAAATCAAGGCTTCCGGTAGTGATAATCCGACTACTGCCATCATGAAAGCTAAAGCTGTGCCCAGCGGAATGCCTTTTTCCACCAAAGCTTGCATAATTGGAATTACACTCGTAGCATTAGCATACATTGGCACAGCTAAAAGAACAGAAATTGGAATAGCTAGGAGATTGTCCTTGGTGATATATTTTTCCAAAAATCCAGTTGGCACAAATCCGTGAATAGCTGCGCCCAAAGCAATTCCAGCCAAAACATAGGGCAGAATTTTTTTGGTAATTTGCCAACCCTCGTGCCAAAATCTTTTCGCCAAAACACTGGGAGATTTCTTGTCCTCTACAGCCTCATACTTTTGTACTTTTATTTTCCAAACATAATCAGCCACATATTTTTCCAATTTCAATTTTCCTAAAATAAATCCACCAAGGACTCCTAAAAACACTCCGGCAAAAACATACCAAAGAGTTATCTTCCAACCGAACAGCCCGACAAACAAAACTACCGCCGCCTCATTGACCAAAGGCGAGGTGATCAAAAAAGAAAAAGTCACTCCCAAGGGAATGCCCGCTTCCAAAAATCCGACAAAAAGCGGAATGGAAGAACAAGAACAAAAAGGGGTGATCGTGCCAAACAAAGATGCCAACAAATGATCGACGCCATACCATTTTCGAGAAGCCAAAAAATCCCGTAATCTTTCTACGGGCAGATAATACCGAACAATGGCCATAAAATAGTTGATTACCAAAAGCAAGAAAACAATTTTTAGCGAATCATAAATGAAAAAATTCACACTTTCTCCTAAGTGGGAATGATCGGTTAATTGAAAAACTTCGAAAGTCAGCCAGTTCGCTATTATTTGAAAAGGGTAAAAAATATCCATAATTTTAATTTGTTTTTATTTTTAACATTTACCATTGCAAGAACAACAACCTACTGAACTATCTGAAATTTCCTTCTTGTCTGTTAATAATTTCTTAATTTCTTCCGCAGACAAAACAGTCCCATAGCTCAACACCTTTTCATCCACCACAATAGCTGGCAAACTCATAACGCCATAGCTCATAATTTTTTCTATATCCGTTACCTTTTCCACTTTTGCTTCCAGTTTCAAATCAGACAAAGCTTGCATGGTATTTTTCTCAAGCTTTTGGCAATTAGGACAGCCAGTACCCAAAATTTTAATTTTCATGCTTT
Organism: Candidatus Moranbacteria bacterium CG23_combo_of_CG06-09_8_20_14_all_35_22; assembly: GCA_002772115.1. Classification (GTDB taxonomy): domain Bacteria; phylum Patescibacteriota; class Minisyncoccia; order Moranbacterales; family UBA2206; genus UBA2206. Next base: position 2,199 of record PCRW01000061.1, read on the forward strand.
TTTTATTATTTAATTATTTGATTAAAAATTTTTTTATACTCTCGGATAGCTTTTTTATTCAGAGAATACCGAACAAAATTCCCTTCTCTTTTTTCAATTAAAATGCCTGATCTTTTGAGTTGTCCTAAATGATGGGAAGCCAATTTTTGTGAAATTCCAATAGCCGGAAAAATCTCACAAACACACTTCGAACCTTCTCGCAAGATACAAATTATCTTGATACGATTTCTGTCAGCAATTATTTTCAAAAAATCATAGGTCTTGCTAATATCTTTTTGTTCTAACGAATTTTTTGTGCAACATTTGAATTCCATAAAAATACTATACTAATTTATATTAGTATAGTATTATATTTCAGAAAATATGTCAAATGCAATTATTTCAATAAATCTCCAAATTTATTTTTAGTTTCTTCGAAAAGTTTAATTTGCTCTCCTGTGATTGGTTCACCTTTGGGTAAGTCGAGTTTTAGGGGATTGACGGGAACGCCATTGAGTTTGATTCCATAATCCAGATGTGGCCCAGTGGACCAACCGGTGGAACCAACATAGCCAATGATTTGTCCACGACTTACGCTGACTCCAGAACGGATGCCTGAAGCAAATTTACTCAAATGTCCATAGTGGGTAGTGTAACCATTTTCATGGCGAAGCCGGATCATATTGCCCCAGCCACCTTCAAAGTGAGCGCTCACTACAGTGCCGTTAGCACTGGCAGAAACTGGCGTACCGATTGGTGCGGCATAATCAATTTGATAATGGGCGGAAATTTTTCGAGTGATTGGGTGCATTCTTGCTCCCGTAAAGCCGGAAGAAATATGGCGATAGTTGAGAGGAGCTTTCAGAAATTGTTTTTCTAGAAATCGCCCTTCGTTGTCATAATACCCGCCTCGCGTCGACGAAGCGTCTCCGCGAGTCGAGGCGGGCCCGCCCTTGTCGGCGTTTTCAAAATAATAAGCAAAATAGGAAACGCCAGAATTGATAAATTTAGCGCCCAGAATTTTTCCGTCGGGAGCCACTTTCCCATCGCGCAGGCGTTTTTCATAAATTATCACAAACTCATCGCCGGCTTGAATTTCTGTGGTAAAATCAATATCAAAAGAAAAAATATCGGCTGTTTCCAAAACGGTAGCTTCTTGCAATCCCGCTTCCAGCGCATCAGCATAAAAAAAATTGTCAATTTTTCCGCGAGCAATTTCTTGGCTGATGTCATAATTTATTTTTTCTTCTTTGGCGCTAAAATCATCGCCGTTTCTTTCAATGATGATTAAGTTTTCGCTATCTCGGTCGTATTCAATTTTTTTGGCGCATTCTTCCTCGCCGAAATAGAAGCGGAATTTTCGACCAATTTTTATGTTGGTAAAATCATAAATATCTTTAGCGCAAGACAAAATTTCTTCTACATTATTGAAATCTAATTTTCCTTGGGAAACGAAAACTTCTGCGGGAATGTCACCTTCGGAAATGGTGTACTCGATCACTTTGTCTGCTATTTTATTTTCCGTGATAGTTTCTGGCGAAGGAGTGAGTTCAATTTTGGATTCAGTCTTGGTTTCCGATTTGCTTTTTAACCAAAAAAATCCTTTCAGAAAAAATAAAACTAATAATAAAAAAAACAAGCCGGTAAAAAAAATTTTCCAAGCAGATTTTTTCTTTTGCAATCTAGGGCGATTTATTTGTTCCATGGGATTATTCATTGTCTATTTTTTTCATATTTTCGCTGGAAAAATTTTCTTATTTCTTCAACCCATATTATAGAGGAGGCAATCAGAATAATTATTAGCCAATCAGAAAAATTTAGCGGAACAGTGCGTAATATTTTTTGCATAAAGGGAGTATAAATTGCTAAAAGATTGAGAGTGATTACAATCAGAGTTGCTCCAAAAAGAAATTTATTGGAAAAAAAGTTCATTTGGAAAATTGATTTTTTCTTGGATCGGCAATTCCAAGCATTAAACCATTGAAAGACGGATAAAGTCGCGAGTGAAATTGTCCAAGCTTTGGCTAAATTATCAACATAAAATCGGCTAAAAATAAGAAGTGTTCCAATAGCCATAGACAAAGCCATAAGAATAATTCTTTGAGACATCAATTTATCTATCAAATATCCATTGCTTGGTTGGGATTTTTGAGCTGTATCTTTTTCTCCAGACGGTTCCATTGCCAAGGAAATATCCAAAAATCCATCAGTAACTAAATTAAGCCATAAAATTTGAGCGGGGAGTATTGGTAGAGGAAAATTTATTAGCAAAGCGCCAATTATTGTGAGCAATTCCCCGGCGCTGGTGGAAAAAAGATAAAGAATAACTTTTTTTATAGATCGAAAAATATTTCTTCCTTCTTCTACACCAGAAACAAGACTGGAAAAATTATCATCCAATAAAATTATATCGGAAGCTTCTTTAGCTACTTCTGTTCCAATTTTTCCCATCGCTACGCCGACATCCGCGGAAATCAAAGAAAGAGCGTCATTGACTCCGTCGCCTGTCATAGCAACAATATCCCCGCGTAATTTGTAAGCATTAATTATTTTTAATTTATGAGTGGGCGCTACTCTGGCAAAAATACTCACCGAACCTATTTTTTCCGCCAATTCATTTTCGCTATATTTTTCAATTTCTTGTCCAGTTAGAATGGCGTCTCCTTTTTGGTAGATGCCGGCTTCTTCGCCAATGGTTTTGGCGGTGAGGGGATAATCTCCTGTAATCATAACTAATTTTATCCCAGCTGATTTAACTTTTTCTACTGCTTCTTCAACATTTTCTCGCAGGCCATCCATAATGGCAAAAAATCCGCAAAAAACAAGGCCCGAAATATTATCGGGAATATTTTTCATTTGCTTGTCGATATTTTTATAAGCAAAAGCTACTACGCGCAAGCCTTTTTTGGCCATTGAATTTTGGATTTTTTCCAACTCGTAATATTTTTTTTCATCGAATATTTTTTCTTCTCCTTTTTCCCAAATTTTTTCCGATAAATTCAGGATTGATTCTGGATTGCCGACGACGGAAAGAAAGGAGTTGCCTTCGGATGAATGGAGTGCCGAGTGATATTTCAATTTATAGTTGAAAGGCGCTTCATCTAATTTAGGCATTTCTTTTTCCAAATTTTCTTTTTGAAAACCAATTTTTTCTCCTAAAACCAAAATAGAAGCTTCAGTCGGGTCGCCGGAAATATTCCATTTTTTTTCTTTTTTAGAAAAAGATAAATAAACATTGCTATTAAGCGTGGCAATTTTTCCGGCCAACAAAAGCGCTTCGTGGTTGATTGGCTCAAGAATTTTTTTATCTAAAAATATTTCTCCCTTTGGCTCATAACCAAAACCATTTAGTTGGAAAATTTTTCCATCAATATATAACTCTTCTACCACCAGTTCGTTTTTAGTGAGCGTGCCAGTTTTGTCGACAGCGATAATTTTTGTTTGGCCAAGGGCTTCTACAGCTTGCATTTTTTTTACCAAAACATTTTTTTTACTCATCCGCCAAACGCCCGTAGCTAAGACCAAAGTGACTACAATTGGTAATCCTTCGGGAATGACGGAAACGGAAATAGCCACGATGGTGGTAAAAATTTCTTTCAAAGCAAAACCTTTTATTGTGCCAAGAATAAATATTATAATTCCAATAGTCAAAACAAGCAAAATAATTATATTGGATAGCCGGCCGATATCTTTCTTAAGCGGAAGATCATCAGTGGCCTTGGATAATTTTCCGGAAATATTACCAATAACTGTTTTGGGTCCCGTAGCGATAATGATTGCTTGACCTGTTCCAGAAACGATAGTGGTTCCTTTGAAAATCAAATTAACCGTTTCAGTTTTTTTGTGAACTGGATTAGATTCGCCTGTCAAAGAGGATTCGTCCGCTTTTAGGGAATTGGAAAAAATAATTCTGGCGTCAGCTGGAACTTTTTCGCCTTCTCGCAAGATAATTATATCTCCCAAAACCAATTCTTCGTCAGAAATTATGCGTTCTTTTCCTCCTCGAATAACAGTGGCTTTGGTCTGGACGAAATTTTTAAGGGCTAGTAGAATGTTTTGTGATTTGCCTTCTTCGAAAGTGCCAACAAGGGCATTGAAAAAAAGAACAAAAAGAATAATGCACCCGTCAATTATTTCTCCTGTGAAAAAAACAATTATACTCGCGAGAAGCAGGATGTAGATGAGTGGGCTTTTGAATTGTTCAATAAAAATTTTAACCATTCCGTCCGGTTTTTGGTCGGGCAATTTGTTGGGGCCAAAAGCCAAAAGCCTTTTTCGGGCTTCTCTTTCGCTCAAGCCTTTTTCATTAGAAGAAAGTTCTTTGATAATTTCAAAAATGGAAAGGTTGGAATAGTTGGGGTTATTTTTTGTTTGCATAAGTTTAATTATAGCACAAATAAAAACCGCCCCGATAAATCGGGACGGTTTTTTTCTAATATACTGAAAGTATTTAGATTTTTGATACATTGACAGCGCATGGTCCTTTTGGGCTTTCGCTTACTTCGAACTCAACTTTGTCTCCCTCTCGCAGATCCTCAAAGCTCACACCTTGAAGTTCTTTTGAATGAAAGAAAAGATCCTTATCACTTCCTTCAACGGAAATGAATCCGAATCCACGGTCAGTCAATTTCTTGATTGTTCCTTGTTTCATTTTTGATAAATAATGATTTAAATCGTACCATTGAAGCTTGCAAAAAAGTTCGACTAATCTTCTCACTGCAGGCTTATTGGGACTTGTAAACCAGTATACGCCTATTTTTTGACTTTGTCAATGGCTTGTGGTATGCCCACAAATAGACATTTTTTGATTTATTATAGGAAAAGAGGTAAAATAAAATTACATAATGAAACCACTGAAGAATAGCCTCGATTTTTTTCCTTAAAAATGTTAAAATAGTAGTAGATAATTGTTTTACTAAAACAAAAATATG